>NZ_KV810430.1:119185-257349 GCF_001812775.1 Rothia sp. HMSC068F09
GACAACCCCTACCGCGACTACTACATCTGGAAGGACCCGAAGGGCTTCGACGAGAACGGCAAGCCGATTCCGCCGAACAACTGGGCATCCGAGTTTGGTGGCCCGGCCTGGGAGTGGGACGAGGCAACCGGCCAGTTCTACCTGCACATCTTCTTCAAGGAACAGCCCGACCTGAACTGGGAGAACGAAAAGGTTCGCGAGGATCTGTACTCTATGGTTCGCTGGTGGCTGGACAAGGGCGTTGACGGCTTCCGCCTGGACGCCATTAACATCATCTCCAAGCCCGAGGGCTTCCCGGATGACCCCTCCACCGACTTTGAGAAGCACACCTCCTCGATTCCGTTCGTCATTACGAATGGCACCATGGTGCACCCGTGGATGAAGGAGCTCACCCGCGAGACCTTCAGCCGCTACGACGTGATGACCGTGGGCGAGACCAGCGCAACCAGCCCCGAGGACGCTAAGCTGTGGGCTGGCTACCACACCGGTGAGCTGAACATGATCTTCCACTTCGATCACATGGGCGTGGACAACGACCCGAACGGCAAGCTGGGCGGCAAGTGGTCCTACGCGCCGTACAAGCTGACCGAGCTCAAGCGCATCCTGAACGACTGGCAGACCACTCTGGAGGGTAACGCCTGGGGTTCGCTGTACTGGAACAACCACGACCAGCCGCGCGTGGTCTCCCGTTTCGGTAACGATTCGGATGAGTTCCGCACCCTGTCCGCTAAGCAGCTGGCGACCACCCTGCACTTCATGCAGGGCACCCCGTACATCTACCAGGGTGAAGAAATCGGCATGACCAACGTGAAGTTCGATTCGATTGAGGATTACCGCGATGGTGACTCGATTCGCTTCTACGAGGACATGCACGTTGACCACAAGCGTCTGAGCCACGAAGAGGCGATGCAGGCTATCTACATCAAGGGCCGCGACAACGCTCGTACCCCGGTTCAGTGGGACAGCTCGGCGAACGCCGGCTTCAGCCCCGAGGGCGTGACCACCTGGATTAACGTGAACCCGAACTACCCCGAAATCAACGCCGAGGCAGTTCTGGCCGACCCCGATTCGGTGTTCTACCACTACCAGCACCTGGTCAACCTGCGCCGCGGCGAGCTGAAGGACCTGATGGTTTACGCCTCCTTCGCTCCGGTGGATTCGCTCCAGGTTCCGCACGACGAGGACGAGGCTGTGTACGCCTACACCCGTACCGGTGGCGCGGACGGTTCCCCGGCGAACGAGTCTCTGCTGGTGATTTCGAACTTCACCGCCGAGGAGCAGGAGCGCGACTTCGCCGTGCTGAACGAGGCACGCGAGTCTGGCGCCCGCGTCGAGCTGGTGAGCTCGAACTACAAGGACGATGCGGGTTCGACCCTGCGCCCCTACGAGGCAAAGGTCTACCACATCGTTCGATAGCGAAAGCTGTCCGACGGCTGCTGACCTCTAGGTCGGCGTAGAACCGCGGGAGGGCGGGGATTGTACGATCCCCGCCCTCCTTTTGCTGTACCCACTCGTTGTGTGCTCGTTTCGGATCCGGCTAACCGGAGAACGCAAGCTGAAGAATCGGTACCGCCATCGCGATAAGACCCCCGCTGACGACCGCCCCTGCGGCAATGACGGGGGCTGCGGTGCCCTCGTGCCGGTAGTGGGTCTCAAGAATCACGATATTGGCGGCAGGCGGCAGGACTCCCAGAATGAAGAGCACCTGCGGGTAGGCCAGTAGCTGGTCGAAGTGTACGCCCGCCGCGTCGTGCGCCCAACGGGCGAGCGCCAACACGCCGAGGCTGTAGACGCTCACGAGCGCGGCGCGGAGCACCGCCCATCCGGCGGCCCGGGTCAGGTCTGCGCGGTGCAGCTTGGCGGCCCCGAGCCACATGCCCAGAACGATCATTCCGATAAAGCTGAAGACCCAGGTCAGCACCCGGTAGAACCCGGCCCCGTGCTGGCTCAGGAAGGGCCCGGCGGGCAGGCACAGCAGGCCGAGCACCACGGCGATGACGGGCGGGCTCGTTCGCAGCCCTCGCAGTACCCTGCGGATGGTTGCGCCGCGGCTCGGGGCGGTAGCCGTACGGGGTGGGGAACCTTCACCTGATTCGGCCCTCGAGTCTCCCCGCAGCAGCGAGGTACCCAGAATATTGCCCATGATGGAGTTGCCGATGTACGCGCCGATGTAGACGCGCACGGCTTCATCGCCCCAGATGCCCGCGACCACGGGGATGCCGAAGAGCCCGGCGTTCAGGTAGACGAAGGCGAGCTTCTGCACGGGATCGCGGGTAATCCGCCCGGCACCGAGTACGCCGAGGAGCATCATAACCATGGTGGACGCGGCCACGAAGAACAGCTCTGGGCGGCTGGTGGCGACCGTGTAGATGATGACGGCGGGGATAATCCAGCGGGTCAGCAGGGCCGAGGCCCATTCCTTGAGCCGTGTGCCCCGGTGCTCGGGCAGGATGAGCGCCAGCGTCAGCCCTGCAACCAGGTAGATGAGGGGCAGGATGATTCCCACAAGACGCTCCTTCGGTCACCGCGTTGGCCCTTATTTTGGATGCGCACCGCGCCGTTGCGCTAGGCCGCCTTTTCCATGGTCTCACGTTCGGGCGCCGAGGAAGAGGTGGCGAGGAATATTCTCGAGAATGTGGGCCTGTCTAATATTGCCCGCCTATACCTTCAGATTAAGGTTGAGTATTTCACGGGATGCCATTTCGAAATTTTCGCGTCATATTGCATCATATTTGCCGAAACCCTCGTATTTTTTATACATCAAATTTACTCTAGAAATACGCAGAGATTGCATTTCCTACCGTATGAACTCGTCTGCCGTCCATACTCTCACGAAGCGAACTCAGCAGGATTAGTTCCCTTCAAGATCTCGCCGGGAGCACGCAATGCAGCAGCCTTACCTCTCCAGCCCTTCCGACTCCGGGGGTGTCCCCTCCCCCAAGGTAGCGCGTCAGAAAACCCCGCGCCGCGCCGCCCACCCCCACGCCGGGGTGCATATCCCGTGGCGTTCCGCGTCCGCCGCTACGAGCGTTTCAGCGGTTGCCTCCGTAGCCTCTACCCGTTCAGAAGCCCAAGTCGAGGAACGCACGTTTAGGGTCCCGCACCCGGTACTGAGCCTACTGTCCTGGTTGATTGCGGTGGCAAGCGTCGTATGGCTTGCCGTTTTGGGCGTAAACCTGACTCACCTGGTACTCTCCGGCCTGGAACACGACTCCGATTTCCTGGTGCTGACCTACGGCGTGTACATGGCCTGCGCTTTTGGGTTCCTGTGTTTTGGGGCCTTCTTTGGTCTGCATTTTGGCCTGGGCTCGAGCGCGCATTGGCGCAGTTCGATTCGCCACCCGAATCGGCCGTATTAAATATTTCTGTCCCGCTTATTTTTGCGGAATTTTCCGGAGTGTATTTCTTTTATTTAGACTCGTAGTTTAAAAAAATAAGCGGTTTTCTTTAATTTCGAAGAAAATATCCGTTTCGCATTAATATTTCTCTGCCCCATAGCTAAAGCCGCCCGGCGCATCCACGACAGGATGCACCGGGCGGCTTCTTCACGGGCTCTCAGCTACAAAGCTACGTAGCCCAAAGTGGGGATTACTCCCACTCAATGGTTCCCGGGGGCTTGGAGGTAACGTCCAGCACCACTCGGTTAACGTCCTTGACCTCGTTCGTAATACGGTTCGAGATCTTAGCCAGCAGGTCGTAGGGCAGGCGCGACCAGTCAGCGGTCATCGCGTCCTCAGACGAGACCGGGCGCAGAACAATCGGGTGACCGTAGGTACGGCCGTCGCCCTGAACGCCCACGGAGCGAACGCCAGCCAGCAGAACCACGGGGCACTGCCAGATGTGCTCGTCCTGGCCAGCCGCGGTCAGCTCTTCACGCACAATGGCGTCAGCTGCGCGCAGGGTCTCCAGGTTCTCGCGGGTCACCTCACCGACGATGCGGATACCCAGGCCGGGGCCGGGGAAGGGCTGACGCGCCACAATCTTCTCGGGAACGCCGAGCTCACGACCGATAGCGCGAACCTCGTCCTTGAACAGGGTGCGCAGCGGCTCCACCAGCTCGAAGGTCAGGTCGTCGGGCAGGCCGCCCACGTTGTGGTGGCTCTTAATGTTTGCGGTGCCGTCGCCGCCGCCGGACTCGACAACGTCCGGGTACAGGGTACCCTGAACCAGGAACTTGATGTCTGCGCCCTCTTCGCCGGCCTCTGCAATCAGCTTGCGCTGTGCCTCTTCGAAGGAACGGATGAACTCGCGGCCGATAGCCTTACGCTTCGCCTCGGGCTCGGTGACGCCCTCGAGTGCGGAGAGGAAACGCTCGGACTCGTCGATGGTGATGACCTTGATACCCATGGACGCTGCGTAGTCCTTCTCAACCTGTTCGCGCTCGCCCTCACGGAGCAGACCGTGGTCGATAAAGAAGCAGGTGAGCTGGTCGCCGACAGCCTTGTGCACAAGTGCTGCCGCCACGGAGGAGTCAACGCCGCCGGAGAGCGCGCAGATAACGCGGTCGCCGCCGACCTGCTCGCGGATCTTGGCGACCTGTTCCTCGATGATGTTGTCGGTGGACCAGGTGGGCTTCAGGCCAGCCACGTTGTAGAGGAAGTTCTCCAGGGCGACCTGGCCGTAGTCGGAGTGCTTCACCTCGGGGTGCCACTGCACGCCGCCGAGCTTGCGGGACTCGTCCACGAATGCTGCCACGGATGCGCCGGGGGTCTTTGCCAGCACCTCGAAGCCTTCGGGAGCCTCGGTCACGGAGTCACCGTGAGACATCCACACGTTCTGGGTGGTGGGGGTGCCGGTCAGGAAGGAGGAGTTCTCAGCGCAGACGACGGCGTCGGTTGCGCCGTATTCGCGCAGGCCGGTCTGGGCCACGGTACCGCCGAGGGTCTGGGCCATGACCTGGAAGCCGTAGCAGATACCGAAGATCGGTACGCCGGATTCGAAGAGGGCCTTATCACCCTTGGGGGCGCCGTCGGCGTAAACCGAGGAGGGGCCGCCGGAAAGCACGATGGCTGCCGGGTTCTTGGCGAGCATCTTCTCGGTGCTCATGGAGTGGGGGACGATTTCGGAGTAGATGCCGGCCTCACGCACGCGTCGAGCAATGAGCTGCGCGTACTGAGCACCGTAATCCACCACCAGGACGGGACGCTCTTCGAGCTGGTCCAGGTTCACAGAATTGGTCACGAAAATTACCTCAACGTGTTGGTGCTAATCCGCGCACTTGCGCGGGGTTATATCTATTTTACGCTATCGCTGTGTGAGCTTGAACGCCCGTGGCGCGGGGACTATTCCGCCTACAACCGTTCTTTTCACACTGCAGATAGAAGGCACCGCCCGACGGCCGCGGGGATAGCCCCGTAGCCGCCGAGCGGTGATTCATGACGCTACATTAGCCGCGGTAGGAAGGGACCACGGTCAGCTCGGCCTTCTGGAACTTCTTCAGCTCCAGGTAGCCGCAGTTAGCCATCGCGCGCTTGAGCGCGCCGACAATGTTGCTGGTGCCGTCCACGTGGTGCGAAGGACCGTACAGGACCTCCTCCAGGGAGCCGACAACACCCAGCGGGGTGCGCACGCCGCGCGGGAAGTCCAGCGAGTGCGCCTCGTTGCCCCAGTACAGGCCCTGACCTGGAGCCTCGGATGCACGAGCCAGCGGAGCGCCCAGCATCACGGCGTCAGCACCGAGGGCGAGCGCCTTCACCATATCGCCGGAGCGGCCCAGGGAACCGTCAGCAATCACGTGCACGTAGCGGCCGCCGGACTCGTCCAGGTAGTCCGAACGTGCCGCAGCCACGTCGGCGATGGCGGTTGCCATCGGTGCGGAAATGCCCAGGCCCTGTCGGGTGGTCTGGGCAGAACCACCGCCGAAGCCCACCAGCACACCGGCGGCACCGGTGCGCATCAGGTGCTTAGCCTGCGAATAACCAGCCACGCCACCGACGATGACGGGAACGTCCAGCTCGTAGATAAACTTCTTCAGGTTCAGCGGCTCGTGCGAGGTCGAAAGGTGCTCGGCAGAGACGGATGCACCGCGGATGACGAACAGCTCAACGCCGGCCTTCACCACGGTCTCGTAGTACTCCTGAGTATTCTGCGGGCTCAGCGAACCGGCAACCACCACGCCGGAGTCGCGAATCTCTTCCAGGCGTGCGGTAATCAGCTCCGGCTTGATCGGCTCGGAGTAAATCTGCTGCATGCGGGTGGTTGCGGAGGCGGGGTCCGCCTCGGGCAGCTCAACGATCTCGTCGAGTAGCGGCTGCGGGTCCTCGTAGCGGGTCCACAGGCCCTCGAGGTTTAGCACACCCAGACCGCCCAGCTTGCCCAGGGCAATAGCGGTCGCCGGGGACATGACCGAGTCCATGGGCGCACCAATAATCGGGGTGTCGAACTTGAAGGCGTCAATCTGCCAGGAGGTGTCGACATCGCGGCGATCGCGGGTACGGCGGGTGGGTACCAGCGCCACGTCGTCCAGGGAGTAGGTGGGTCGGGCGCTCTTAGAGAGGCCAATCTGAATTTCAGACATGGGTGAATCCTTTCGAATTCGGTTTGAGGGGTGCCGCCGGGCGTTATTCGCACCGATGCCCGCCCCGGTACCCGGGAGGGTACGGGACGGGCTCAACGGCGCGCGGTGTGCACGCCGTGCGGCGAATCATCGTTGGTGATGCGTCTTAGCGGCGGTAGTTCGGTGCCTCAACGGTCATCGTGATGTCGTGCGGGTGCGATTCCTTCAGGCCCGCGGGGGTGATGCGCACGAACTGGCCCTTGTTCTTGAGCTCTTCGATGGTGCGCGAACCGACGTAGAACATGGTCTGGCGCAGGCCACCTTCGAGCTGGTGAATCACTGCGGAGAGCGGGCCGCGGAAGGGAACCTGACCCTCGATGCCCTCGGGAATCAGCTTCTCCTCGCTGGAGACGTCGGCCTGGAAGTAACGGTCCTTCGAGAAGGACTTGTGGCGGCCGCGGGTCTGCATAGCGCCCAGCGAACCCATGCCGCGGTACGCCTTGAACTGCTTGCCGTTCACGAGAATCAGGTCGCCGGGGGATTCGGTGGTGCCGGCCAGCAGGGAGCCGAGCATCACGGAGTCGGCGCCGGCCACCAGAGCCTTGCCAATCTCACCGGAGTACTGCATACCGCCGTCGGCAATCACGGGGACGCCGGCGGGGATGGCTGCCTTAGCGGCCTCGTTGACCGCGGTCACCTGGGGCACGCCCACGCCCGCAATGATGCGGGTGGTGCAGATGGAGCCCGGGCCCACGCCAACCTTCACGGCGTCGGCGCCGGCGTCGATGATGGCCTGAGCACCCTGGCGGGTTGCGGCCTGACCACCGATAACGTCCACGTGTGCGGCGGCGGGGTCCTTCTTCAGACGAGCAATCATGTCCAGCACACCCTGGGAGTGGCCGTTTGCGGTATCTACGAAGAGGGCGTCCACGCCGGCCTCGACCAGGGTCATGGCGCGCTCGTAGCCGTCGCCGAAGAAGCCGATAGCGGCACCCGCGCGCAGGCGTCCGTCCTCGTCCTTGGTGGCGCGGGGGTACTGCTCGGTCTTCACGAAGTCCTTGAGGGTGATCAGACCGGCCAGCTTGCCGGCCTCGTCCACGAGGGGCAGACGCTCAATCTTGTTGTGGGAGAGCAGGGCGAAAGCCTCGTCCTTGGAAACGCCGGGGCGGGCGGTCACCAGCGGCATGGGGGTCATGATGTCGCGAACGCGGATGTTCTCGAAGTCGCCGCGGGCCATGTAGCGGATATCGCGGTTGGTGATGATGCCTTCCAGCACGCCCTCTTCGCTCACGACGGGCAGGCCGGAGACGCGGTAGTAACCGCACACCTCGTCGTACTCGGCGATGGTGGCGTCCGCACCGATGGTCACGGGGTTAATAATCATGCCGGACTCGGAACGCTTCACGCGGTCCACGTGTGCGGCCTGGTCCTCGATGGAAAGGTTACGGTGAATCACGCCGAGACCACCCAGGCGCGCCATGGCGATGGCCATAGCGGAATCGGTCACGGTGTCCATAGCCGCGGAAATGATGGGGATGTTCAGGTTAATGCGCTTGGACAGGCGGGTGGAGGTGTCAGCCTCGGAAGGAATGACGTCGGTGTTGCCGGGCAGCAGCAGCACATCGTCGTAGGTCAGGCCGGTGAAGCCGAAGGGATCCTCGGACAGAGCGGTGGGGATGGTCATTGTCTACCTTTCGGATGGTGTGCTTCGCCGGTGCGATTTTGCCGTGGGGAAGCGCTTTATAAGGTGTCGCGGTATGTACCCCACTCCCCCGGCGCGAGTACCGGGCGGCGGCCCACGCGGGTTCTGAGCGGGCGCGTCCGCCGGATGCTCCGGAGGGTGCGGAAACGGACAGTCTACCTTCTATGATAAGCCGCTTAGGGTTTCTTCGCTCGGAAGATACCGAGCCGCCCCGAAGAATGGCGGCGGGCACCGGGTTCTTGCACTCGAAGACCCCGATGCTGCGGCGTTGAGGGGATAGCTAGTGCCCGGTACCGCCTCCAGTTCAGGGGGCAGTACCGGGCACGCTCGTTATTTAGTCTTCTTCAGTTTCTTCGGGCTTCTCAACCACCAGGGTCTCGGTGGTCAGCACCAGAGCCGCGATAGAGGAGGCGTTCTGCAGGGCCGAACGAGTCACCTTCACCGGGTCAATCACGCCGGCCTCAATCAGGTCGCCGTACTCGCCGGTCTTGGCGTTGTAGCCGTGACCCACGGGCAGCTCGGAGACCTTGGAGACGATGACGTAGCCGTCCTCGCCGGCGTTCTCCGCAATCCAGCGCAGCGGCTGGACCAGGGCGCGGCGAACAATCTGCACGCCCACGTTTGCGTCGTGGTTATCCAGCTCCAGGCCGTCCAGCGCCTTCAGGGCGTGGACCAGCGCGGACCCACCACCGGAGACGATGCCCTCTTCCAGAGCGGCACGGGTGGAGGACACAGCGTCCTCGATGCGGTGCTTGCGTTCCTTCGCCTCAACCTCGGTTGCGGCGCCGACCTTGATGACGCCCACGCCGCCGGCCAGCTTAGCCAGGCGCTCCTTGAGCTTCTCGCGGTCCCATTCGGAGTCCACGCGCTCGATTTCGCGGCGCAGCTGCTGCACGCGGTCCTCGATGGCCTCGGGGTCGCCGCCGCCATCCACGATGGTGGTGTGGGACTTGGTCACGGTCACGCGGCGTGCCGAACCCAGGTGCTCGAGGGTGACCTGCGGCAGGTCAATGCCGAGCTCGCCGGTCACGACGGTACCACCGGTCAAGATTGCCAGATCCTGCATGATGGCCTTGCGGCGGTCACCGAAACCGGGGGCCTTCAGGGCAACCACGTTGATGGTGCCGCGCAGCTTGTTCACGACCAGGGCGGAGAGCGCCTCACCATCAACGTCTTCAGCGATGATGGTCAGCGGCTTCTTCGCCTGAACGATCTTCTCGAGCACGGGCATGATCTCTGCGATGGTGGAAATCTTGCCCTGGTAGAGCAGCACCAGGGTGTTCTCCAGAACAGCCTCGCCGCGCTCGGCGTCGGTCACGAAGGAGGGCGAGAGGTAGCCCTTGTCGAACTGCATACCCTCGGTGATCTCCAGCTCAATCTCGGTGGAGGAACCGTCCTCGATGGTGATAACGCCGTCCTGGCCGACCTTCTCGAAGGCGCGAGCCAGCAGCTCACCAATCTGCTCGGACTGGGCGGAGATAGCGGCGACGTGCGCCACCTCGGGGCCCTGCACGGGGCGTGCGTTCTCGAGCAGGCGTGCGGAGACAGCCTCCACGGCCGCCTCGATGCCGCGCTTGACGTCGGCGGGGGCCGCACCGCTGGTCACGTTGCGCAGGCTCTCGTTCACCAGCGCCTGCGCGAGCACGGTTGCGGTGGTGGTGCCGTCGCCGGCAACGTCGTTGGTCTTGGTGGCGACTTCCTTCGCCAGCTGGGCGCCCAGGTTCTCGTACGGGTCGTCCAGTTCGATCTCGCGGGCAATGGACACGCCGTCGTTGGTGATGACGGGTGCACCCCACTGCTTGTCGAGCACAACATTGCGCCCGCGCGGGCCAAGGGTTACCTTGACCGCGTTTGCCAGCTTATCGACGCCGGCCTGCAGGGACTTGCGGGCTGCATCGTTGAATTCAAGCTGCTTAGCCATGTGTTCGCTACTCCTAGTGCGTCACAGAAAGAAAATGAGGGGGCAGATGATAGCTCATGCGCCGCACCGGGTGAACGGTACGGCGCATGAGCATCTGAAAGTATTAGTCGACGATTGCCAGAACGTCGCGTGCGGAGAGAATCAGGTACTCCTCGCCCTGGTACTTGACCTCGGTGCCACCGTAGCGGGAGAACACGACAACGTCGCCTTCCTTGATGTCAACGGGGATGCGGTTGCCCTTCTCATCCACGCGGCCGGGACCAACGGCGACAACGCGTGCTTCCTGCGGCTTTTCCTTCGCAGTCTCGGGGATGACCAGACCGGATGCGGTGGTCTGCTCAGCCTGTTCGATCTTGATAACGACGCGGTCTTCCAGCGGCTTGATGGCCATAATCGGTTCCTCCGGATTGTGGATTAACGTTTGATGCGAGACGGCGGCGCGGTGATGCACCCAAACGCCGTCTCGAGTGCTACCTCAACTCTAGTTTCACCGGTGCTTTCGGTCAAGAAAACCCGCCCTCCGCCGGAGCGTTTCACCGCAAGGCGAACAGGGGTCGACACCGGGTCTGGGCGGCCCGGCGGGCGGGCTCCGGCAGGGGGCACAACTCCCCGGGCGAAGGCCCGTAAAATGGGGACATGCCCCACAGCCCTAACGCATCCCCCGAAGCTCTTCCTGCAGGAGAATACCCGCTCGGTTTTTCTCCCGCTCCTCCGCTGCCCCTCAGCGACCAGGCGCTCGCGGCAGCCGATGAGCTCTACCCGCTGGGCTCCGATACCCTCGGCGCCGTCACATCCCTGCGTTCACGCGGGTTCAGCCCCGAGGAATCCTCCGCCATCATCTCCCTGGCGCAGGCTCGCACTCGTGCGCGCGCCAAGTTCGGCGAGCGCGCCCGCGTCCTCATGCTGACTCAGGAGGCGGCGGAGCAGGCCACCCGCCCGGTGATTGCGCACTACCGCGCCGACCGCCTCGCGCGGGTTCCGGGACTCGTGGCCGACCTGGGGTGCGGCATCGGCTCGGATACCGCCGTCTACGCCGCGGCTCGCGGTTCCGCCGTGGCGGTGGAGCTCGATCCGCTGACCGCCTCATTCGCCGCGGCAAACCTGGCGTTCTGCCCGCGGGCACGCGTGTACTCGGGCGATGTCACCGCCTACGGCCCCGCCAGCGGTGCAGGCTCGGAAGCTCCCCTCACCGATGGCGCGGGCGCCTCCCCCGCCATTCTGTGGTTGGACCCGGCCCGCCGCGAGCTGCGAGGGGCCAAGAAGGCGCAGACGGAGCGCCTCTTCGACCCTGAGGCGTTCTCGCCCCCGTTCTCGTTCGTGCTGGGCCTGGCGCGCACCGGCATGCCGATGGGTGTGAAGCTGGGGCCCGGTTTTCCGCACGAGGGTATCCCCTCCCCCGAGGACATCGCCTCGGAGGCGAACTCCGCCCCACGCGTTGAGGCAGAGTGGATTCAGTCGGAGGGTTCCCTCGCCGAGCTCGTTCTCTGGTTTAATGCACTGGCCCAGGAGGGCGTGGCCCGCACCGCAACCTCGGTGCGCGAGCTGTCGGCCGACACGGCATCGCCCGCGACCGAGGCGGCCGGCGAGGTTGCCGACCTATTGCCGCCCTACGAGGCGGTGAGCTTCCGCAGCGCCCTCACGGCGGCCGAGGCCGAGCGGAGCGTGGAGGTTCCGGTGTCCCTGCCACAGCCGGGTGAGTACCTACTGGAGCCCGCCCCCGCGATTGTGCGCTCGCACCTGGTCGCGGAGTTTGCGCAGAGCATTGGCGCGCAGCTACTGGACGAGCACCTGGCGTACCTGTGCTCCGCCGAGCCGGTGGAGCATCCGCTGGTCACCTGCTACGAGGTGTTGGAGGAGATTCCCTTGCAGGAGAAGCAGTTGAAGCGATGGGTGCGCGAGCAGGGTTTTACCGCGCTGACGATTAAGAAGCGCGGCGTGGATATTGTGCCGGAACAGCTGCGTGCGCGCCTGCTGGGTTCGGCGGGTTCTAAGCCCACCAAGAAGAAACAGAAAAAGAACGCTAATTTTTCTGGAGGCGCGCAGGAGTCCTCGTACCGCCCGGCAACGCTGGTCTTCACTCGCATCGGCGCGGGCAGAGATTCCCGTCGCGTCGGCTGGCACGTGCGTCCCCTCTAACCTCCTCCGGCCTTTGACACCCCAGCCCCGAGCGGGGGTTACCATTCGTGACGATTCGTTACGGTACCGGTTCCGGATTCTGCGTTCGACAGGGCGTTGAGCACCGTCAGACCGTACACTAGATACGGTGCCCGACAACGGTGCTTCCCACCGGGCCGGTTCTCACCGGCCGGCGCCCGAACGGGCAGAGCCCACCGATATCCGCTTCCGCAGTCGGCACTTGCACGACTCTAATTCCAGACGCAGGAAAGGTCCTATGATCGACTTTGCTTCCTCCCCTCAGTCCACCCTCGGCGTGGAATGGGAGATTGCACTCATCGACCGTGAAAGCGGCGAACTGACCCAGCGCGCCGCCGAGGTGCTCGGCATCCTGCGCGAGCGCCGCCCCGAGCTGCTGGAGCCCGCCTCCGACCGGGCGCACGTGACCGGGGAATTCCTGGAGAACACCATCGAGGTCATCACCGGCATCTGCACGACCGTGGCGCAGGCCTGCCGCCAGCTGCAGGAGCTGACCGACACCATCCGCGAGATTACCGACGGGCTGGGTATCGAGTTCTACCCGGCGGGCACGCACCCGTTCTCCCGCTGGTCCGAGCAGCCCGTCGTGGACAAGGAACGCTATCGGCGCGTGGTCGAGCGCGCCCAGTATTGGGGCCGCCACATGGTCATTTACGGTGTGCACGTGCACGTGGGCGTGGACTCCCGCGATAAGGTTCTGCCGCTCATTGACGCGCTCACCAACTACGGGCCGCACCTGCTGGCACTCTCCTGCTCCTCCCCCTACTGGGAGGGCATCGACACCGGGTACGCCTCGCACCGCACCCAGCTCTACCAGCAGCTGCCGACCAACGGCCTGCCCTTCCACTTCGACACCTGGGAGCAGTACTGCGAGTACCTCGACTCGCTCGTGGCGACCGACGTTATCAATGACCCGAGCGAGGACCGCTGGGATGTGCGCCCGGTACCGCGCTACGGCACCATCGAGATGCGCTATTGCGACGGCCTGGCCTCCCTGCCGGATGTCGCCGCGGTTGTGGCGTTCACCCAGTGCCTGGTGGAGTACTTCTCCCGCCGCATCGAGGCAGGTGACAAGCCCGAGGTGCTGGCGCCCTGGCACGCGCAGGAGAACAAGTGGCGCGTGGCCCGCTACGGCCTGGACGCAAAAATCGTGGTTTCCAACGCGCCGGAGCAGCGCACCCTGCGCGAGGACTTTGAACTGCTGTTGCCCGAGCTGGAGCCGGTGGCCCGCGATCTTGACTGCGAGCTGGAGCTGGCGCAGGTGCGCCGCATCCTCGCGGAGGGTACCGGCGCCGACCGCCAGCGTGCAGTGTTCGAGCGCACCGGCTCGATGCGTGAGGTGGCCCTGGATGTGGCCGCCCAGTCCCGCGCGCAAGCCTTGCGTTAGTGCCGCTCCCCTACGGGAAGAAAAACTTAGATATAGAGATGCCTCGGCGCAGTACATTGAGAGACTGTGCCGAGGCATTTCCATGAGCGTCTCAAGGCGAGCCGCATGAACGCGTTCGCGCTGATATTCCTGCAGGAGTTGCCCGTTTAGAAGCAGGCAACTTAGAAACAGACAGTGGTCACCGGTAGCGAGGAGTCCGTCGTAAAGTCCACGCCCGAGGGCTCGCAGCCCGCGGCGACCAGGCGAGCACCCAGGGCGGCAACCATCGCGCCGTTGTCGGTGCACAGGGTGAACTTCGGGATAATCAGGCGCACACCCTCGGAGGCGCATCGGGCGGCAAGCAACTCACGCAGACGCGAGTTAGCCGCCACGCCACCGCCGAGCAGCAGGGTCTTCATGCCCTGCTCGCGGCAGGCGAGCATCGCCTTCTTAGTGATGACGTCCACGACCGCTTCCTGGAAGGAGGCCGCAATATCTGCGACCGGTACCTCTTCACCGGCGGCTTCGAAGCTCTCAATCACGCGTGCCACGGCGGTCTTCAGGCCCGAGAAGGAGAAGTCGTAGCGATGCTCTCCGGGGTTCTCGGCGGTGCCCATGAACTTGCGGCTCGACAGGCCGCGCGGGAACACGAAGGCGTTGCGGTTGCCCTCTGCGGCGGCGCGGTCGATGGCGGGGCCGCCCGGGTAGTTGAGGCCGAGCAGGCGGGCGACCTTGTCGTAGGCTTCACCGGCGGCATCGTCCAGGGTTGCGCCGAGCAGACGCACGTCGGAGGTAATGTCGCGCACCTGCAGGATTTCGGTGTGACCACCAGAAACCAGAAGCGCGCCCAGGCCGCCCGAGCCGGCGTTGGCCAGCAGGTCGGAGCCGTCCTCGGTGCCATTGTCCTCGAGCAGACCAACGCCAACGTGGGCGACCAGGTGGTTAATGCCGTAGAGGGGCTTGCCGGTGGCGATGGCGAGCGCCTTTGCCGCGGAAACACCCACCATGAGGGCACCGGCCAGGCCGGGACCCGCGGTGACGGCGATGGCGTCCACTTCGTCGAGGGTAATGTCCGCTTCGGCGAGTGCCGCCTTGAGGGCGGGAATCATCGCATCCAGGTGGGCGCGAGAGGCAATCTCGGGAATCACGCCGCCGAAGCGCACGTGCTCCTCCATCGAGGAGGAAATGGTGTTGCTCAGCAGCTGCGCGCCGCGCACAATGCCGATTCCGGTCTCGTCGCAGGAGGATTCAATGCCCAACACGAGGGGTTCGCGAGTGCTCATAGTTCGTCTTTCTGTCGCGCGGCCTCACGTCGGCCGCACGTGTAATGCTGTGGTGAAGAAAATAGCTGAGGAATGAGGGGGAATACCGTGCTATCTAGAACGCACATTCCATGATGATGGCATCGGTCCCATCCTCGTAGTAGCGGCGGCGCACGTGAATCGCACGGTAGCCATTACGTTCGTAGAGGCGCTGGGCGCGCGGGTTGTCGGCACGCACCTCCAGCAGGATGCGCTCGGCACCCAGCTCGCGGGCTCTCGCGTGCATCTGCTCGAGCATGGCCCGGCCGAAGCCGCGCCCCTCGTACTCGGGAAGCACACCGATGGTCTGCACGTCGGCGGTATCGGCGACCACCATGGTACCGCAATAGCCAATGGCGAGCCAGGTATCTTCCCCATCGGTGAAGTACCGTTCGGTAACGGCCTCCGAGTCATCGCCCACCGCGTTCTTCGCGGGGATCTCCAGCAGGTAGTACGTGCGGGTCGGGTGGGTGATTTCCGCCAGGAACATGTCGATGTGCCAGGCGTCGGCGGGGAATAGGGTGGTCTCCATGGCATGCATGGCCTGCACATCGGGCAACTCAGCCACGCGCAGGCGAGCGCCCCTGGCCAAACCGTCCCGCACGACGTTTTCAGAGTTCTCGGCTGCGCTCATTTAGCCCTCCCTCTGCCCGACAGTTTGTGCGGTAGCACGTGCGGCCTGCTTCTGCTGGCGGGCCAGCATCGCGGCGGGGATCTTCGCATCGGAGTCACGCAGGTACAGGGCTGAGGTGTCGAGGCTCAGGGCGTCAAGGCCCCGTCGTGCCGCGGCAGCCAGCAGGTACTCGGCGTGGGGGTGGATTTCCTCCCCCGCTTCCACAAGATCCCAGCCCAATTCGCGCAGGGTTTCGGCGTACAGGCCGGCACCGTAGCCGTAGGCGTAGGAGGGGCCCTCACCGGGCAGAATTTCGGAGGCGGGGCTCACGGTCGGCCCGTCCACCAGGCTGTAGCCCTCGGTGTTGACGCGGTAGCGTGCGGAGTAGACCTCGCGGCGGCGCGCATCGGAGGCGACCAGCAGCTCAGCGCCTTCCGCCTCGCCGGCTCCCCCGCCCTGAGCGAATACCCGTTCTTGATAGGCACGCTCGGCCAGAGCGGTCAGACTCATCATGCCGTACACGGGCACGGACCAAGCAAATCCCAGGGCGCGCGCGGTGACAATACCGGCGCGCAGGCCGGTGAAGGGGCCGGGCCCGGTACCGGTCAGAATCGCGTCCAGCTCCTCGCCGCGAACGCCGGCCTCCTGCAGGGCGGCGTGGGCGAAGGGGGCCATGACTTCGGCGTGGGAGCGGGTATCTTCGCTCTCGAAGCGGGCCAGGATATCAAAGGAAGCACCGGCTTCGGAGCCGTGCACGCGGGCGAGCGCCACGGATGCGGTGGCGGATGAATCAAGGGCAAGTACTAGCACCCTCCCATTCTAACGCGCACCCGCCGAGGCCCCCGGCGGGTGCGCCGGGAGCGATACGCGGTGCCCGAGGGGCTCCGGGAGGCTTATAGCGGGCCGCCCGCCATATCTGTACGGGGGGGGCTACGCCTCGCGGAGTCGGTCGGCGAGCTCCTCGAAGGTACCCTCCCAGCGGGGGCCGAAGGCGCGCACGCGCAGCAGGCGAGGCTCGGACACATCCGCCTCGAGGTCCACACCATCCGAGCCGTCCTCGGCTACGCTCTCATCTTCGTCGTCCCAGCTGAATTCCTCCGAGTAGGCAAAGCGCGCATCGGCACCGGTCAGGCGGGTAAAGTCCAGCTCCAGGCGGGAATCGCTCAGGTGCTCGGCCTTGCCGCGACCCCACTCGATGACGGTCACCGAGCGCGGCAGGGAGAACTCCAGGTCCAGGTCGTCGAGCTCCTCGGCGCTGGAGAGGCGGTAGGCGTCCACGTGCACCAGGTCGGGGCCACCGGGTCGGGGGCCCTCCGGCAGGTTCGGGTGAACGCGCGAGAGCACGAAGGTCGGGGAGATAACGCCCTCGCGCACGCCCAGCCCCTCCCCCAGGGAGCGGGTGAACGTGGTCTTGCCCGCGCCGAGCTCACCGGAGAGCAGGAGCACGTCCCCGGCTTTAAGGTATTCGGCCAGGGCGAGCGCCAGGCGGCGCGTGTGGTCGGGCCCGGTCACGTCCAGGTCGAGGGCGGCGGAGACATACTCAGACATTTTTAGCCCTCGCGCTCTTCGTTCGCTGCCTCGGCGGTCTCGGTGTCCCAGAGCCCGTCGAGTTCGGCCTCCACCCAGGAGCCGCCCACGTACACGCGGGGCACGCGGTACGAAATGCGGGTCACGATTTCGTAGTTAATGGTCTGCGCGGCCTCGGCCCATTCTTCGACGGGAGGGTTCTCGCCGGCTCCGAAGAGAACCACCGGGGCTCCCAGGTAGCCCAGAGCGGGGTCGCTCAGGCCCGCCTCGCCCAGGTCGACAACCATCTGGTCCATGGCGATGCGACCCACCACTCGGTAGTTCTTACCCTCCGGTCCCGCGGGGATACGCCCGGCCGCTTCGTCCTGTGCGCCGGGGTAGATGCGCACCGGCGCGTTCTCCGCGATGCGGGGCACGCCGTCGGCGTAGCCGAGGGGCACCAGAGCCAGGGTCGTGGGCTTCTCGGTGTGGTAGCGCAGCCCGTAGGAAACGCCCTGACCTGCGGGAACTTCCTTCACGTTGGCGATGTAGCTGCCCACCGTCATGGCCGGTTCAAGCCCCAGGTCCGCGGACGTCGCCTCGGGAAGCGGGGAGAGGCCGTAGAGGGCCAGGCCGCAACGCACGCCGTCGACGAGCAGGCTCTCATCGGCCTGCCAGCCGTCCAGGGCGGCGGTCAGGGTTGCGGGAGAGTTAGCCAGGTGCACGAGCTCGGGAGTCAAACCCGCATCCTTCGCCCGGGCGACGAAGCCCTCTAGAACCTTCAGCTGCTCCGCGGTTTCGGAGCGGAGGGGTTCGTCGGCCACGGCCAGGTGGCTGAAGATTCCCTCCACGCGGACCAGGCCCTCGCGTTCCAGCTGGGCGGCGCGGGCCACGAGGGCCGGCCACTCTTCGACCGTGGCGCCGTTGCGGCCCAGGCCGGTGTCAGCCGCCAGGTGCACGATGGCACGCTCGCCGGTGTGTTCGGCGGCGGCGGCAACCGCCTCCAGGTCCCAGCCGGAGACGCCCAGGCGAACGCCCTCGCGCAGGGCCGCGTCAAAGTCGGTGGAGGGGGTGTGCAGCCAGGCGATGAGGGGGGCTTCGATACCGTCGGCACGCAGCTCCAGGGCCTCGTTGACGTGCACGAGACCGAGCATGTCGGCGCCGGCGGCCAGGGCGGAACGAGCCACCGGGTAGGCACCGTGGCCGTAGGCGTCCGCCTTGACGATGGCGATGAGCACGCGGGGGCCAATCAGCTCCTTGAGGCGGCGCACGTTGTGCTCGATGGCGTCGAGGTCAATGTACGCGGTGCGTTCCTCACGCTCGGGGGTGCAGGGCGGGCAGTACAGCGGTGCGGCCTGTTGCTCGGAGGGGTGGGTCATGTCCGTCGAGGTCTTTCTCGTGGTGGGTTCTTTCGTGGGCCGCCGTGAGGCGGCCGGTCTGTACTAAATTCTAGACCTCCCGACGTGTGAAAGTCCTGTCGCGATACACTAGGCGGGTAGGTCTTTGCGCTGTGCTATAGAGAGGAAAGCGTCGATGAGTAGCCCCGAGGCAATCCGAACGGTTCACGTGTACTCTATGCACACCGACCCCTTTGCACAGCCCGGTAGCGGGGATGCGGGCGGCATGAACGTCTACATCGCGCAGTCCGTGCGGGCCATGCTCACCATCAATCCTCAGCTGAAGGTCGAGGTTTTTACGCTGAACCGCACCCCGCAGGCTCCCGAACGGGCGCACGTCGAGGACCCCGAGTGGGGTTCGCGCCTGGTACGTCACTACATTGACGTTCCCGCGGCGCGCGAAGCGACAAAGAACGACCTTGCCGAATACCTGGAGGACTTCGCCCAATCCTGCGTCGCCCAGGCCATGAATGTTCCCGATGTGATTCACGCGCACTATTGGCTCTCCGGCTGGGCTGCGGTGCAGGCAGAGGGCGCGTGGAGCCGCAGGCTCTTTCCCGGGCGGGTTCCCAACGGAGCCGACGACTCCGGTAGCTCCGATGGTTCCGGCGAGCATCGCCTCTCGACCAGGGCCGTCGCAATTTTCTTCACCCCGCACACCACCGCGGCCGCCAAGGATGCGCGGCGCGGCCCGGGCGAACCCCCCGAACCGCGTATTCGCCACAGCATCGAGAACCGGCTACCGGCCTTCGTGGACGGGTACATTGTGAACACCCCGCTGGAGGCCGAGGAACTGGCGCAAAGCCACCCGAGCCTCTCCGGGCGAATCAGCATTATCACCCCGGGAGTTGATACCGACATCTTCCGCCCGCTCCCCGGCGTTCACCCCGATCACGACACCTCCGAGACCCGGTGCCGCATCGTGTTTGCCGGCCGACCCCAGCCGTTGAAGGGGCCGCACCTGCTCGTGGAGGCGCTCGCCCTGCTCCCCCGGGACCTCCAGGTGGAGCTCGATATTATTGGCCGTTCCGAGTCGGACTACGAGCAGCGTCTGCTGGAGCGCGCCGCCGAGCTCGGCCTCGCCGATCAGGTTCGACTGAAGGATCCGGTACCGCCGGAGGAGCTCGCCCGCGTCTTCCGCAGTGCCGACATCGTGGCCTGTCCTTCCTCGTCTGAGACCTTTGGCCTGGTCGCTCTGGAGGCGCAGGCCTGCGGTGCGGCGGTCCTCGCCTCCGACGTTGACGGCCTGCGTTTTGCCGTGGAAAACCACCGTACGGGTCTGCTTGTGGCGCCCCGCACCGCCGAACGCTGGGCGGTGGCTATCGAACGCCTCGTGCGCGCCCCGTACCTGCGCCACTCCCTGGGGGCGAACGCGGCGGCCCGCGCCCGCTCGATGAGCTGGGAATCCACGGCCCGCAAGACTCTGGACGTCTACGAGACCGCTGTGCCGGTGCCTCGGCCCGCTGAAACATAGCCGCTTCGCGAAGCTTACATCACCCTCGACTTTTCTACTTCCACCAATTCCCCAAAGGAGCTTTCATGTCCTTCTCCATGAGCCGCGATGAATTCGCCGCTTACCTGGACTCCGCCCGCATTACCGGCGAGGTGGCAACCCCCCGCGAAAACAACCTGGACCATATTCAGGGTTTCCTTGACGGCAACGAGCACCTCGAGTTTGGCGTGCAGTGGACCCGCGATTGGGACTACGACTCTGTGTTTGAGGTGATGGTTCGCCTCGCCGGTCTGAACCCCGACCGCTCCCACACACACGGCCAGGACACGATCGGTGCGGAGCAGTGCATCAGCGCCCTGGAGGAGTACGCCCGTATCTTCGGTGATGCGGTGCGCTCCGGCTCCCGTATCCTGTTTGCGACCGGTCACCCGGCGGGCCTTTTCCCGATTTATGCGGTGCTGGCCGCGGCGGCCCGTGCCGCGGGTGCCGAGGTCCTTCAGATTGAAGAGGGCGAGCGTTTCCTGGACGGCGATGTCCGCCAGATTATGGACGTCGTGATGTTCGAGCAGTACGGCAACCTGCAGCACACGCACTTCCCCGGCCCGATGCGCATCGCCCTGGACCAGCTGCAGGCCCGCGGTGTGGTCCCCGACCTGGTGGTTTCCGATCACGGCATGGCCGGCTACGCCTCGTCGACTCGCAAGCTGCTGACGATTGGTATCGCCGATTGCAACGATCCGGGCCTGTTCGTGGCCGCGGAGCAGGGGGATCTGCCGGTGTGCGTGCCGATGGACGATAACGTTCCGCCGCGCCGTTACGAGCCGATGATTGATTTCATCCTGGACCGCGCGGGCCTCGAGCGCCCCTAGGAGGTTCTCGCCGTTTTCGTCATGGTTTACCCCGCTGGTCGGGCTGCCGTGTGTAACTCGATACCCTGGATTCGCAGGTTACCGCCTCGCGAGGTCCGGGGTATCGTTTGTTGTCACTATTCCTCGTACTCGACCTACCGCGAACGGGCTTTTACGCTGTTCTGAGAATCCCCGCAGGAAAGATGCACGCGGGTATCAAATATAGCGTCCATCATTTGGTTATCTCCTAGTCGAGAAAGCTTATACATCTTTCACCCTCTGTGATTGATTTCATCACTATAGGCGACAGATATCGCTATCGTTCTTCGGGACGGAAGACCCATAAACCCGTAGAATAGTTTACGGAACACGTTATTGTGCTTCTGGCTCGATATAACGCTCCATTAGGCGCCTCACCAGCGCCTTTACCGTAATCCCTGCCATTGTTTACTCAGCACGGTTACTGTTCACTCATTCAACAGACAAAGATAAGAATACGGCTCCTTGCACCGATATTTAGGGGTAAATGTGCCTATTCGCCGCTCTCTGTCCGCAGCACAGGACAAATTTCCGGGGAAGATTACACCGTTGAAAGTACAAGATCGTCTCAAAAAAATGTGGGGCGCAGACTTCGTTGTTAAGCGAAGCTGGCACCCGAAGGTTCAGCGTGCCCTCTACCTGGGTGATTTTGCATCCATCACCCTGGCGGTTCTCGCTGCCCACCTTATTCGATTCGGCCTAGAAAACGCAGACCTGCCCTACGTGAATGTCTGGCCCATTAACGTTCTGGACGGCCGAGTGCCCGCTCTGGATTACATTTTCCTGGGCTTCGGCATGATTATCGGCTGGTGGGTTATCCTCCAGCTCAATGGCTCTCGTAGCCTGCGCATCATGGGCTTCGGCACCGAGGAGTACCGCCTCATCACTCGCGGTACCACATACTTCTTCTGCGGGCTTATTATTCTGGCGTTCTTCCTCAAGGTTGACGTCACCCGCATGTACTTGCTGATTGCTTACCCGCTGGGCCTTCTCTTCCTGCTCATCGAGCGTTGGATGATTCGTCAGGGCCTGGTGCGTTCCCGTATCCGCGGTCGCGCGCTAACCCGCGTCATGATTATTTCCGATGTGACGACCGGTCAGCACCTGTACAAGAACCTGGAGGGCGTGGTTGCTTCCGGCCTCTCCCCCGCAGCGTTCTATCTGCCCGGTTTCACCCCCGGCACCACCGTGGCCGGCGCTCCGATTCCGGTGCTCGGTTACAGCACCTCCCCGGCCGATATTATGGATGCCATCCGCGAGAACGACATTCATATGGTCGCCGTTACGAACGGTCATCACCTGAGCCCGGATCAGGTGCGTCTGCTGGGTTGGAAGCTCGCGGACGCCCACATCTCACTGATTATGGCTCCCGCTACGACCGATATCGCCGGCCCCCGTATGCATATGCAGCCGCTGAACGGCCTGCCGCTGGTGCACGTGTCGACCCCGCGCATCACCGGCTTGTCGGCCTTCTTCAAGCGCTCCGTGGACGTCATTGCTTCGGGCCTGGGTCTGATTCTGCTCTCTCCGCTGTTCCTGGTGGTTGCTCTGCTGGTTAAGCGTGATGGCGGCCCGGTCTTCTTCCTTCAGAACCGTGTGGGTCTGAACGGTGAGCTGTTCAAGATGGTGAAGTTCCGTTCCATGCGCACCGATGCGGAAGAGGTTAAGAAGCGTCTCATGGCGCAAAACGAGGGTAACGGCGTGCTCTTCAAGATGAAGGATGACCCGCGTATTACCCCTATTGGTAAGTTCATCCGCAAGTACTCGATTGACGAGCTGCCCCAGCTGTGGAACGTGTTCATCGGCGATATGTCGCTGGTGGGCCCCCGTCCGCCGCTGGTGGAAGAGGTCGAGCAGTACGAGGATATCGCGTACCGTCGCCTGCTGGTGAAGCCCGGTATTACGGGCCTGTGGCAGGTGTCGGGTCGTAGCGATCTCTCTTGGGAAGAGTCGGTTCGCCTGGACCTCTACTACGTTGAGAACTGGTCGCTGACCGGCGACTTCATCATTCTCCTGCGCACCGTTCGTGCGGTCTTTGCGAAGGAGGGCGCGTACTAAGGTACGCCGTGGGTTTTCCCACCGGTGTGTATGCCGCTCTAGAGAGGTTGTCCCGGCACAGGCATCTCGAGCATCGCACGCCGATACGTAAATGCGTCGAAGGGGCGTGAACCCAACGGGTTCACGCCCCTTCTGCGTTTATCTGCCGTATTCATGCTGCGATTGAAAGCCTCAATCGTTTAGGCAGTGGGCCGCGCGGGAGATTCTTTCCCTAATCCGCGAGGAGTCGTGCGATTACCTCCGGCAACATCTGAGCCACTCGAGTGGCGGGTGCGGGCCCATCCAGGGGGTCTGCGGTATTTCCGGTGACGCTGGCTCGGGCGGCCTGACCGTGCAGGTAGACGGCGAGGGCGCCCACTGCGGAGTAGGTGCACACCTCGATGGGCTCGTCGCCGGCGTTGAGCACTGCAATGGTTTGGGCCAGCAGAGCGCCGTAGATACCGGTTAGGGTATCTCCGCTACCGGCGGTGGCCAGCCAGGGGGTTCCGCCGGCCACGCTGTAGGTGGCGCCGTTGGGGGCCGCGATAATCGTGTATCCGCCCTTGAGCATGACGGTTGCGCCGGAGAGCTCGGAGGCGGCACGCGCCCAGCGGAAGGGTTCGGCGTCGATATCGCGGCGGCTGGGCACGATAGCATCCCCCAGATGAGCCTCCCAATCACTGGGAGCAACCTCGTGCACGATACGCAGGAAGCGTTCAAGCTCGCCGGCGTGCGGGGTCAGAATCTTGTGGGGTCCGAGGCGCTTACCGGTGGCCAGGTATTCAGCGGCCAGGTCGCAGGCACCGGCATCCAGGATGGCCGGCTCCGGCGCGTGCAGTAGGTAGCGGTTCTTATCCAGCGAGTCGTGGCCGGATCCGGAGCCACCGGCCCATACGGTCACCCGCTGCACTGCGGGGGTTCCGGAGAAGTAGACGGCCTCGGGGTTGTGGGCAATCATGAGCTGGCGTAGCTCGTGGGAGTTCGTGCCAAAACGTACCATACCCACGCCGCAATTGAGCGCGGCGCGCACGCTCATCAGGGCCGCCCCCGGATACTCGAGGCTTCCGGTGAGCATACCGAGCACCCCGCGGGTGTACTTATGAGAGTGGGCGTTGGGGACCTCGAGGGTATCGCGGAAGTCTTGTCGTTCCATGACGCGCATGGCGGGCTTGAAGCGGTTGAGGGCTTCCGGCACACCCAGGGTGTAGAGCTTAACGTCGCCGGCGTGCTCGCTGTGAACGGTTCCGAGCGGTAGCTTACGGCCGATGAAGGTGACGGTGCGGTCAGCGCGTAGAACGGGTTCGTGAACGGTCCCTCGGTTGTTGTCGATACCAGAGGGGGTGTCAACGGCAAGCACTCGGCCGAGGCGGCCCTTCTTCTGGGTTGCGCGCAGGGTACGCAGGAACTCCCCCGCTTCTCCTCGCATGGCGCCGCTCGAGCCAGTTCCGAGGATGCCGTCAATGATGAGGTCGTATTCCTTCACCTGTTCCAGGGCTTTGGCGGGGTCGAGCACCCGCGTGCCTTCGCCGCCCTCACGGGCGATAAGCTCTAGGTTCTTTTCGCTGGGTTCGAAGACCACGGCGTCCACACGGTGCCCGTTAGCGCTCAGCCGAGCGCCGGCGTAAACGGTGTCAGATCCGTTGTTGCCCGGGCCAACGAGCAGGAGTACGGAGGCTCCCTGTCGGCCATCGAGCAGGCCAATGGCTTCGGTAGCGACCGCGTCGGCGGCACGCTGCATGAGGTAGCCGTCGTAGTCGGGTGCCTCGATGTAGGGCTTTTCCGCTTCACGAATCTGGGATGCGGTGTAGATAAGCTTCATTGCTGTCTCCTTAGTGGCGGCGGATGGACCGGGGTGCCGCGGGGCGCGGCGGGTGGGACCTGCGGCTAAACGATGGCGCGAAGAATCCTCTTCTACCCCTCGTCAGCGGAGGTTTCGGTGATGACGCTGAGCCGGTAGCTTTCGGGGTTGAACTTCCGCAGGTGCTCCAGTTCGGCGTCGCTCAGATACTCTGCGGTAGCGATGGCAATAGCCATGGGCTCATCGTGGGTGAGTGAAAGGTGGATGCGGTTAATCCCGAGCTTTCGAGCGCGGTCGGCGATAGTACCGCGAATGATGAGGTAGGGCTGCCCGCTTTCGGCGGTGGCGACCTCGCAGTCCTGCCAGTTGAGCCCGGCGGGCGCTCCGAGAACCTTGGCGACGGCTTCCTTGGCGGCGAATCGCACAGCTTGGGAACGCACGTTACGGCTTCGCTCGTTGGGGGTGAAAATGCGGCGTATGAAGGCCGGCGTTTCGGTGATGATCCGTTCGAAACGCTCAATATTGACGGTATCTACGCCGATTCCCATGATCATGAGGTACACCTTCCCTTGGCGGGTACTACGGCCGCGGTCGTTGCGGCTTCTCTTGTTTTAAGTCTAGCGAGCTTCCACGCTTCTGTGCGGCTAAGCGTCAAATATGACGCGTTTCAAATCTCCTGACGTTCCTGTTCGGTTACTCTGCGCGTTGTCTTGTACTCGTCATTCGGATAAATGCAAAGGGCGGTGGTTGAGTTCCCTAGGGAACTCAACCACCGCCCAATCGAGCAACGTTCGAGCCGTGTGATTACTCCACGGTCACTGACTTTGCGAGGTTACGCGGCTGGTCAACGTCCAGGCCCTTAGCTTCTGCCAGTGCGCATGCGAAGATCTGCAGGGGCACGGTGGCCAGCAGCGGCTGCAGCAGCGAGGGGCATGCCGGGACGGTGATGAGGCGGTCTGCGTAGGGCTTGACTGCCTCGTCGCCTTCCTCAGCAATGACGATGGTGAAGGCGCCGCGAGCGCGCACCTCCTGGATGTTGGAGACGACCTTGCCGTGCAGGGAGTCGCGTCCGCTTGCGGAGGGAACCACAATAATCACGGGCTGACCCTCGTCAATCAGAGCGATCGGGCCGTGCTTGAGCTCGCCAGCGGCGAAGCCTTCAGCGTGGATGTAGGTGATCTCCTTGAGCTTGAGTGCGCCCTCCATAGCAACGGGGAAGCCCACGTGGCGGCCGAGGAAGATGACGGAGGAGGCATCCTTCATCTCCACGCCCAGTTCCTTAACCGGTGCGTCGTTGTCGATGACCTTCTGAATCTTCTCGGGCATCTGCTGCAACTCAGAGAGGATCGAAGCAATCTCGTCCTTGTACTTGTTGCCGCGCAGCTGTGCCAGGTACAGGCCGAGCAGGTATGCTGCGGTAATCTGTGCCAGGAACGCCTTGGTCGAGGCCACTGCGATTTCGGGGCCGGCGTGGGTGTACAGCGCGGCGTCGGATTCGCGGGGCAGGGTCGAACCGTGGGTGTTGCAGATGGAGATAACCTTTGCGCCCTGTTCGCGTGCGTGGCGCACGGCCATCAGGGTGTCCATGGTTTCGCCAGACTGCGAGAGGGCCACAATCAGGGTCTTCTCGTTCACGATCGGGTCGCGGTAGCGGAACTCGTGGGCGAGCTCAACCTCGGTGGGGATACGGCACCAGTGTTCGATGGCGTAGCGTGCCACCTGGCCCGCGTATGCGGCGGTACCGCAAGCAACCACGATGATCTTGTCAATCGAGCGCAGCACCGAGTCGTCGATGTTCAGCTCGTCGAGGGTCAGATTACCATTCTCGTCGAGGCGGCCCATGAGGGTCTGCTCAACGGCGGTCGGCTGCTCGTGGATTTCCTTCTCCATGAAGGAGTTGTAGCCGCCCTTTTCGGCTGCGGCTGCGTCCCACTCGATGTGGAAGGGCTTACCCTCTGCGGGATTGCCCTCGAAGTCGATAATCGAGTAGTCGGTTGCGGTGATGGTCACGATCTGGTCCTGACCCATCTCCACGGCTTCCTTGGTGTAGTCGATGAACGCGGAGACGTCAGAGCCGAGGAAGTTCTCGTTCTCGCCCAGGCCGATAACCAGCGGGGAGTTGCGGCGGGTTGCCACAACGCGGTCCGGGTGGTCGGCGTGGATAGCCAGGATGGTGAATGCACCTTCGAGGCGGTTGGATGCTACGCGTACTGCCTCGGTGAGGTCACCGGTGCCGAGCTTGTTGTAGATGCTTGCGATGGTTGCTGCAGCTACCTCGGTGTCGGTCTGAGATGCGAACTCTACGCCTTCGGCGAGCAGTTCGGCACGCAGTTCTGCGAAGTTTTCGATAATACCGTTGTGGACGACGGCGAGGCGGCCGTTGTCGACAACGTGGGGGTGAGCGTTGTTGTCAGTGGGTCCACCGTGGGTTGCCCAACGGGTGTGACCGATACCAATCTGGGAGTCAGGCAGGGGGTGTTCCTTGACCTCGTTCTCAAGGTTCAGGAGCTTACCAGCCTTCTTACGGAATACGATGCCGTCGGGGCACACGAGTGCCACGCCGGCAGAGTCGTAGCCGCGGTATTCCTGGCGGCGCAGACCTTCGAGGACCACGTCATATGCGTCGTGGTCAAACTTGTTACCGTCCGGGTCAAAGCCCAGACCTACATATCCTACGATTCCACACATGCTATAAGTTTATCCCATGGTCCAGGTTATCCGCGCAGGGTGAAAATCTGTTATTCGTCACGCTGGGAGCTATTTTTCTAACGCGTCTTTTATTCTCTTTTGCTGCGCCCTCCCTTATTTCTTTACGCTTCCCTTTTGCCGGGTTTTATCCGATTGTATTTTCCCCGTGGACGCAAAGTTCGTACACTTGTATAAATGAGCTCCGCACCGTATTTTTCCGGCGATGACCGCTTTATGCGTCTCGACCGCTCTCGCTGGTCGCACCTGGCCGATGAGATTTCCGTTCCCCTCAGCGCAGAGGAGATTGAGTCCCTGCGCGGCCTGGGCGAAACAGTTGACCTCGAGGAGGTTCAGCGTATCTATCTGCCTATTTCACGTCTTCTGAACCTCTACGTCACCGCGGCGTCTTCCCTGAACCACATGACGAATGATTTTCTGCATCTGTCCCAGCGCAGGGTACCGTTTATTATCGGCGTGGCGGGCTCGGTCGCCGTGGGAAAATCAACCACGGCACGCATCCTACAAGCGCTTTTGAGCCGCTGGCCCTCCACTCCAAACGTTCAGCTGGTGACGACGGACGGATTTCTATACCCCAAGGCGGAGTTGCAGCGACGCGGCATCATGCACCGCAAGGGATTCCCGGAGTCCTACGATCGTCGAGCCCTGCTGGAGTTCGTTTCTAGGGTCAAGGCGGGTGCTGAGCGTGTCACGGCACCGAAGTATTCGCATCTGTACTACGACATCATCCCCGACGAGCGCATTGAGGTAACCGCCCCGGATGTCCTTATCCTCGAGGGTCTGAATGTCCTGGCTCCTTCGCACGCGGAGGGCCCGGAAACCTCCGATCTGACCCTCAGCGATTTCTTTGATTTTTCCATTTACGTGGATGCGCGCACCGAGGATATTGAGCGTTGGTACGTCGACCGTTTTCTGGCCTTGCGTTCTTCCGCTTTTACGAATCCCGAGTCTTATTTCAAGCGATATGCCGAGCTTAATGACGAGCAGGCCGTTGAGGTAGCAACGGGTATTTGGAAAAGCGTGAACGAGCCAAACCTCGTACAAAATATATTGCCCACCCGCGCTCGCGCCCACCTTATTCTTCAGAAAGGTCCGGAGCATACGGTGGATCAGGTTCTTTTGCGCAAGAATTAGTCCACCCCGCCTAACACAATACGTACGAATAGTTATCTTCAGGAGCTACCGTGGGACCGCACCCGCATCATCACCACTCTTCGCCTTTTCACAACAGCATCATGACCCGCCGCGCCGCTCTGAGCGTGGCGTTGGGGTCTGCCGGTGCGGCCCTGCTGGCCGCCTGTGGCACCCGGGGCTCCGAGGGCTCTTCTGCGTCTTCTACGGGTTCTTCCCCTGCCTCGTCGCCGAGCGTTTCTCCCCTTGCCTCTTCTGCACCTGCTGAAGGCTCCGCTACCCCAACCGAGAGCGCCACGCTGTCGGATTCTCCGAGCGCAACGCCGAGCGGTTCTCCGTCAGAATCGCAGACTGCCTCTGCCTCTCTGGCGGCTGCTCGTCCGAGCGTGGAGTCATCGCCCGAGTCTTTGCGTTGCATGGTGAATAAGATGCGCCCCTTCGCCCAGATAGATTGGGAGCCGAACGACCTCGTGGATTTCGAGGGTCAACAATTGCGGGCAGAGGCCGCGCGGGCCGCGCGCACCATGATGGATGCGGCCAAGGCCGAGGGCGTCACCCTCACGGTCTCGAGCGCGTACCGCTCCTACGCGGTGCAGCAACAGACCTATCAGCACTGGGTTTCGGTCAACGGCCAGCGGTTGGCGGATCAGCTTTCGGCCCGTCCCGGTTATTCGGAGCACCAGACGGGCCTTGCCATCGATTTTTCTTCCCCCGAGGGATGTCGCCTGGAGGAGTGCTACGAAGACACCCGGGCCGGACGCTGGCTGGCGAAGAACGCCCCGAACTATGGGTTTATCCTGCGTTTCCCCAAGGGTCAGCAGGCCATTACGGGCTACCTCTTTGAGCCCTGGCATTACCGCTACCTGGGGAAGGACCTTGCCGCGCAATACACGGTATCCGGCGCCGGCACCTTGGAGGAGTTCTTGGGAACCGGCGCAGCCCCCGATTATGCCTCATAGATGCTTCCATTTTTGGTACCTACTGAGTTTCCACTTTCCCGCTCAAAGGGAGAAATCAACCGGTTTTAATTCGGTATTTTTGATACATATTTAAACTCCCAAACGGCTTATTTGCAGCCTCCAGGGCCCTCTATCCCCATTTAGTGTGACTCAAACCTTAAGGTTGAGCCCCTCAATCTTGCAATGTGAAGAAAAACACATACTTTACGGCGAAAATTTTCCCACAAATTGTTATTTTAAACATCGATTAGCCGCTATTCTATATCTCATGCTTAAGGGTTTTAAAGATTTTGTAATCCGCGGTAACGTCATCGACCTCGCAGTTGGTCTGATCATGGGTACCGCCTTCACCGCTGTGGTGACCTCGCTTGTCCAGGCCGTCCTGATGCCGGCTATCTCCATGCTGGTTGGCTCCCCCAACTTCGACAACTTCCTGGTCTTCGGCCAGATCAAGGTTGGCGTGTTCCTGACCGCTATTGTCAACTTCATCCTGATTGCAGTTGCTGTGTACTTCGCAGTTGTTGTGCCCACTCAGAAGCTGACTGAACTCGCGCTGGCTAAGAAGAAGGCTGAAGACGAGGCTATTGAAAAGGAAGAGACCGAGCTTGACCTCCTGAAGGAGATCCGCGACGCTCTGGCAAAGAAGTAATTTCTCTGCTCTCTACCACTAATTTTTTAGACCCCCGTATCCCCTGTGGATACGGGGGTTTTCCGTATCCTCGTCCCCCCTCCCCCGCCCAAGATAACGAAGAAGGGCTGGGAAGGTGTTACCTTCCCAGCCCTTTCTCTATCCTCCATTCCGGTCTTCGCGCCGGAAGAGAATACGTTTAGAGTGCCAGTTCCTTAGCCACGACGTCAGCCAGCTGCTGAGCAACCTCATCGGCCTGTTCCTGGGTTGCAGCTTCAACCATCACGCGAACCAGAGGCTCGGTGCCGGATGCACGCAGCAGCACGCGGCCGCTCTCACCCAGTACGCCTTCAGCCTCGCTCACGGCGGTGGCGAGTGCCTCGTTGGTCTTGACCGCCGCACGGTCAACGCCCTTGACGTTGATCAGGCGCTGCGGGGTGGGCTGCATGCGGGCTGCCAGCTCGGAAAGAGTCTGGCCGCTACGAGCCACCTCTGCGGCCAGCTGAATACCGGTCAGCACGCCGTCACCGGTGGTGGCGTAGTCGCTCATGATAACGTGGCCGGACTGCTCGCCGCCCAGGTTGTAGCCGTGCTCGCGCATCGACTCGAGGACGTAGCGGTCACCCACGGCGGTGCGCTCAAGGTTAATGCCGTGCTCGCGCAGGTACAGTTCCAGGCCCAGGCTACTCATCACGGTTGCAACCAGGGTGTCCTTGGCGAGCTTGCCTTCGCGCTTGGCGGCAACGGCAAGAATTGCCATAATCTGGTCGCCATCCACCAGGTTGCCCTTCTCGTCCACTGCCTGGCAGCGGTCGGAGTCGCCGTCGTGCGCAATACCGAGGTTCGCGCTGTGCTCAACCACGGCTGCCTGCAGCTTCTCGGGGTGGGTGGAGCCCACGCCGTCGTTGATGTTGGTACCGTCGGGATTAACAGCCAGGGCAATGACCTCGGCGCCCAGTGCTTCAAAAGCAGCCGGAGATGCCGCGTAGGCCGCACCGTTTGCGCAGTCCAGAACAATCTTCTGACCGGCCAGGGGCTTGTCCTCAGAGAGGGTAGAGACCAGGTGCTTCACGTAGGCCTCGGTACCGTTTTCCAGGGGCTTGACGGTGCCCACAGCGCCACCGGTCGGGTAGCGGAAGGCCTTCTCGCGGTAGACGCGCTCGATAGCGTCCTCAACGGAGTCCTCCAGCTTCTGACCGCCACGGGCCAGGAACTTAATGCCGTTGTCCGCTGCGGGATTGTGCGATGCAGAAATCATCACGCCGAAGTCGGCACCGGTGTGCGCCACCAGGTAGGCTGCTGCGGGGGTGGGGACGATACCGGCATCCAGCACGTCAACGCCTGCGCTAGCGAAACCAGCCTTCATCGCAGAGACGATAAAGTCTGCAGAGGATCGGGAGTCATTTGCAATCACGGCACGGGGACGTACGCCCTCTTCTACCGTGTCAAAACCCAGCACAATAGAGGCCGCCTGAGCGAGCTCCATAGCGAGGGCGGGGGTAATTACATCGTTTGCCAGACCGCGTACGCCGTCGGTTCCAAAAAGTCGTTCAGTCACCCTTTTATTTTACGATGCGCGTAAGTTTCTCCGCGCCCATACACCGCATTTTTTCGAGATGAGATAGTGATTTTCAGTGCGTTCGTAGTTGCTTCTCAGCCCCAAACTAGAGCGGAAGTTCCTTTCGTCATCTCGATAGATGCTTAAGAGCTACTTCCTCTCCTCGCACAACAGAATGTCCGTTCACGACCCATAAGGGAACGGGAACGGACATTCTATGTGCAGTATGGTACGGATTGCGGCTAAAGGCTTTCCCGAAGGTTCGCACCGATGAGGGCAACACCTCAGCCTTTTAGACCGATGTGCCGGTTACTTGACGACGGGGAAGCCGTCGGGCGAGTCGCCAGACTCATCCTCAAAAACGTCGGATGCGGAGCGAACGATCAGCGAGTCGAGCTCGCCCACGACTGCCTCGTCCTTGGAGGGGTAGTCGAACTGGGAGAGCACGTAACGCATTGCTTCCAGACGTGCGCGCTTCTTGTCGTTGGACTTGATAACGGTCCAGGGGGCGTCACCGGTGTGGGTGTAGAAGAACATTGCTTCCTTTGCCGCGGTGTAGTCGTCCCACTTGTCCAGGGATGCCAGGTCGGTGGGGGAAAGCTTCCACTGGCGAACCGGGTCGGTACGGCGGGAGGTGAAGCGTGCGAGCTGCTCTTCGCGGGTGACGGAGAACCAGAACTTGATGATGTGGATACCGGAGTTCACCAGCATGCGCTCCAGGTCCGGAACTTCGCGCATAAACTCGAAGTACTGTGCCTGGGTGCAGTAACCCATCACGCGCTCAACACCGGCACGGTTGTACCAGGAGCGGTCCATCAGGACGATTTCGCCGCCGGAGGGCAGGTGCTTGATGTAACGCTGGAAGTACCACTGGGTCTGCTCGATGTCGGTCGGCTTCTCCAGCGCCACAACGCGAGCGCCACGGGGGTTCAGGTGCTCGGTGAAGCGCTTGATGGAGCCGCCCTTACCTGCTGCGTCGCGGCCTTCGAAGATAATCAGAATCTTTTGACCGGTGGACTTCGCCCAGAGCTGCAGCTTCAGCAGCTCAATCTGCAGGGCGCGCTTTTCCTTCTCGTATGCCTTACGGCTGAGCTTGGTGTCGTAGGGGTAGCCCTTCTTCCATGCCTGCGAGGTTTCGTCGTCCTTCTTGTCCTTGCCGAGGGCGCGGGTAAGGGAAGCCATTTCGTCCAGCTCTGCCGAGTAGTCCTCGACAACGGAGGTGCGGCGTGCCTGGGGCTTCAGGGCTTCCTTGATGGCTTGTTTCTTCTCAGAACCGGTGTGTGCGTGTGCGCCTTCAGCTACGTGGTGGTGGGATTCAGTCTGAGGAGCCTCCACTGCCTTCTCTTCGGGCTGGGTGGAGGGATTCTGCTCTGCCATGAGTACTCTTTTCTTCCTGTCTGCTTTGACTCTTTAACTCTACCGGTGTGCTCTTCGATGAACAAACGTAACAGTTAGGGGCACCCTATACCCTAGAGAGGAAATCGTCCGAGAGCTCTCGGTGGAGCAGACGAGACCCCAGTTCCTCCCCCAGTTCTCAGAGTTCAATCCGGGTACGCAAAACGCCCCGCTCTCTAGGGAGAGACGGGGCGTAACGCTTCGTGAAAACCAGCGATTAACGCTTGGAGAACTGCGAAGCCTTGCGTGCCTTCTTAAGACCAGCCTTCTTACGCTCAATGACGCGTGCGTCACGGGTCAGGTAGCCAGCCTTCTTCAGTGCGGGGCGGTTGTTCTCGCGGTCGATCTCGTTCAGTGCACGAGCGATACCCAGGCGCAGAGCACCTGCCTGGCCGGAGGGGCCACCACCGTTGATGCGTGCGATGACGTCGTATGCGCCCTCAAGCTCGAGGAGCTTGAAGGGCTGGTTGACGTCCTGCTGGTGCAGCTTGTTGGGGAAGTAGTCGTCCAGGCTACGGCCGTTGATGGTCCAGTTGCCGGAACCGGGCACAACGCGAACGCGTGCCACTGCTTCCTTGCGGCGACCAACTGCTGCGCCTGCAACAGTCAGGGCCGGGCGTGCTGCCTTAGCCGCTGCGGGAGCAGCGGACTCCGAGGTGTAGCTGGTCAGCTCTTCCTCGACTACGATCAGCTCTTCGTTCTGAGCCACGATTTCTCCTATTGTTTCTCGTAGGCCCGAATTACTGGGCGACCTGGTTGAATTCGTAGGTCTTGGGCTGCTGTGCCGCGTGCGGGTGCTCGGGGCCAGCGTAGACCTTCAGCTTCTTGAGCTGCTGTGCAGCAAGCTTGTTCTTGGGCAGCATGCCCTTGACAGCCTTCTCAACCGCGCGAACGGGGTTGGTCTCAAGCAGCTCTGCGTAGTTCACGGACTTCAGACCGCCGGGGTAACCCGAGTGGCGGTATGCACGCTTCTGCTCGAGCTTTGCACCGGTCAGGGCGACCTTCTCAGCGTTCACGATGATAACGAAGTCACCGGTGTCAACGTGGGGAGCAAAAGTCGGCTTGTGCTTACCGCGCAGCAGGATAGCGGTCTGGCTTGCGAGGCGGCCGAGAACAACGTCGGTGGCGTCAATGACGTGCCACTGGCGCTCGACTTCGCCGGGCTTAGGAGTATAAGTGCGCAAAATATTGGCCTTTGTCTCGAAATGTACATACGGCGCTTAGTTGGGTATCGCGCCTTTTACTTACGTGCATGACGAACACCCGGGTGAGGACCGAGCTGCCGCCCGTTCTGCCCGTACTCTAGACCGCCTTAACGTCCTGCAACTAGACAGCGGTTAGAGCGCGCTCGGGTAGAACACGCACAACATATCAAGACTATACAGGACGGGACGGCCTTAATCCACCGCCTTCACCTTAAAAATCGGGGTTTTTGGCTTAAAACACGTTTTAAATTCCATCCGTGTAATTCGAATGGAGGTGCTTAGGGCCCGGCGGCCAGGTGAAGGTCCCTCTCCCTCTCTTTCCCTCCCCTGCGTTGAACGTCATTGCTAGGTCAGCTCACTTTCCTCACGACGAGAGCGAGCCCTCTCAGCCTGCGTTCCGTAAAGCTCGGGATGCGGGTAGTAAATCTCCGCCAGAGCCAAGGCATGCGGAGGTGCCAGAGTCAGCGACGCCTCGCGCCCGGGATTCTCAATCCGCTCACGCAGCCAAGCCGCATCGCGCCTACCCGTACCGTACAGTACCAGGGCGCCGACGAGGGAACGCACCATGTGGTGGCAAAAAGCGTCGGCAACTACCCGCACCTCGATGATCCCGCTATCGTTGCGGCTAAAGCTCAGCTCCCGTAGCTCACGAATCGTGGTCGCGCCCTCGCGCGGTTTGCAGAAAGAAAGGAAATCTCGCAGGCCCAGTAGCTGGGTTGCGGCCTCGTTGAGCTGCCTACAATCCAGCGGCTCGGTAACAGCCCAGGTGTAGGTGCGGTGCAGGGGGTTCACGCCGTTAGCGCTCCCGTCAGCAATGCGGTACACGTAGCGGCGGCCCGTGGCTGAAAAACGTGCGTCAAATTCGAAAGGCACCTCGCTTACCGAGTGCACCTGAATCGCCCCCTGCAGAATACCGGCCAGGTTTTTCGGAAGGCCGAGGTGTTCCTCCGCGTCGTAGAGGCAACGCCGCAGAGCACCCTGCAGGCGGCGTGCCAGCGCGGGGGCCGGGTCGTCATCCCCGGTACGTCCCTTCAGACGATCCCAATCAGCCTCGGTCAAGTCGCAGTGTACGGTCTGCGCCTCAGCATGCACTCCGGCGTCAGTACGACCTGCAACCACCACACGATGCGGGCTACGCAGAATAAGCTCCAGCGCGCTCTCGAGCACACCCTGTACAGTAACCAGGTGTGGCTGAGCCGCCCAGCCGCTGAAGAGCGAACCGTCGTAGGCACAATCAATGCGCACGCGATGTGCAGCCAGCAGGGGCCTTTCGACGGAACTATTTTTGGGTACGCCCTCTGATACGTTGAGCATAAATGCCTTTCGACGGTCGGTACGTTCGTGGAAGTAGCTCCATGATGCTTCGGTCAGATGTAGATACGCCGATCCGCCGCCCGCAGAAGCGGACGGCGGATCGGCAATATTTAGGCTAGGCCTACGTCAGAGGAATCCGAATTACTCGGACACCTTCTGAGCTGCTGCGCCACCGGCGGGGGCGTAACCTGCAGCCTCTGCAGACTCAGCGGAGTCGAACCAGATCTCAGCCTTGGTGCTGGAGTACCAGCGGGAACCGGGCACGTGGTACTTCATGGAGTCGGCGTTACCCTTAACCTCGAAGCCCTCGGGAGCCTCGCCGGACTCCAGGGGTGCGTGGGAACCGGCGGGCTGGCCCTCAGCAGCCTCAGCCTTGGGGGCCTCAGCCTTGGGAGCCTCTGCTGCCTTCTCAGCAACCTTGGTTGCCTCGGCAACGGCGCCCTTGGATGCTACGGGCTCCATCACGAGCTCGATGACAGCCATGGGAGCGTTGTCACCCTTGCGGTTACCGATCTTGATGATGCGGGTGTAACCACCGGGGCGCTCTGCCATTGCGGGAGCAATGACGGTGAAGAGCTCGTGCACGACGGACTTGTCGGCAATCGAACGCAGCACGCGACGGCGAGCAGCCAGGTCGCCCTTCTTACCGAAGGTGATGAAGCGCTCAGCCACCGGACGCAGGCGCTTTGCCTTGGTCATGGTGGTGGTGATGCGCTTGTGCTGGAACAGCTGCGCCGACAGGTTGTTGAGCATGTGGCGCTCGTGGGTCGGGGAACCGCCGAGGCGGGGACCCTTAGTGGGAGTAGGCATAGTTAAATCTCCATAGTTGCGTTCCCTAACGCCCCAGCAGCGGAGCCTCTTAGGGAATCAAGTTTGACTGATCCCGGTGGAACCGGGTGAACTATTCGGCCGAAATTATTCGCCGGAACCGTCTTCGTCATCAAGCGGGCGTGCGGCGGGCTCGAAACCGGGAGGGGAATCCTTCAGGGCCAGGCCGAGCTCGGTGAGCTTTGCCTTAACCTCGTCAATGGACTTAGCACCGAAGTTACGGATGTCCATCAGGTCAGCTTCGCTGCGGGTCACGAGCTCACCCACGGTGTGGATGCCCTCGCGCTTGAGGCAGTTGTAGGAGCGGACGGACATGTTCAGGTCCTCGATCGGCAGGGCCAGATCGGCGGCCATAGACTCGTCGGCGGGCGACGGGCCAACTTCGATACCCTCAGCAGCAATGTTCAGCTCGCGGGCCAGGCCGAAGAGCTCGACCAGGGTGCTGCCGGCAGAGGCAACAGCGTCACGCGGTGCGATGGCTTCCTTGGTCTCGACGTCCAGGGTCAGGCTGTCGAAGTCGGTGCGCTGCTCAACACGGGTCGCATTCACGCTGAAGGTGACCTTCAGAACCGGAGAGTAGATGGAGTCAACCGGAATACGGCCAATCTCACCGTCGCCGACCTTGTTCTGTGCAGCGGTCACGTAGCCGCGACCACGCTCAATAACCAGCTCAGCGTTGAAGTTTGCCGAGGCGTTCAGGGTTGCCAGGTGCAGGTCCGGGTTGTGGATCTCCACGCCAGCGGGAACCTCAATGTCGCCTGCGGTCAGTTCACCTTCGCCCTGCTTGCGCAGGTAGGCTACGACGGGCTCGTCGTTCTCAGAAGAGATGGAGAGCTTCTTGATGTTCAAGATGATCTCGGTGACGTCCTCGGTCACGCCGGGAACAGTGCTGAACTCGTGCAGTACACCATCGATGCGGACGCTGGTAACAGCGGCGCCAGGAATGGAGGACAGCAAAGTACGGCGGAGGGAGTTACCCATGGTGTAGCCGAAACCGGGCTCCAGAGGCTCGATGGTGAAGCGCGAGCGGTTGGGCGCTACGACCTCTTCAGTCAGAGTGGGGCGCTGTGCAATGAGCACTTTGTTTCCTTTCGGTGAGCTCCGCTATATGAGCCCACAGGTTGGGGAAAACATATCTTAGGAAGCAGACGGGTGTCTGTGCTCTCCGGGTACGCTCCGTGGAGTGTACCCGTCGAGGGATTAGGACGAAACCTAATTAGACGCGGCGACGCTTCGGAGGACGGCAGCCGTTGTGTGCAACGGGGGTAACGTCCTGAATCGAACCGACCTCGAGGCCTGCAGCCTGCAGGGAACGGATTGCGGTTTCGCGACCGGAACCGGGGCCCTTGACGAAGACGTCGACCTTGCGGACGCCGTGCTCCTTGGCGCGGTTTGCAGCGGCCTCGGCAGCCAGCTGAGCGGCGTAGGGGGTGGACTTACGGGAGCCCTTGAAGCCCATGTCGCCAGCGGAGGACCAGGAAATCACTGCACCGGTGGGATCGGTGATGGAGACGATGGTGTTGTTGAAGGTCGACTTGATGTGAGCCTGACCAGCAACGATGTTCTTGCTAACCTTGCGGCGGTTGGTCTTACGAGCTGCCGCAGCGCGAGTCTTGGGAGGCATTTTTGATTCTCCTACAAAGGTTTACTAATACGTTGGTCGGGTAGAGATACCCAACAGAGCAACGTGTCTTACTTCTTCTTACCTGCGACGGTACGCTTCGGGCCCTTACGGGTACGTGCGTTGGTCTTGGTGCGCTGACCGTGAACCGGCAGGCCGCGGCGGTGGCGCAGGCCCTGGTAGGAGCCGATTTCGACCTTGCGGCGAATGTCAGCTGCAACCTCGCGGCGAAGATCACCTTCAACCTTGTAGTTGCCTTCGATGAAGTCACGAAGTGCCACGAGCTCCTGGTCGGTCAGGTCCTTGACGCGGGTGTCAGGGTTGACGCCGGTAGCAGCGAGGGTTTCGTGTGCACGGGTCTTACCCACGCCGTAGATGTAAGTGAGAGCAACTTCCACGCGCTTTTCGCGGGGAATATCAACTCCAGCGAGACGTGCCATACTGGCTTCTCCTTGTTGTTTTCCAGAGGTCTTTAGCATCACTGCCCGGGTTGTTCTGTCCCGGTCCCCGGCCTCTGAGTCCGGAGGTATCCGAAGTCGCCACATTGGACGCTACTTCGGAGCGGTGCCTATGACAATTCCGCCCGTAGGCGGTTATGAAGTCAGCTGCTAGGGATTAGCCCTGGCGCTGCTTGTGGCGCGGGTTTTCGCAGATCACCATGACCACACCGTGACGGCGGATCACCTTGCACTTATCGCAGATCGGCTTAACGCTCGGCTTGACCTTCATCGCATTCCTTTTGATTGCAACTTGATTACTGGCGAGATAAGAGGTTCCCTCACTTACGTTGGGGAACTATTTATCCCTTTGAACACGATTTAAACGCCGCCGGTGGGCGACGTTTATCTCGGGTTTACTTGTAACGGTAGACGATACGACCTCGGGAAAGGTCGTAGGGGCTCAGTTCCACTACCACTCGGTCCTCAGGCAGGATTCGAATATAGTGCTGACGCATCTTGCCCGAGATGTGTGCGAGAACCTTGTGGCCGTTATCCAGCTCAACACGGAACATCGCGTTGGGCAGAGCTTCAACCACAGAGCCTTCGATCTCGATGACGCCGTCTTTCTTAGCCATATCCTCCGCTAACGTCGGTGCCCGGCGCAGTTGCGTCGGACAAATGTATCTTCTGTTTATGAGCTCACCGAGGTGAGGTGCAGGCGTTTTAAGGCGCACTTAACACCGGCATAAACAACCAACTCATAACTCTACGGCAAATCATCTTTAAAAACAACCGTGATATTTATGACATCTGGCACTTAACCCGCAATGCCAAGAGGTAAAGCATCCCGCATATCACGACTCCGCGGAAGACAGAAAGGCGGCCCCCTCACCCGGCTCATTCCCGAGCAAGTCCCCGAAAAACGCCTTGACATTTTTCAAGGAGGAGGGGCACCGCCCCGTCCACACGTCTGCTACTCTTCCTCTTCCTTAGCAGCAAGCTGGCCGCATGCACCGTCAATATCGGAACCGCGAGTATCGCGAATCGTCGTCGGAATACCGTGGGCACGCAGGCGCTCCACGAAGTTCTGCTCCACGCCCTTGCGAGAAGCCGTCCACTTCGAACCCGGGGTCGGGTTCAACGGAATCGGGTTCACGTGTACCCAACCGCGGCCGCGCTGCGCCAGTTTCTTGCCCAGCAGATCAGCGCGCCAGCCCTGATCGTTAATATCGCGAATCAGCGCGTACTCAATCGAGATACGACGACCGGTCGTGCGGTAGTAGTCGTAGGCGGCGTCCAGAGTCTCGTCGACCTTCCAGCGCTGGTTAATCGGGATCAGCTCGTCACGCAGCTCATCATCCGGCGCGTGCAGAGATAGCGCCAGAGTGATGGGCAGCTTCTCCATCTCGAACTTGCGGATACCCGGAACCAGGCCCACGGTCGACATGGTCAGACCGCGCGCCGAGATACCCAGGCCCTCCGGAGCCGGATCAATCAGGCGATGAATGGCCCCCATCGTCGACTTGTAGTTAGCGAGCGCCTCGCCCATGCCCATGAAGACAATGTTGGAAACACGCAGCGGACGAGTATCCTCAGAACCGCCTTCTGCTTCTTCCAGGCCCTTCATCTGCTTCAGATATCGGGCGCCGGCCACCACCTGCTCCACAATTTCTGCAGTAGAGAGGTTACGGGTCAGGCCCTGCTGGCCGGTGGCGCAGAAGGGGCAGTTCATGCCGCATCCGGCCTGCGAGGAGATGCACATGGTCACGCGGTTGTCATAGCGCATAATGACGGACTCAATGAGCGCACCGTCAAAGAGGCGGTGCACGACCTTGATGGTATCCCCACCGTCTGCTTCCAGCGTGCGTACCGGAGTCAGCAGTCGGGGCATGGCCTGCGCGACCATCTGCTCGCGTTCCTTGGCGGGCAGATCCGTCATCTCGGCGGGGTCGGTCACCAAACGCTCAAAGTAGTGCTTCGATAGCTGGGACGCTCGGAAGGGCTGGTAACCCAGTTCCTTCAGAAACTCGCGGCGGCCGGCCATGTCGAAATCCGCAATATGCTTCGGCGGTTTCGTGCGGCGCGGGGCCTTGAGGGTAATCTGCCCGGGCTTGGGGCGGGTGGTGGAGATTTCGACCGGTACCTTCGTCGAGGTAGGCTCGGTTTTCTCGCACCCGGTAAGAGTTTCGCTCATGGAGCTTCTTCCTGTGTGGTGGATGCTTGGGATGCGTCGCGTGGGCTACTTCCCACTGGCGACTGTATTAGGCGGGGATGGGCACGGGGGTGATGCCGAAACGGGCCAGCTCGCTTGCGCCACCGTCTTCTGCAGTCAGAACCCAGATACCTTCGCTGTGCACGGCAACCGAGTGTTCCCACTGGCAGGCATCGGATCCGTCAACGGTCACAACAGTCCAATCATCAGAAAGGACCTTAGTTTCAATGGACCCGGTGACAAGCATCGGCTCAATAGCGAAAGCCATACCGGGCTTAATTCGGGGGCCCAAGTCGCGCACGGCGTAGTTCAGCACATCCGGAGCCATGTGCATCTGCGAACCGATACCGTGGCCCACGTAGTCTTCAATAATGCCGTACTTATCGCCGTATTCTTCGGTAACGTATGCTTCGATAGCCAGGCCGATTTCACCGACCTTCTTTGCCGTGGCCAGTGCGGCGATACCGTGCCACATGGCTTCGCGGGTAACGGCGGACAGCTCGGCGCGGGCTTCGCTCGCGTTGCCAATCAGTACGGTGCGTGCAGAATCGCCGTGCCACTGACGGTTGGTGGCGGGGTCAATCACATATGCGCCACCGTCAATCGAAAGGATGTCGCCGTCCTTCAGAACATAGTCGCCGGGGATTCCGTGCACCACCTCGTGGTTGACGGAGGTGCATACGGTAGCCGGGTAGTCGTAGTACCCGTAGAAGTTGGAGGTTCCTCCCAGTTCCAGCATGGTGCGCTCGAAGGCCGCGTTCACCTCGGCCGTGGTCACGCCGGGGCGCGCGGCAGCGACAGCCGCATCGAGGGCGCGGCTGGTGATGACTCCGGCACGAGCCATCTGCTGAAGCTGTGCGTTGGTTTTGATTTCGACTCGTGCCACGATACGGCTCCTTCTGGGTTGGGGGGGGCTACACGCCCAAGCTTAGAACTCTACAGACAGCACTGTACCCCCGCAAGTCTTTGTGATGCATCAGGCACCACAATCGCGGGGGTACAGCAGAGGGTTACTTCAGTGCGTCGAGGATGCGCTCGGTCACCTCGGCGATTTCGCCCAGGCCGTTCACTTCCTTGACGATACCGCGCTCACGGTAAATCGCGATCAGCGGTGCGGTCTCTTCCTCATAGACCTTCAGGCGGTGACGGATGACCTCTTCGTTGTCATCGGTGCGCCCCTGCTCAGCGGCGCGGTTGAGCAGACGCTCGACCAGCTCGTCGTTGTCGGCCACCAGCAGCAGAACGCGGTCGATCTTCTCGCCCTTGGCTTCCAGGATGGAGTCGAGCTCGTGCACCTGTGCGGTGTTGCGGGGGTAGCCATCCAGCAGGAATCCGTTGGAGACGTCGCCCTCATCGAGGCGGGCACGCACCATGTTGTTGGTGACAGAGTCGGGAACCAGGTTGCCGGAGTCGATGTACGACTTCGCTTCCTTACCGAGCTCGGTCTCTTCCTTAATGTTCTTGCGGAAGATATCGCCAGTGGAGATGGCGGGAATCTTCAGCGCTTCAGCAATCTTGACGGCCTGGGTGCCCTTACCGGCACCGGGAGGGCCAACGATGAGCAGACGGTTCATCGGAGCAATCCTTCGTAGTTTCGTTGTTGGAGCTGGGCGTTAATCTGCTTGAGAGTATCAAGACCAACACCCACCACGATCAGCAGCGACGCGCCGCCGAACGGGAAGTTCTGGTTTGCGTTGAACAGAATCAGCGCAACGAGAGGAATCATGGAGATGACGCCCAGGTACAGCGCACCGGGCAGGGTAATGCGGTTAAGCACGTAGCTGAGGTAACGCTCGGTCGGCTTGCCCGCACGAATACCGGGGATGAAACCGCCGTACTTCTTCATGTTGTCCGCGACCTCAACCGGATCAAAGGTAACCGCCACGTAGAAGTAGGCGAAGCCGATAATCATGAAGAAGTAGAGAACGATGTACAGCGGGTGATCGCCACGCACCAGGTATGCGTTAATCCAGTTCACCCAGTCCGGCGGGGTTGAGCCGTCGGTAGGGGTGTTGAACTGAGCCAGCAGACCGGGCAGGGTCAACAGGGAGGAGGCAAAAATCAGCGGAATCACACCGGCCATATTGACCTTCAGCGGAATGTAGGTGCTGGTTCCGCCGATGGTGCGACGACCAATCATACGCTTGGCGTACTGCACGGGGATACGGCGAACGGACTGCTCCACGTACACCACGGCAAGCATCACGACGAGGCCGATACCGCAGACCGCTGCGAAAATACCCCAACCGTGGGTCCTCTGGATGGAGCCCAAAGCATTCGGGAAGGAGGAGGCGATAGAGGTGAAAATCAGCAAGGACATACCGTTGCCCACGCCGTGCTCGGTAATCTGCTCGCCCATCCACATGATGACGGTGGTACCGGCGCACAGGGTGACGATGATGAGCAGAATGTGCATCACGTCGTCCTGGGGGATGATGCCGGGGCAGTTACCCAGCAGAACGCCGGAGCGCGCCATCGAGACGATGGTGGTAGCGTTCAGCAGTGCGAGAGCGATGGTGAGGTAACGGGTGTACTGCGTTAGCTTTGCCTGACCCTGGGCACCCTCTTCATGCAGCTCCTGGAATCGCGGGATGACCACGCGCAGCAGCTGAATGATAATGGATGCAGTAATGTACGGCATCACGCCGAGGGCAAAGATTGACAGCTGCAGCAGGGCGCCACCGCTGAAGAGGTTCACAATATCGTAGACTCCGCCACTGGTAGTGTTGGATTCAAGACACTGTTGCACGTTTCCATAGGAAACACCCGGTGCGGGGATAAAGGTACCCAAACGGTACAGCACAATCATTGCCAGGGTAAACAGCAGCTTACGCCGCAAATCGGCAGTCTTAAAGACTCGCCCCACTGCGCTCAGCACATGTCCTCCTGTAAATCTATGGGGCGCCCCTCCCCTCAAAGAGTTTTAGGGCGCAGTAAACACATCTTCCAGTCTATCGTGTTTGGGCGGATGAAAGATAACTTCTCACGAGAATATGTATGTTTTATATTCTTCTAGCGTGATTTTTACCTCTCACGCACTGTCAAAGGGCCTTCAAACAACCTATCGATATATACTAAAACAGATATATAGAACCGTCAGAATAACTTTTCACGCAAAAGCCCCCGCTCAAATCATCAGAGCGGGGGCTTTCAGTAGCTAAGACTACTTAACGGTTACAGAACCGCCAGCGGCCTCGATCTTCTCGATAGCGGAAGCCGATGCCTTGTCGACAACAACGTTCACCTTGACGGAGATTTCGCCGTTGCCCAGAACCTTCACGAGCTCGTTCTTGCGAACGGCGCCCTTGGCAACCAGTGCCTCAACGGTGACATCGCCACCGTTGGGGAACAGCTCCTGGATGCGGTCCAGGTTAACAACCTGGTACTCGGTGCGGAAGGGGTTCTTGAAACCGCGCAGCTTCGGCAGGCGCATGTGCAGCGGCAGCTGGCCGCCTTCGAAGCCTGCACGAACCTGGTAGCGTGCCTTGGTACCCTTGGTACCGCGACCTGCGGTCTTACCCTTGGAGCCTTCACCGCGGCCAACGCGGGTCTTTGCCTTGTGGGCACCCGGTGCCGGGCGCAGATCGTGAATCTTGATAGCTTCTGCCATCTTTACTTGACCTCCTCAACCTTCACCAGGTGAGCAACGGTGTTAACCATGCCAACGGTGACGGGGTCAGCAGTGCGAACAACCTTGTTACCGGGGCGCTTGAGGCCCAGGGAACGGAGGGTTTCACGCATGTTCTGCTTCTGACCAACATAGGACTTGACCTGGGTGATTTCCAGCTTTGCGTCGCTGGGCTGAATACGCTTGGCCATTACTACGCACCTGCCTTCTCAGACTTGGTGTTGCGCAGGTAGCTGGGGATAACCTCGTCGGTGGGCAGGCCACGGCGGGCTGCCACTGCCAGGGGCTCCTCAAGCTGCTTGAGTGCTGCAACGGTTGCGTGAACGATGTTGATCTGGTTCGAGGAACCGAGCGACTTGGACAGCACATCGTGAATACCTGCACACTCGAGTACTGCACGCACGGGGCCACCTGCGATAACACCGGTACCAGCGGTTGCCGGACGGAGCATCACAACGCCTGCAGCTGCCTCACCCTGCACGCGGTGCGGGATGGTGCGGTTCTCGATGCGGGGAACGCGGAAGAAGTTCTTCTTTGCTTCCTCGACACCCTTGGAGATTGCTGCGGGGACTTCCTTAGCCTTACCGTAGCCAACGCCGACCAGGCCGTTACCGTCACCAACGACGACCAGTGCGGTGAAGCTGAAGCGACGACCACCCTTGACGACCTTGGAAACGCGGTTGATGGTCACAACGCGCTCGATGTACTTGTCCTTCTCCTCCTCGCGAGCGCGGTTGTTGCGGCGCTCGCCACGGCCACGACGCTCGCCGCGGTTGTTGCGGCGCTCCTCGCGCTGGTTGGAGGTCTCAGCGGTTTCAGCTACTACTGCTTCGCTCACCTGAGTTTCCTTTACGTTCTGCTCGCTCATTAGAGTGCAAGACCCCCTTCGCGTGCACCGTCAGCAACGGCTGCAACACGGCCGTGGTACTTGTTACCACCGCGGTCGAACACGACTGCCTCAACACCTGCTGCCTTGGCGCGCTCTGCAACGAGCTCACCAACGCGCTTTGCCTTAGCGGTCTTGTCCAGGTCAGCTGCACGCAGCTCTGCTTCCATGGTGGAAGCGGATGCCAGGGTCACGCCCTTGACATCGTCGATAACCTGAACGAACATGTGACGGGTCGAACGGGTGACGCACAGGCGCGGACGCGCAGCGGTACCCGAAACGTACTTGCGGATGCGAGCGTGACGACGTGCACGCTGCGCTGCCTTCGACTTGATAGCCATGTTTACTTACCAGCCTTTCCGACCTTGCGGCGGATGTGCTCACCTGCGTAGCGAACACCCTTGCCCTTGTAGGGATCGGGCTTACGCAGACCACGAATGTTTGCTGCAACCTGACCAACGAGCTGCTTGTCGATACCCGACACGGTCAGCTTGTTAGCACCCTCCACTGCGAAGGTAATACCCTCGGGAGCGGTGATGTTGATCGGGTGGGAGTAGCCCAGAGCGAACTCCAGGTCGTTACCCTTCGGGGTCACACGGTAACCGGTACCGACGATTTCCAGCTTCTTCTCGAAGCCGGAGGTCACGCCGATGATCAGGTTCTGAATCAGGGTACGAGTCAGACCGTGCAGCGAGCGAGACAGGCGCTCGTCGTTGGGACGAGACACGACGATCTCATTGTCGTTCAGAGCGACAGTGATGGGGGAAGCAACCTTGTGGGAGAGCTCGCCCTTTGCGCCCTTAACGGTGACCAGGTTGCCATCGACCTTAACCTCAACGCCGGCGGGAACCGAGATGGGGAGACGTCCAATACGTGACATTATTCTCTTCCTTTCTCTTCTAACCGACTACCAGATGTAAGCGATGACTTCGCCGCCCACACCCTTCTTCGCAGCCTGCTTGTCAGTCAGCAGACCCGAAGAGGTGGACAGGATTGCGATGCCGAGGCCACCCAGAACCTGGGGCAGGTTGGTGGACTTTGCGTAGGTACGCAGGCCCGGCTTGGAAATACGACGCACGCCAGCGATGGAACGCTCGCGGGACGGACCGTACTTGAGGACGAGGGTCAGGGTCTTGCCGACCTTTGCATCCTCAACCTTAACGTCGGCGATGTAACCCTCAGCCTTCAGGATCTCGGCGATGCGAGACTTCAGCTTGGAGTAGGGCATGGATACGGTGTCGTGGTATGCGGAGTTTGCGTTGCGCAAACGGGTCAGCATATCTGCGACCGGATCAGTCATAGTCATTGTGGGCTTGTGCCCTTCCTCGTTGTGGTTTCCCTACCCCGCGGTAACGGGGTCTGGACCTACAACGTAGTCGTTACTTGGTCTTGAACGGGAAGCCCAGTGCCTTCAGAATGGCACGGCCCTCGTCGTCGGTCTTCGCGGAGGTCACCACGGTAATGTCCATACCACGCACGCGGTCGATCGAGTCCTGATCGATTTCGTGGAACATGGACTGCTCGGTCAGACCGAAGGTGTAGTTACCGTTACCGTCGAACTGGCGATCCGAGAGGCCGCGGAAGTCGCGGATTCGGGGCAGTGCCAGGGTGACGAGGCGGTCCAGGAATTCCCACATGCGGTCGCCACGCAGGGTGACGTGTGCACCGATGGGCATACCTTCGCGCAGCTTGAACTGTGCGATGGACTTCTTAGCGCGGGTAACAATCGGCTTCTGACCGGTGATTGCGGTGAGATCGCGAATAGCGCCATCCATGAGCTTTGCGTCGCGAGCTGCCTCGCCAACACCCATGTTTACGACGACCTTAACGATCTTCGGGGTCTGCATGACGTTCTCGTACTTGAACTCTTCCTGCAGAGCGGGAACGACGACCTCAGCGTACTTGGTCTTGAAGCGGGGGGTGATCTTGGTTTCGGTCATTAGATGTCCTTACCCGAACGCTTAGCAACGCGCACGCGAACGGTGCGCTCCTTGCCGTCACGCTCTACAGTCTCGAGGCGGAAACCAACACGGGTCGGCTTCTTGGTCTCGGGGTCAACAATCGCAACGTTAGAAACGTGGATCGGTGCCTCAACCTTCTGAATGCCGCCTGCTGCGCCGGTCAGGGGGTTAGCCTTGGTGTGCTTGGTGACGACCTTAACGCCCTCAACAATCACGCGGTTTTCCTTGGGGAGAACCTTCAGAACCTTGCCCTGCTTGCCCTTATCTGCACCGGAAATAACCTGAACCAGGTCGCCGGACTTGATCTTAGCCATGAATTAGAGCACCTCCGGAGCCAGCGAAACGATCTTCATGAACTTCTTGTCGCGAAGCTCACGACCCACGGGGCCGAAGATACGGGTACCACGGGGATCACCATCAGTGTTCTTCAGGATCACTGCGGAGTTCTCGTCGAACTTGATGTAGGAGCCGTCGGGACGACGGGTTTCCTTCTTGGTGCGGACGACGACTGCCTTGACAACGTCACCCTTCTTTACGGTACCGCCGGGGATTGCATCCTTGACGGTTGCGACAATGATGTCGCCGATGCCTGCGTAGCGACGCGAGGAACCACCGAGAACACGGATGGTCAGGATTTCCTTCGCACCAGTGTTGTCGGCGACCTTCAGTCGCGACTCCTGCTGAATCATATTTCTCCTGTCGTCTCGCCGGTTCCGACTCACTTGAGGCGTGAGCCAGCCTTGCGGAACATTTTTACGGGATTGGTTGACGCCCCGGGCCCCAGCTCTAGGGAAGGGGTTAGCGGAAACGCCTGGGGCAAACCCATGCCAGAAGCATTTGGACCCGCGTGAAGCGGGCGTATCCACCCGTAATTAGCGGCATTATGCACTGGCACGAGAAGCCCGTGGTTGCGCGGCTATTTGGATACAGCCGCACAGTCTTAATACTCTACAGGAACCACTCGGGCATTGCAAGGGTTTCACAAACGTGATTACCGTCTCTTCTGCGCCTGTCTTACCCCAGTCTTACCGCATCATTGCCGACATCTTCCGCCCATGCATCGGGCCTAGAGGGGGTGAACTCCTTATTAGACAGTTAAAGCAGGAGGCCCCTTCGTGTAGTTCCTGACGCATAAGAAACTGAAGGGGCCTCGAGAAATCTACCGCGCAATGTGTCAAACAAAGGTAGTAGATATTTATATTTTACTACTTTTTGATATATCCCGTGACAGGCTTGCCGAGGATACTTTAAATACATCGCGCATCCGGCCTATTTTCTACGCATCGCGAGCGCTATTCGCGCCAACATCTCGGTCTCTCCCCCACTGGAAAACACGGGCTGCCGCCCTAGGTTCAACGAGCCAGAGCCCTCTGAGTCCTCCGACTATTCCCCCGTAACACGCACACGAGCCAACCCATCGCGAACGATAGAGTTCAGTTCTTCTCCGGGGCGTGATTCGTTCTTCGACTCGTAATACTGACCGCTACGAGCATCCAGCACGTAGGGTACGGTAGCCGCGGGATAGTCTCCGGCCTTGTCGATAGCGATTACCGAGCCGTCGGAGAGCAGCACCTGATGATTGATGCGGGTAGGAGCTACTTGAATCGTCTCAACAATTTCTCGGGTCAAAGAGTTGATCACCGTAATGGTGCCACCACCGGCGATGGAGGGCTCTCCCTTACCGCCAAAGTCCGCGACGTAGAGCAGATGACGCTTCGAATCGAAGAGAATATCGGTGGGCATCCGGCCAAAGGGAATATAAGCCAGCTGTTCGCCCTCCAGGCTCAGAATGTACAGGCCGGAGTTCTTGCTTTCAGCTCCCTGTGCCGAAATATAAAGCTCCCCGCGGGCGGGGTCAATCTCCGCGCCGTGTACCATAACGGAGGTTTCAGCATCCTGACCACCCCGCACGGGAAAAACATTAACCCGTTCCCAGGTCTTCAGATCGATAACCCAGATTTCGTCCTTGATAATATTCGGGACATACAGCAGGCCGCTTTCCTCATCGGCGATGGGACCGAGTAGCATTGCGGGACCAAAATCCCGCAGGGGGCTGACGGTGCGCTCCCCCTTATCGTTAGCAGCAGAAATAACCTGGTAACCGCCGGCACCGGTCACGAGTACAGATCCGTCAGGAGCCACGTAGAGCTCGCGCGGGGTGAGCATCTCAATATCCTCGGAGCGTGAATCCCACACGAGCGAAAGGTCATCCTGAGAGTACGCGGTGACCGTTTGGGTTCGGGTTCCTCCGGTCCATACCAGACCGCGTTGATTGTCGAGGGCCACCCCATAGGCGGCCTGAATTTGGTAGAGGCCTTCCTGGCCAGGGTTATGGTCCTCGACCACGGGCAGATACGCGGTGAGTTCAGTCTCCAAGGTGTGGGCATTCAGGCGTGCAAGAGTGCCGCACAGGGTGCCATGGGTCTTGGTGTGGTTGAAGCTACCTGTCACGAAGAGAGCATCCCGTTCGGGGTTGTAAGCAACCTGATATTGCCCGGCTAGTCCGGGCTGTCGCTCCACGATCTGGCGAGCACCTGAGACTCCCTGCTGTGTTTCGTTATTTGGCTGGGACATTCTTCCTCCGAAGGTCTGTGTGTAGGGGGAACAGATATGTGCGGCTCAAGTACCACGGCCGCAAGATGAGAGGCAGCATGGGTCTTATACCTCGCAATGTTGCTCTACATCATACGCTGTGGAGGACGTGACCGCGGGGATAGACGACCTCGGGTCGTCTGCGGCCCGGTGAGCCCACGCATTTCCAAAGGTTTCCGAAAATCATGGCCTTGCGGGGAACCCAAGCTTGAGAGCCACCTCTTCTACATCGGCTGTAGCCACAGAAGAACGGTGGGGAATCCGGCAGTGATTTCGTAACATTTCTTCAGATAACGGCCCGGGATATCGAGTTTCTGCAAAAATCGGCCAAAAAGTTTAGAAATTTAGGGCAATTTTTTCAAAAACCAAGTTTTTTGCCAAAAACTCCCGCTGAAGGTGCGAAATTCAGCGAGATGTACCATAATAGAAGAGACGCATGCGTCAAACAAGAGGTTCGGTCCTTATCGGACAGATTTCTTGGGTCCCTTTTTCCTCGCTAATCCGTTTGTCTAGGGACCGAACCTCGCTTTGACCATTAAGCCCGCACTTCGGTGCGGGTTTTCTTTTTGCCCGAGACATTCCTCCGGGCATAGCCCAGGGGCGGCTCCCTTCACAAGGAAGGGAACCGCCCCTGGGCTATTTTACGGTTTACGCAAACCGATTATGGAAGCATGCTCCTGCTCCCCAGAACAGCGTTGGGAAGACCGCATGGCTTCATCGACGTTTATGCCTTGCGGCGACGAGCCACCAGAATACCGGCACCCGCGACCATAGCCAGGGCACCCAGGCCAGATGCAATCAAGACGCCGGAGGCACCGGTGTTAGCCAGCGAAGACTTCGAGGACTTCGAAGAGTTCGAGCCGTTAGAAGAAGAGGTGTTCTGCGACGAAGAAGCGGAGGTCTTCGAAGCGCTGTTGCCCTTCTCCTGGGCCGAGGGCTTCAGGGAATCTGCAGGAGCCTTGGACTGGTCCTTAGCCTGATCCTTCGACTCGGCCGGTGCGGAGGGCTCAGGAGCCGAGGGGTTCACGGGGGCGTCCTTAGCTTCATCCTTCTTCGGCTGGTTCTCGGTCGTGAAGGTGTACTCGACGGCCATGCCGCCACGTGCGTTATCGTTCTCGGTCAGGGAGCCGGAGAGCAGATAAATAGCTACCTTATCACCGGTCTTGAGCTCTTCCTTCAGGTTGGAGTTGGCAACGGTCGGACGATCGATAGTCGCGGTGAAGTTACCGTTCTCATCAGCCTTGATGTAGGCCCACACGCCCGAGCTGTTAGCTTCTGCACCCTCCAGCTTAGGCTCTTCCTTAGCGGAGATAGTGCCCTTGTTCAGCTTGACAGCGATGACAGAGCCCTTACCGTCCTTAGTCTTGAAGCCTTCACCGCGGAAGGTCAGCTTCTCGCCTTCCCAAGTCTTGGGGAAGTAAACCTTAGCGCCGTCCTTGTATTCGTGAACGACCTCGTTTGAAGTGGCCGAATCGCTCGGTGCCGGAGTAGTCGGTTCAGGCTTAGCCGAATCGCTCGGTGCAGGGGTAGGCTCGTCGTTCTTTGCGATGGTCAGCGGAGTACCCGCAGGGTACTGAGTGGTCACACCGGAAGGAGCAGCGGCAACCTTGGAGGTTTCGACGGTTGCGCAGGTGGTGCCTGCAGCCTTCTGCTCGGTGACGGTTGCCTTCAGGGCCCCACCTCCACGCGGGGTGTCGTTCTCAACCATCGAGCCGGAAAGCAGAGCAATAGAAATCTGATCGCCGGTATTCAGATCGTCCTTCAGGTTGGAGTTAGCGGTGGTGGGGTAAGGCAGTTCGGCGGTGAAGTTACCGTTTTCATCGGCCTGAATGTAGGCCCACACGCCTGCGCTGTTGCCTTCCTTGCCGTTGAGCTTCGGCTCTTCCTTAGCGCTGATCTTACCCTTGTTCAGCTTGACGGCAACAACGGAACCCTTGCCGTCCTGGGTCTTGAAGCCCTCACCGCGCAGCTTCAGGGTCTCGCCCTTGGTCCAGTCCTTGGTGGTGTACAGCTTGGCGCCGTCGGTGTAGGTCTTCACCAGTTCCTCGGAAGAGGTCTGCGAGGCAGACTTTGCGGTGGTCTCGATGGTGGTGTTGAGCTTCACCATGACACCGGGAGTAATCGGGCTGTCGGCGTTGTCCTTGCCCTTGGGCTCGGTGCTGGAGGTTCGGTATTCACCGGTAGCCGGGTCGATGGTGTAGTTGGTCTCGACCGGGGAGGCGTCCTCGGTGCTTCGAGCCAAGGCGTAGGCCGAGCCATCAGGAGTAACCAGCACGTCATTTGCGCCGCTGGTAGCGCCGGTGGAGACTTCGGAGACAACGGTGCCGGTACGCGCATCAATCACGCCCACATTGCCAGTACCGTAATCGGTAACGTAGAGCAGGTCACGAGCTTCATCAGAGGTGATGGCAAGAGCCTGCTTACCGAAGGGAATGGACTTCTTGTATGCGCCGGTCTCCAAATCGTAGACGGTCACACCAGAGTTGGCCCCGGTCTTTCGGTCGCCCTGAGAGCTCACGTAGATTTCCTTCAGGGACTTATCGATGGTGACGTCCGTGGGGTTCAGGGCGATATCTGCATTGTCCTTGTGCAGTTCAATGGTCTTCTCAACCTCGAGAGTCTTACCGTTGACTACCTTCAGGGTGCCTGCGCTCAGAGTGGGGACGTAGACCTTGCCGTCAGCAGAATCGACGTGGAAGTTCATGGCAATATCTTCCTCGCCCTTGGCATCGGTGAAGGCAATCTTCTTAACCAGAGCATGAGTCGTGGTGTCGAAGACGGTCAGGCCGCCGGAACCGGAAACATAAGCCTTACCGCTAGCTGCATCAATGCGTACCTCGCGAGGGTCGTTAACGTCGCCGGCACCGCTGGTCCAAAGAATCTGGTTGGTGGAGGGATCCACCACGGATACGGTGCTGTTGCGAGTCTGGGTCACCCACACGTAACCGGTAGCCTCGTCATAGCCGACACCGTAGGGAGATGCAATCTGCTTACCCGAGGGTTCGGTGGCTCCGCGAGGAGTGAAGTCCACGGTCGGGAACTGGTAAACCGATGCAAGGCTCGGGGCAGAAGAGACATTCCAAGAGCCCAAACCGCCGGTCAGAATCGGAGGACGGCCGGAGGAGAAGGAAGTGAACAGGGTGGAGGTAGCCGGTGCGTAAGCCAACTGGTACTGGCCGGGCAGACCCTGATACTGGGTAGCGCTTACGCTAAAGTGGCGGCACTCGTCATTCGAGTTCTGAGCGCTGGATGCTGCGGGCAGGGAGGAGTTGCCGTTAGCCGCAAACGATGCAGGGATCATGGTCATTGATCCTGCGACGACGGAGAGGGCGCTGGCGACGGCGAGCAGCTTGCGTGAGGGCTTGGGTGAAGAAGTCATGGTAATCCTCGATGATGTGTTGATGATACTTCTCCAAAGGTCGTGCAACCTCCGGATTAGGTGCTCGACCACCCCTAATATATAGGCAAGGTATAGCTAAGCACTTATAGAGTCGATGATAAGCACCTTCTCAGGAGGTTTTCAACCTATTTTCAGCTCTGTCTAAGTCTTCCCCCCAGTACCTGTTGCCCATCTACTGCCCGTAAAATCTTCCTTTTTCCCATATTTATCCAGGTCAGATCATTATTTTTGCGCTACAGAAAGCCGGCCCCGGCAAAAGTACTGTTTCTATATATGACGACCAATCTCCAAATATGACGTTCTTTAGCTCGCGATGTTTCTCATCTCGGGGTATAGCAATGGCCCCTCCCCCACAGTTGTGGGGAAGGGGCCATTATTGCTCTAGCAGATGATTCTGCGAAAAGGCTTACTTAGCCTTCTCCAGAATCTCCACGACGCGCCAACGCTTGGAAGCGGACAGCGGACGGGTCTCTGCAATCAGAACGAGGTCACCGATGCCTGCAGTGTTCTGCTCATCGTGTGCCTTGATCTTGGAGCTACGGCGAACAACCTTGCCGTACAGAGCGTGCTTCACGTGGTCCTCGACCTCGACGACAACGGTCTTGTCCATCTTGTCGGAGACAACGTAGCCGCGGCGGGTCTTACGGTAGCCGCGCTCTTCGTTCTTTACTTCACTCACTTGGACTCACCTTCAGTTGCGGGACGAATACCGAGCTCGCGCTCACGCAGCACGGTGTAGATACGTGCGATGTCGCGCTTAATAGTGCGGCGACGACCTGCATTAGCCTGACCGGTGACTTCCTGGAAGCGGATGTTGAAGAGTTCCTTCTTCGCTTCGCTCAGCTTTGCAGCCAGATCCTCGTTAGAGAGAGCTGCGAGCTTCTCGATGCTCAGGTCCTTGGAGCCTACTGCCATCTCGCTTATTCACCACCTTCACGGCGACGCACAATACGTGCCTTCATCGGGAGCTTGTGGATTGCCAGGCGCATTGCCTCGCGAGCCACCTCTTCGGACACACCGGCGAGTTCAAACATGACTCGACCCGGCTTGACATTTGCGACCCACCACTCGGGCGAACCCTTACCGGAACCCATACGGGTTTCGGCGGGCTTCTTGGTCAGGGGGCGGTCCGGGTAAATGTTGATCCAGACCTTACCGCCACGCTTGATGTGACGGGTCATTGCGATACGTGCAGCCTCAATCTGACGGTTGGTCACGTATGCGGGGGTCAGGGCCTGGATGCCCCACTCACCGAAGCTAACCTCGGTGCCGCCCTTTGCGAGACCACTACGCTTGGGGTGGTGCTGCTTACGGTACTTTACTCGACGGGGAATAAGCATTTATGCCTCACCGTTCTCTGCAGTCTTGGCCTCGACCTTTGCCGAAGCGTTCTCGTTGCGGCGCTCGCGACGAGGACCACGGTTGCCCTGGCGGCGGCGGTCACCATCGCGGCGGTTGCCACGGCGGTTGTTTGCTGCCTGCTGAGCTGCCAGCTCCTTGTCGGTCAGGTCGCCCTTGTAGATCCAGACCTTCACACCGATGCGGCCGAAGGTGGTCTTGGCCTCGAAGAAGCCGTAGTCGATGTTCGCACGCAGGGTGTGCAGGGGCACACGGCCTTCGCGGTAGAACTCGGAACGGGACATTTCAGCGCCACCCAGACGGCCGGAGCACTGGATACGGATACCCTTTGCGCCTGCACGCTGTGCGGACTGGATTGCCTTCTTCATTGCACGGCGGAATGCAACACGCGATGCGAGCTGCTCTGCGATGCTCTGTGCAACCAGCTGAGCGGAGAGGTCGGGGTTAGCAACCTCGAGGATGTTCAGCTGAATCTGCTTGCCGGTGAGCTTCTCGAGCTCGCCGCGGATGCGGTCTGCTTCTGCGCCACGACGGCCAATCACGATACCGGGACGAGCGGTGTGGATGTCCACACGCACGCGGTCACGGGTACGCTCGATCTCGACCTTTGCAACGCCTGCGCGATCCAGGTTCTTTGCCAGCAGCTCGCGGATCTTCACGTCCTCACGGACGAAGTCTGCGTAACGCTCGCCGGGCTTGTTGGAATCAGCGAACCACTTGGAGACGTGGTCAGTGGTGATGCCCAGTCGGAAACCGTTCGGGTGAATTTTCTGACCCATTTAGCGGTCCTCCTCCTTCTCCGGGGTAGCAACTACCACGGTGATGTGGCTGGTGCGCTTGTTGATTCGGTATGCACGACCCTGAGCGCGGGGCTGAATGCGCTTCATGGTCGGGCCCTCGTTCACGAATGCTTCGCTGATGAACAGCTCTTCCTCGCGGAAGGGCAGACCCTGCTGGGTTGCCTTCTGACGAGCGTTAGCTACTGCCGAAGCAACGATCTTGTATACCGGTTCCGAAGCTGCCTGGGGGGCGAACTTCAGAATCGCCAGAGCCTCTTCCGCCTGCTTACCACGGATCAGGTTGACGACACGGCGGGCCTTCATAGGCGTAACGCGAACGAAACGCGCTGATGCCTTGGCTTCCATTGCCTATCTCTCTTTCGTCTATTGCCGAAAGGGAAACGTTAGCTTATCGGTATGAACCGATTAGCGACGCTTGCCCTTACGGTCGTCCTTCACATGGCTGCGGAAAGTGCGGGTCGGAGCAAACTCACCGAGCTTGTGACCAACCATCGACTCGGTGATGAACACCGGCACGTGCTTGCGACCGTCGTACACTGCGATGGTGTGACCGAGCATGTCGGGGATAATCATCGAGCGACGCGACCAAGTCTTAATTACGTTCTTGGTGCCCTTCTCGTTCTGAGCTGCAACCTTCAGGTAGAGGTGCTGATCAACGAAAGGGCCCTTCTTCAAACTACGAGGCATGTTTCAGGCTCCTTAGCGCTTCTTGCCAGTACGACGGCGACGAACGATGAGCTTGTCGCTTTCCTTGTTGGGACGGCGGGTACGACCCTCGGGCTTACCGTTGGGGTTAACCGGGTGACGACCACCGGAGGTCTTACCTTCACCACCACCGTGCGGGTGGTCAACCGGGTTCATAACCACACCACGGACGGTCGGGCGGATGCCCTTCCAGCGGTTGCGGCCAGCCTTACCCCAGTTGATGTTGGACTGCTCGGCGTTGCCGACCTCGCCCACGGTTGCACGGCAGCGAACATCCACGTTGCGGATTTCGCCGGAGGGCAGACGGAGCTGGCCGTACTTGCCTTCCTTAGCAACCAGCTGGACAGAAGCACCAGCGGAACGTGCCAGCTTTGCGCCGCCACCGGGGCGGAGCTCGACGCAGTGAATCACGGTACCAACCGGGATGTTGCGCAGGGGCAGGTTGTTGCCGGGCTTGATGTCAGCTGCGGGACCGGACTCGACGATGTCGCCCTGAGCGAGCTTGTTCGGAGCGATGATGTAACGCTTGGAACCATCGACGTAGTGCAGCAGTGCGATGCGTGCGGTACGGTTGGGATCGTACTCGATGTGTGCAACGCGTGCGTTCACGCCGTCCTTGTCGTGACGACGGAAGTCGATCAGACGGTACTGGCGCTTGTGGCCGCCACCCTTGTGACGGGTGGTGATGCGGCCGGTGTTGTTACGGCCGCCGGTCTTGTGAAGCGGACGAAGCAGGGACTTCTCCGGGGTGGAGCGGGTGATCTCAGCGAAATCAGCAACGCTCGAACCGCGGCGACCCGGGGTCGTCGGCTTGTACTTACGAATACCCATTTAGATATTTCTTCCTTCGTTAAAGTGGTCTCCGCGGGGCTTATGCCTGCGGACCGCCGAAGATGTCGATGGTGCCTTCCTTGAGGGTCACAATCGCACGCTTGGTGTTCTTGCGAGCGCCCCAACCGAAACGGGTGCGCTTGCGCTTGCCCTGACGGTTGATGGTGTTGACGGAAGCAACCTTGACGTCAAAGATCTTCTCGATGGCCTGCTTGATTTCCAGCTTGTTGGAATCGGTAGCGACCTCGAAGGTGTACTTACCTTCGTCGAGCTGACCGTAGCTCTTCTCGGAAACGACGGGAGCAATGATCACGTCGTATACAGACTTGGTGGAAACGCTCATTACTTAGCGCCCTCCTTCTTCTGAGCTGCAGCAACGAATGCGTCGAATGCTGCCTTGGTGAAGACCACGTCGTCCGAAACCAGCACATCGTAGGTGTTGAGCTGGTCGACGTACAGAACGTGGACGTTCTCCAGGTTACGTGCGGACAGAGCCACAACGTCCTCTGCACGAGCAATCACAAGAAGGATGTTCTTGCGCTCGGTGATAGCTGCGAATGCAGCCTTTGCAGCCTTGGTCGAGGGGGTCTCACCGGAGATGAAGTTCTCGACAACGTGGACGCGGTCGTGACGAGCGCGGTCGGAGAGAGCACCGCGCAGTGCAGCGGCGATCATCTTCTTGGGGGTGCGCTGTGCGTAGTTACGCGGAGTCGGACCGTGAACAACGCCACCGCCAGTCATGTGCGGTGCACGGATGGAGCCCTGACGTGCGTTACCGGTACCCTTCTGCTTGAAGGGCTTACGGCCTGCGCCGGAAACCTCGCCGCGGTTCTTAGCCTTGTGGGTGCCCTGACGTGCTGCTGCGAGCTGTGCAACGACAACCTGGTGCAGCAGGGGCACGGATGCCTGCGCGTCGAAAATCTCTGCGGGCAGGTCTACCTTAAGGGTCTTAACAGCCATGATGTATTAGGCTCCCTTCACAGCGGTACGAACCAGAACAACGCCGCCCTTGGGACCGGGGATTGCGCCCTTGATCAGCAGGACATTGTTCTCTGCGTCCACACCCTGGATAGTCAGGTTCAAGGTAGTGTGACGTGCTGCGCCCATACGGCCAGCCATGCGCATACCCTTGAACACGCGTGCGGGGTAGGATGCGCCACCGATGGAACCGGGCTTACGGTGGTTCTTGTGCTGACCGTGAGACGCGCCAACACCCTTGAAGCCGTGACGCTTCATAACACCTGCGAAGCCCTTACCCTTGGTCTTGCCAACGACGTCGACCTTCTGGCCTGCTTCGAAGAGCTCAACGGTCAGTTCCTGACCGAGGGAATACTCAGAAGCATCTGCGGTACGCAGCTCGACGATGTGACGACGGGGGGTAACACCGGCCTTCTCGAAGTGACCAGCCAGGGGCTTGGTAACCTTGCGAGAGTCGATTGCACCGAAACCAATCTGAACAGCTTCGTAGCCGTCAGTCTCCTGGTTACGGATCTGGGTAACAACGTTAGAATCAGCCTTGACGACGGTGACGGGCACAAACTTGCCGTCCTCGTCCCAGACCTGGGTCATGCCGAGCTTGGTGCCCAGCAGGCCCTTCACCTGGCGCTCGAATTTGTTAGTCATTAGATGCGATCCTCTACAGCTTGATCTCGATGTTTACGTCTGCCGGCAGGTCGAGACGCATGAGGGCATCAACAGCCTTGGGGGTCGGATCAACAACGTCGATCAGACGCTTGTGCGTACGCATCTCGAAGTGCTCGCGGCTGTCCTTGTACTTGTGGGGAGAACGAATAACACAGTAGACGTTCTTCTCGGTCGGCAGCGGCACGGGGCCAACTACAGTTGCGCCTGCGCCCTTGACCGTTTCGACGATTTTCCGTGCCGAAGAATCGATGACCTCGTGGTCATAGGACTTCAGACGGATGCGGATTTTCTGTCCCGCCATCTGTCGGACTCTCTTTCTTGATGTATTCCCTGTATCGGAGCTTTTGCTCCTTTGTTATAGCGCTTAAGGAACGCGATATATTCATCACGTGCGCCACCCAGAACGGACTGAATCCGGCCTTGCCGGGTTCCTCACCCCGCCTGAGTACCGACCCCCGAACTCGGGCGTGTCGTCTATATTCTAGACAAACTCGTCCCGTCATCCTTCGGACCGGGTCATACGTGGGCCTATCTGATACAGATAGACACTTTGACAACGTCGTCAATTCTCTCAAATATCCGGGGGTTCTCGCAATGCCAACGTTCGTTAAGTGGTTAAGAACACTTAAAAGACCTTCCTGTCCCTCTCCGCAACCAGGCATCATCACCCAGTGTGTCCTTCACAGAGACTTCTAAACCTACTTTCAGTATTTTCCATGCAGTTTATACCCCGAAATATAGCTTTCAAGCCTAGTAGTACTCGTATGGTAGAAGTACCACTTAGCCTAAGGAGAAATCATGTCTCAGCCGACACAACCTCACCGGGCACCCAGTCACACGCACTCCCCCATCAACCAACCCTATAACGAGCAAGCACCGTTCCCTCCCTCCCCTGCACCGTCGCAGGTCACCCGCGGAGAAATGTACTCTCATCATTCACCGCATCCTCAGCGGATGAACGAGGACCTCTTCCTCAATATTGTTCTGTACATCGGTTCGCTTCTGCTCATTGGAGCCGCTGCCCTTTTCATTACTTCGGTTACTTCCTCGACCGACGAGACGGCGCTGATTCGCGTCCTCGCGTTAGCGTTGGGGGCCGTTGTCTTTTACGGTGCGGGCCTGTTGACCTACCGTTTCGTGAAGCGTCTGCGCATCGCTTCCTATTCCTTTACGGCGACCGGCTTGGCTCTCATCCCCCTCACGGGTATTGCCACGTACATCCTCGGTATCTGGGATCAGGGCCGTTTCATCTGGCTTATCACTTCTCTGATTGGTACCGCCGCAATTATTGGAGCATGTACTCTGATGCGTAACCGTGTCATGGGTTATCTCCTAATTTCTTTCTTTATTTCAGATTCGTTGGCCGCCACGAGAGTGGTTGAGCTCCCCTTCGTTTGGTACTTCATTGTCCTCACGGTCGTAGCGATTGTCTTGGGACTCGTACTTCACTTTGTTCCCGAAGCCGCTCCACGGGGTATCCGCGAAGGTCTCGTTGATTCATCACGAATTTTTGTTCCGGTCACCGCGGCGTCCATTTTCTTCTTTACCTATGAGATGTCCTCTCTGGACATGGGTATCGCCTTCACGGTGATGTCTGTCCACGCTATCCTCTTCCTGTGCATGGAGGGGAAGATCGACTACTTTGTTCAGGCACGAATCTACCCGCTTATTGCTGTCCTGGCATTTGCTGATGAGTTGAACCAAATTGTCTGGACTCCCTCGATTTTTGCGATTACCGTACTCGTCACCAACATTGTTTCTGTGTACGTCTTCGTTCCCCGCGTGCGCACTATGGCTAATGCGCAACTCCCCGCTCAGCATCAAGAGGCTACGGTATCCAAGATTCCTTGGAGCTCTTCTGCTGCTCAGTTGCCCCGCGAGAAGTTCGAGTGGCTTCCTACCTACGACGCAGGCTTCGGTCTCTTCCTCCTTTCTTGTGCGTTTGTAGCCGCCCTCGCCATAGCTTCCCCCCATGTAGAAAGCGGCTGGGCCGAGCTTCTACCGTACGTGCAGACCCCCCACACGATCTTCCCCGCTTCCTGGGGTATCGGTATCTTCTATCTGATCAGCTGCCTGACCTACCGTAAGGCTCTTCGGCCGATGGCGTTGCTGGCCCTCTCGGCACTTCTCCCCTGCATCGCCCTCTTGATCAATATCGCGAATGGGAACACCCAGGGCGATTTCTACCTCTTCTTTGGCGCATCGACCATCATCTACATTTTGAGCCGCAGTGACGTCAAACTACGCTTCGCAGGATCCATGATGAGTACCCTCGGGTATGCGCTAGGTTTCTTCCTGCTTGCGACGACCCTCTTCCCTGACATGCAGCCCATCGAGATGCGTCTGGTCTTCGCGCTTGTATTTGCACTCGCGGGCCTGCTCATCTTCGCTCTTCCCTCCGCCGAGGCTCAGGGGATCCCGGGTCTACGGAGAACCCCCGAGGGGCTGGCTTACCTGTTCCTTGGTTCTCTGTCGTTGCTCGCCTCGATGTTCGTGGACATTACCGTCAAGACGATTGCCCAGCATTTCTGGGCCTACTTCGGTATGTTCTCTGCAGCGCTTCTTCTACTCAGCCTTTTGGCTATTCTGCTGTTGGGGCGTATCTTCGGCATTTCGAACCGTGACGATATGCGCTACACCCTGCTGGTTCTGACGCGTATTGGTCTCTACGGGCTTCTTCTGATTGGCTTAGTTGGAACCCTGTACTACCGTAGCGCCCTCGCCGCGGTGATAACAGGTACCTTGGATATCGCCGGGTACACGCTGTGGGTCGCTGTTCTCCCGACTTTGATTACCGTGCTATACGCGGTGCTCGGTCTTATGTTGCCCCCTCGTTCAGCAATCCGCACCGAGATTCTGACTGTTTCTCGTCTGCCTATCTGCTGGTCGCTATTGCTTCTGTCCATGAATAACGATGTGAAGACGATGGTCGTCCATTTCTTCTTCGTTGCTCTAATGGCTGCGCAAACCCTGTACAGTGTTCTCCTCTATGCCCGCACTCGCCGCATTGCCGAGCTATACATCGCGACGGGAGTCTTTACGGTGGCGGCCTGCTACAGCGCTTTCACCGGCGGCCTGCTATATCTTGAGGATCCCCTTCTCTCCGTCGGTGCTCCGGCTCTGCTGATTGCTGTCTGGGGTGTTGGCGTTGCTCTGAAGGTTCCGTACCTACAGCCCGGGGCTTCTCTGAGCGTGAGCACGTTCTGTATCACTGCTCTCTGGAATGTCTTCGGGGTTCCGGCTCCTTCGGACCACGCCGAGTTCTTCGGCTACTCCGCACTTCTGGCTGTCGTTATTCTGTGGGTGTTGAAGGCCCTCATCCCTCGAGAGAATCCCGTTCTGCATCCTAACGTACGTCCTTCCATAGTCGTCCAGGCGGGCTCTAGGAACGTTGTTCTTCCGATGCACGGTCCCCTGCCTGCGCCCACCTCGCAGTTCGCGCCCCGACTTCCCCTGGCTCAGGGTATTTTTGGCCCGATTAACTATCTGCTGATGGTTCCCGCACTGGTCGTACTCTATTTCGCCACGCTAATGGGCCTGCTAAGCTCCACTCACGCGGAGCTCAACGCCCTCCTATGGGGTCTAAGCACGCTGTGTCTGATGTCCGTATGCCGAGTGGAGCATGTACCTACCATCGCAACGACGGCTTTCTGCCTCTCCATCTCCCGTCTGATGCTGCATTATTCTGATGCACCTCGCATCGTCCTGGTGCTGGAGATTGCCCTCTTGATTGTTCTCGCTATCGCTGCGGTTGGTGTTTTCAAAAATTTGGCAGCGCATCGTCCCGTCAATGAACAGGTGTCGTCTACTCTCCTGTACTGCGCTCTGGGTCTTCAGGCGCTCCTGACGCTGGTTCTTTGGAGAATTCCGACCGGAGGCCCTGACGTTATCCTCCTCGTACTGGGCATTGGCCTGACCCTCTTGGCCGGTCTTGTACTCCCCAAGGCGTGGGCATACGTATCGGCCGTACTGGTGACGGTGGATCTTGCTATTTCGCTCAATGGTCTCAACCCGCTCTTCCTGCTCATCATCTCGGTGATTCTTATTGCCGGCGTCATTTGGAGGCTCCTTGCCCGTCAAAGTGGCCACCAGGATGACAGCGGCGTCCCGTCGACTCCGGTGGAGCAGACTCCGGTTTCTCAGGCTACTGTTCTTCCCCCGGCCGAGGGATATGTTGGGCAGTCTCCCAGCGGGCAGGCACCACAATCGGTGAATAGCCAGTCTATTCCGCCGGCACAGACCCCGCCTCTCGGTGGCGGCTACTCCGTTCCTGAAGGGGACGGGCGTTCGGCGTAGAGACGTTGCCTCGCTAACGCCCTGAGAAGTCACGGTAAACCGTGTTTTCCAAGGTGCCTCACCTTCCAAGCGGCCCTCAGCCTCATACGGCTGAGGGCCGCTTCTTTGTCCCTTCCGTCATCCCCCATTGCTACGTGGAACAACCAGCAAGGTCTGCGGTCACAGTTTAGAGCGTTTCCGAAGCTCCGCGCACTTTCGTGGCCTGTCCTCAGCCCCGTTGCGCTTCTTCCAGATTTTCTTCCCCCGTATTTTTCTGTGCGGTCCCTTCCAAATGCTCGGGTACCGTCAGGGGGGGGTATCCGGCCCGGTCCTGCGCTGGTCGGCCCACGATTTTGTCTAGGTGCAATGGCAAGACCACTACGAGACCGGTTCTGGGCATAACAAAAGGACCCCCGCAGAACTTGCGGGGGTCCTTAAGTATCGCTACCTGGTGGAGGGGAAAACCCTCCGGCAGGTCACCAGCGAATTGTCGTAAAGTTTACGGCAATTACTTGATGATCTTGGTAACGCGACCCGAACCAACGGTGCGGCCACCCTCACGGATAGCGAAGCCGAGGCCCTCTTCCATTGCGATGGGCTGAATCAGGTCAACGGTCATCTCGGTGTTGTCACCGGGCATAACCATCTCGGTGCCCTCGGGGAGGGTGATAACGCCGGTCACGTCAGTGGTACGGAAGTAGAACTGAGGACGGTAGTTGGAGTAGAAGGGGTTGTGACGGCCACCCTCATCCTTGGAGAGGATGTAGACGTTTGCCTCGAACTCGGTGTGGGGGGTGATGGAGCCCGGCTCCACGACAACCTGACCACGCTCAACATCGTCGCGCTTCAGACCACGCAGCAGCAGACCACAGTTCTCGCCTGCCCATGCCTCGTCGAGCTGCTTGTGGAACATCTCGATACCGGTAACGGTGGTCTTCTGGATCGGGCGGATACCGACGATCTCGACCTCGGAGTTCAGCTTCAGGGTACCGCGCTCTGCACGGCCGGTCACCACGGTGCCACGACCGGTGATGGTGAAGACGTCCTCGATGGGCATGAGGAAGGGCTTGTCCTTCTCACGCACGGGGTCCGGGATGTAGGTGTCGACTGCGTCCATGAGCTCCTCGATCTTAGCAACCCACTCGGGATCGCCTTCGAGAGCCTTCAGTGCGGAAACGCGAATGACAGGGGCGTTGTCGCCGTCGAACTCCTGCGAGGAGAGGAGGTCACGGACCTCCATCTCGACGAGGTCGAGGAGCTCTTCGTCGTCAACCATGTCTGCCTTGTTCAGTGCAACCAGCAGGGTGGGGACGCCAACCTGGCGAGCGAGCAGAACGTGCTCGCGGGTCTGTGCCATGGGGCCGTCGGTAGCAGCAACCACGAGGATTGCGCCGTCCATCTGAGCCGCACCGGTAATCATGTTCTTGACGTAGTCAGCGTGGCCGGGAGCGTCAACGTGTGCGTAGTGGCGCTTCTCGGTCTGGTACTCGATGTGAGCAATGTTAATGGTAATACCGCGCTGGCGCTCCTCGGGAGCGGAGTCGATCATACCGAAGTCGCGCTTCTCGTTCAGGTCCGGGTACTTGTCAGCCAGAACCTTGGAGATTGCTGCGGTCAGGGTGGTCTTACCGTGGTCAACGTGACCAATGGTACCGACGTTAACGTGAGGCTTGGAGCGCTCGAACTTAGCCTTAGCCAAGAGTGTTCCTCCTAGAACGATTGAAAACATGCACGCGGATCTTCACTCCGGCGCATCCCGTTATAAAACGGTCTAGCGTCTACAATAGCGGATTACACCGCAGAGATGAAACTGTCCATGCTCTCAATGATGGATTTAATGGAAAAATTTCGCTGTGGGCCACGGGTTTTACCCCGTGGCCCACGGGTGAGTCGCGAGAATTACTCGCCGCGGCTCTTCTGGATGATCTCGTCAGCGACGTTCTTGGGAACCTCGCCGTAGCTATCGAATGCCATCGAGAACACTGCACGACCCTGGGTCTTACCACGCAGGTCGCCAATGTAACCGAACATTTCGGTCAGCGGCACGAGAGCCTTGATGATCTTCACACCGGATGCGTCCTCCATGGAACGAACCTGGCCACGGCGGGAGTTCAGGTCGCCGATCACGTCGCCCATGTACTCCTCGGGGGTACGAACCTCAACGTCCATCAGCGGCTCGAGCAGGACCGGGTTAGCGCGCTTAGCGCCTTCCTTGAAGACCATCGAACCGGCGATCTTGAACGCCATTTCGGAGGAGTCGACGTCGTGGTAAGCACCATCGAGCAGGGTTGCCTTCACGCCCACCATCGGGTAGCCAGCGAGGACACCGAACTTCATGGCGTCCTGGATACCAGCGTCCACCGAGGGGATGTACTCGCGAGGAACGCGGCCACCGGTGACCTTGTCCTCGAACTCGTACAGCACTTCGCCGTCCAGAGGCAGGGGCTCGAAGGAGACCTGCACCTTTGCGAACTGACCGGAACCACCGGTCTGCTTCTTGTGGGTGTAGTCGACCTTCTCGACTGCCTTCTTGATGGTCTCGCGGTATGCAACCTGAGGCTTACCAACGTTAGCCTCAACCTTGAACTCGCGCTTCATACGGTCGACGATGATGTCCAGGTGCAGCTCACCCATACCACCGATTTCGGTCTGACCGGTTTCTTCGTTCAGCGAAACGGTGAAGGTGGGGTCCTCAGCGGAAAGCTTCTGAATAGCGGTGGACATCTTCTCCTGGTCGCCCTTGGTCTTGGGCTCAATAGCCACGAAGATCACGGGGTCAGGGAAGGTCATCGACTCGAGAACAATCGGGTGTGCGGGGTCGCACAGGGTGTCACCGGTGGTGGTGTCCTTCAGACCGATTGCTGCGTAAATGTGACCTGCGGTGATCTCCTCAACAGGGTTCTCTTTGTTGGAGTGCATCTGGAAGAGCTTACCGATACGCTCCTTCTTACCCTTGGTGGAGTTCAGAACCTGCTGGCCCTGAGCTGCCACACCGGAGTACACGCGGGTGTAGGTCAGCTGACCGTAGAACGGGTGAGCTGCGACCTTGAATGCCAGTGCTGCGAAGGGCTCGTCAGCGGATGCCTTACGGGTCAGCTTCTCTTCCTCGTTGGAGGGATTGGAGCCGACGACGTCCGGAACGTCCAGCGGGGAGGGCAGGTAATCAATCACGGCGTCCAGCATGGGCTGAACACCGCGGTTCTTGAATGCAGAACCACAGAGAACGGGGAATGCCTCGCCTGCGATCACGAGCTGACGGATACCAGCCTTGATCTCGGGGATGGACAGCTCGCCCTCTTCGAGGTACTTCTCCATGAGCTCTTCGCTGGACTCGGCAACAGCCTCAACCAGCTCGGAGCGGTACTGCTCAGCCTTCTCGACCAGGTCAGCGGGGATGTCCTGAACCTCGTAGGAGGCACCCATGGACACGTCACCCTTGGCGTCGCCGGGCCATACGTATGCCTTCATTTCGAGCAGGTCAACGACACCGACGAAGTCGCTCTCAGCACCAATGGGGAGCTGGAGGACCAGCGGGCGAGCGCCCAGGCGGTCGATGATGGTCTGAACGGTGAAGTAGAAGTCCGCACCCATCTTGTCCATCTTGTTGACGAAACAGATACGGGGGACGTCGTACTTGTCAGCCTGACGCCAAACGGTCTCAGACTGGGGCTCAACACCTTCCTTGCCGTCGAACACAGCAACTGCGCCGTCGAGGACGCGCAGGGAGCGCTCAACCTCAACGGTGAAGTCGACGTGACCGGGGGTGTCGATGATGTTGATCTGGTGGTCCTTCCAGAAGCAGGTGGTTGCTGCGGAGGTAATGGTAATACCTCGCTCCTGCTCCTGAGCCATCCAGTCCATGGTGGAAGCGCCGTCGTGGGTCTCACCAATCTTGTGGTTAATACCGGTGTAGAACAGAATGCGCTCAGTGGTGGTGGTCTTACCGGCGTCGATGTGCGCCATAATACCGATGTTGCGGACCTTGTTAAGGTCGGTGAACACGTCAAGTGCCACGTTATTCTCCCTAAATGAGATACTCCGAAAGCCTGCCGACTCGAATCGACTCGGCAGGCTCTAAACGGAGAATTACCAGCGGTAGTGTGCGAAGGCCTTGTTGGACTCGGCCATCTTGTGAGTGTCCTCGCGACGCTTCACAGCGGCACCGAGACCGTTGGACGCATCCAGGATCTCGTTCATCAGACGCTCAGTCATGGTCTTCTCGCGGCGCTGCTTCGAGAAGCCAACGAGCCAGCGAAGAGCCAGAGCGGTGGAACGGCCGGGGCGAACCTCAACCGGAACCTGGTAGGTTGCACCGCCAACGCGGCGGGAGCGAACCTCGAGAGAAGGCTTGATGTTGTCCATTGCCTTCTTCAGGGTTGCGACCGGGTCAGAACCGGTCTTCTTCTCGACGCCCTCGAGGGCACCGTAGACGATGCGCTCTGCGACGGACTTCTTGCCGTCCAGCAGAACCTTGTTGATCAGCTGAGTGACCAGCGCAGAACCGTAAACAGGATCGTTTACGAGGGGACGCTTGGGAGCGGGACCCTTACGAGGCATTACTTCTTCTCCTTCTTAGCGCCGTAGCGGGAGCGAGCCTGGCCGCGACCCTTAACACCCTGGGTATCCAGAGCGCCACGAACGATCTTGTAGCGAACACCGGGGAGGTCCTTCACACGACCACCGCGAACGAGCACAATCGAGTGCTCCTGCAGGTTGTGACCCTCACCGGGAATGTATGCGGTAACCTCGACGCCGCCGTTGAGCTTGACACGAGCGACCTTACGCAGTGCCGAGTTCGGCTTCTTCGGGGTGGTGGTGTACACACGGGTGCACACGCCACGCTTCATGGGGTTGCCCTTCAGTGCGGGCGCCTTGGTCTTAACGACCTTGGGAGTCCGGCCCTTACGGACCAGCTGCTGAATAGTAGGCACGTTTTCTCCGTTGCTTGATCGGGTTTCTCGTTAAAGAAGCCCGTATAAACTTACTGGCCCCCATCGCGGTGGATGGGTGCTCTCGGTTATCAGAAACGCTCGGGTGCATTGGGCACTCCGGTTGGTTTCTATAGGTTCCTCAACTCTCGGCGAGTTCTGTTTCCTTTTCATCCTTCATCCGAAGACGAAAAAGTTTTTGGGCACACGTAAAAATGGCATTTAGGCGTCAGCAAAAAGCAACGCCAAAGGACGGTATCCATACTGCCATTGATTCGTTTGCCCGTATCCTCGGAAAGTCCGAGGGAACCCACCAAGGGTGGATCCAGTACACCGAGCTCAAGTACTTCGCATAAGACTATACAGGTTAAACTCGGCTTAATCTAGCGGGACTGCGCGGATTTTCCACTTTTAAGCAGATATTGAAGGCAGTTTCCGGTGATTTGTGACACTTAAATTACATGCTTGCAATTCTGTCTTTGCCGACTCCCGCAGCAGCACCCCGACACCCCGTTATACGAAAAGTCGCCAAGAACCCGAGTTCTTGGCGACTTCTCATATACAGGTAAAGGCGCAAGCGTCACCCAATCCCGCTGCTGTCAGTATTTAGACAACCTGGAACTGGCGAGTCTGACCTTCAAAGTTGGTCTTCGCACCCGTAATCTTCTTTGCGGTGCCGAAATAACGAATGCGGTACTGGCCCTTTGGGGTATTCGAGGGAACCTTCCAACGAACCGTCACCTGCGAGGCGGCAATACCCATGCGCTTCCACTCGTAGAAGGTATCCGGGTTGTTATCACCCGTGTAGTACTTCCACGTATTGCCCTCTCGACGCTCAATCACGAAGTAGCTACCGTCGTGATGAATATTGTTATTCGGGTGAGCGCCAACAAAGCGCGCGGAAACCTCCTGCCGACCGGCAATAGCGTCCTGCGGCTGCTGAGTGACCTGCCCGTATCGCGTGCCAAACATCGGGCTGTCATAGACGACCTTGCCCTGAGCGCTGGAGACCGGTCGACGATCCTGCGGACGATCGCCGATACTCAGAGAAGTACCGTTCTTCAGGGAGGTACCCACTTCGTTAATCGTCTGACGGAAAGCACTGGAGGTATAACGACCAAAGAGGGTTGCGCCGCCCTCGTACTGCTGCGAATCGTACTCCTCGGGGGTCGTCACGTAGTGGTCATAGGCGTTGGTGTACCCCTGCAGAATAATATGCGACTCGGGCACGCCGAAGAGCTTGGCGGCGTCCTGACGATACTGCACGCCCACCGCGCCGGTAAATTCGCCCGGCATACCGAGCAGGTAGTAGTCACCGAAACGCATAATCTGAACGGGGAACTTCTCCTGAACGATTGTTCCATTTTTAGCGGAGAAGAGAATACCCTTCGGTTTCTGGCAGTTAATCTGAGCGGCACTCGGAGTAAAAGCAAGGAATCCTAGAATCGAGGGGCGTCCGGATCCTTCCTTATACACAGCCCAGCCGCCGCCGCCATCCTCGGTGGAACCAGCGCCGAACGGAGTACCCAGGAAGCCCTGACAGGTGCGCTCATTACGGCCGGTTCCGGTGTACTTTGCATCAACGTTCATGCCAGAGAAATTGAAGTAGGAGATGCGCGAATCCAGGCCGGTGCCCACCGGGTTACCCGCGCTCTTGAGCTGAGCGCGCACGGCATCTGCCTGCTTCTGCCCCTGGATCTTCAGGTTCTGATGGTCATCCTTGGTGGGCCCCTGACCCGGCTTGAGCCAAGTATTCGGAGAAACGTCACCGGCGTTTGCATTGGCAAAAGCAGCCACGAAACCATCTCCATTGCCCGGAACATTACGGTCAATGCCGTGATCCTGGCTCTCCAGCAGATACTCGGCGTAACCCTTGTTATCGCTTGAAATCAGGGTATTCTTCGAGGTCAGAGAGGTCGGGTGCAACGCGTACCAATTCAGCACCGCGCGAGTCTTACCGTTACGCTCCAGACGCAGAGTCATGTTAGTCGGATCGGTACCGTTCGGAAGCTTGGAACGCAGCTCCTGCGAATCTCGGTTATAAGCCTCGCGCGAACGGTTCACACCCACACCCGTGAGCTTAGAGGTCGAGACCGTCAGGTTGCCAGGGGCCAGATCCTTCGTTGCCTGACGCACGGCCTTCATGGTTCCCTCAACCTGGGCATTAAAGGTGTCCTGGTGGAATCCCAGGGTCGTGATGTTGTACAGGCTCTGGTGGGTAATGCCGCCCGGGGTCGCATGCGTATGAGTTGCGGTAATCATGATGTTCGATTCCGAGTATTCAGATCCATACTCGGCACGGATACGCTTGACCAGCTCATCTCGGAGAGACTGCCAGCCAGTGAGAGCATCCAACACCACGATGAGGTTACGCTGACCGCTGGCACGATCAACAGCGATAAAGGCGCGAGCATACTGACGGGTATGTACACCGCTACCCTTCTGGGAGGTCTCGCCGTAGCCCATGAAACCGACCTCGCCGGGTTCACCGGTAATATCGGCTGCGCCGGCACCCACGAGGTAGGGCGTGGCTTGGGAAGCTTGAGCAGCGGGGGCCGCCCCGGCCATCTGACCGGAAGGCAAAATTGCGGAGGCAGCAATCAGACAGGCGGCGCCCACACGCGCCAGAGAGCGTTTGGGCATGACGAGTCGTGAAAGCAGAGAGTTCTTGGCCTTCGTTGCCGACGAGGACGTGATTACCTGCTGGAACGAGGGACACGGAGCGGTACCGGAAGTATGCAGGGTGAAGTTATTTCCCCCCGATCCGGAAGTGACTGGAGTGATATGCATGCCTTCAAGAGTAAATCCAAGTCAGAGCGTTTTCCAATCACCCGACCATCCCAATATACAAGAATATATATTCTTTATATTACTCAATAAAAAACGAATGAATGGTCCACAAAGGGGGGCTTACTCTAGTAAACTCAATAAACCTAACCGCTCTCCCCCACCGCAAAAATTTGCAATCAAGAGAATTTTTCTCTCTGTGTAAATTCTGTTTCCACTGAGATTCTCCCAAAATATTTTGGAGAAACAACGAACTCAACGCGCACCCGTATCAAATCTTAAAGACAGGATTCACAAAAGCCTCAACCCCTGCCATAACCATCGTGATTGGAAAAGCCTGGGTTCCTTCTCTCTCATATCCCACCCACACGCGGATACGCAAAAGCGCGGATACCCGAGAGAAATCTCGAGTATCCGCGCTTTTACGGATGCTTAGGCTTCAGACCTAGCGAGCAGCAGGAAGCTTAGAGCTCCAGGCCACGGCCGTACTCATCCAGCGAAACGGCGCGGAAACCGCCGTTGTTACCGTAGGAGTACACCTCGCTGTCGATCTGGAAAGCACTCGGGTAACCGCCACCGAAGGTGTCCAGAGACTGCAGACGCTCAGCGGTAGCCTGAGCGCTCGGCTCAACCTCAATATCGTTGTAACGTGCCAGACCGGTACCGGCAGGAACCAGCTTACCGATGATCACGTTCTCCTTCAGGCCGAGCAGCGGGTCGGTCTTAGCCTCCATAGCTGCCTGAGTCAGGACGCGGGTGGTCTCCTGGAAGGAGGCCGCCGACAGCCAGGACTCGGTAGCCAACGAAGCCTTGGTAATACCCATCATCTCGGGACGACCGGCAGCAGGCTTCTTACCCTCGAGCAGAGCCTTGCGGTTTGCGGTCTGGAAGACAATGTTATCAACCAGCTCACCAGGCAGAAGATCGGTGTCACCGGACTCAATCACGGTCACGCGACGCAACATCTGGCGGACGATAACCTCGACGTGCTTGTCGTGGATTTCCACACCCTGCGACTTGTACACGCCCTGAACCTCGCTCACCAGGTGCTTCTGAGCCTCACGAGGACCGCGAATTCGCAGGACCTCCTTCGGGTCAACAGAACCGGTAGCCAGCTGGTCACCGACATGGACGTAATCGCCATTCTGCAGCTTAGAAGCCGCACGACGCAGAACGGTGTAGGACTGGGGCTCGGAACCATCGTCCGGGGTCACCACAATCTTGTAGGACTTCTCGGTATCCTCAATGGTCACGCGACCGGACACCTCAGAAATCGGGGCGACACCCTTGGGGGTACGTGCCTCGAACAGTTCCTGAATACGGGGCAGACCCTGGGTAATATCGTCTGCCGACGCCACACCACCGGTGTGGAAGGTACGCATGGTCAGCTGGGTACCGGGCTCACCAATCGACTGAGCCGCGATAATACCAACGGCCTCACCAATGTCGACCAGAACGTTCGAAGCCATCGAACGGCCGTAGCACAGTGCGCACACGCCGATAGCCGACTCGCAGGTCAGAACCGAGCGGACACGCAGCTCCTTCACACCAGCCTTGAACAGCTTCTCGATGAGCTCATCGGAAACGTCAGCGCCAGCCTCAGCCAAAACGTTGCCGGCCTCGTCCTTCACGTCCACCGCAAGGGTACGACCGTGAATCGAAGTCTCAACGTCCGGGTGCAGGTTGCCGTCGGCGTCAACCAGCGGGAGCATCAGGCCGCGGCGGGTGCCACAGTCATGTTCACGCACGATAACGTCCTGCGACACGTCCACCAGACGACGGGTCAGGTAACCCGAGTTAGCGGTACGCAGTGCGGTATCAGCCAGACCCTTACGTGCACCGTGAGTTGCGATGAAGTACTCCAGAACCGACAGGCCCTCACGGTAGGAGGACTTAATCGGGCGAGGCATAATCTCACCCTTCGGGTTCGACACCAGGCCACGGATACCCGCAATCTGACGGACCTGCATCCAGTTACCACGTGCACCAGAGGTCACCATGCGGTAAATGGTGTTCAGACCACCGTGAGAGCTCAGGTTCTCGCGCATAGCCTCTGCCACCACGTCGGTAGCTTCGGTCCAAACCTTAATCAGCTCCTGACGACGCTCTTCATCGTCAATGGTACCGATCTCGAAGTCGTCCTGAATTGCGGCAGCCTGCTTCTCGTAGCGCTCCATGATTGCCGGCTTCTCGGAGGGAGTAGCAATATCGGAGACGGCCACGGTCACGCCCGAACGGGATGCCCAGTAGAAACCTGCGTTCTTCAGGTTATCCAGGGCACGAGCCACAACATCCATCGGGTAACGCTCAGCCAGATCGTTAATCAGGCTACCCAGGCCCTTCTTGTCTGCCACACCGGTGAACCAGGGGTAGTCCTTCGGCAGAGCCTGGTTGAACAGGACCTGGCCAACGGTGCAGTCCAGCAACACGGGGTCGCCGGGCTTGTAGCCCTCGGGAGCTTCCCAGCCTTCGGGAGCAACGAACTGGTCGCCGTCCAGCAGGATCTTCACCTTGGTGTACAGCTCAATCTCGTGACGATCCATCGCCATCAGAGCCTCAGAAACCGAGGAGAAAGCGTGGCCCTCGTTCTTCTGACCATCGCGAGGAGTGGTCAGGTGGTACAGACCGATAATCATATCCTGCGAGGGAACGGCCACGGGACGGCCATCCGACGGCTTCAGGATGTTGTTCGAGGACAGCATGAGGATACGAGCCTCAGCCTGGGCCTCGGGAGACAGCGGCAGGTGAACTGCCATCTGGTCACCATCGAAGTCAGCGTTGAACGCGGAGCAAACCAGCGGGTGCAGCTGGATAGCCTTACCCTCAACCAGCTTCGGCTCAAATGCCTGAATACCGAGGCGGTGCAGGGTAGGTGCACGGTTCAGCAGCACGGGGTGCTCGGCGATAACCTCTTCCAGAACGTCCCAAACCTGCGGGCGGAAACGCTCAACCATACGCTTAGCGCTCTTAATGTTCTGAGCGTGGCTCAGCTCCACCAGACGCTTCATGACGAAGGGCTTGAAGAGCTCCAACGCCATCTGCTTGGGCAGACCACACTGGTGCATCTGCAGCTGCGGACCAACCACAATCACGGAACGACCGGAGTAGTCCACGCGCTTACCCAGCAGGTTCTGACGGAAACGGCCCTGCTTACCCTTGAGCATGTCCGACAGAGACTTCAGGGGACGGTTACCGGGGCCGGTCACCGGACGGCCACGACGGCCGTTGTCGAAGAGCGAGTCCACAGCTTCCTGCAGCATACGCTTCTCGTTGTTCACGATGATCTCGGGAGCGCCCAGCTCCAGCAGACGCTTCAGGCGGTTGTTACGGTTGATAACACGACGGTACAGGTCGTTCAGGTCGGAGGTCGCAAAGCGGCCACCGTCCAGCTGAACCATCGGGCGCAGCTCCGGCGGGATGACCGGAACAACGTCCAGAACCATACCCAGCGGGGAGTTGTTGGTGGTCAGGAAGGCGTTAACAACCTTCAGACGCTTCAGGGCACGGGTCTTCTTCTGGCCCTTACCGGTCTGAATGATCTCCTTGAGAGCCTCGGCCTCAGCTTCCAGGTCGAAAGACTCCAGACGCTTCTTGATAGCCTCGGCACCCATGGCACCCTCAAAGTACATGCCGTACTTGTCCACCATAGAACGGTACAGAGCCTCGTTACCCTCGAGGTCAGCGACCTTCAGGGACTTGAAACGCTCCCACACGTTCTCCAGGTGAGCAGCCTCGCGCTCGTAGCGCTTACGCACGGAGGCAAGCTGACGCTCAGCGTTATCGCGCAGCTTGCGCTTCTCAGCAGCCTTGCCACCCTCTGCCTCAATACGAGCCAGTTCGGACTCAACCTCGCGGCTGATGGCGTTCACATCGGCGTTCAGAGCGGCCTCAAGCTCCTGCTTCTCACGGTCATGAGCGGCCTGCAGCATGGGCAGGTCCTCGTGGCGAGCCTCCTCGTCAACGCTGGTAATCATGTACGCAGCGAAGTAGATGACCTTCTCCAGGTCCTTCGGAGCCAGATCCAGCAGGTAACCCAGGCGGGAAGGAACACCCTTGAAGTACCAAATGTGGGTCACGGGAGCGGCCAGCTCAATGTGGCCCATGCGCTCGCGACGCACCTTGGAGCGGGTCACCTCAACGCCACAGCGCTCACACACGATGCCCTTGAAGCGCACGCGCTTGTACTTACCGCAGTAGCACTCCCAGTCCTTAGTGGGGCCGAAGATACGCTCGTCGAAGAGGCCGTCCTTCTCGGGCTTCAGGGTACGGTAGTTGATGGTCTCGGGCTTCTTAACCTCACCGTAGGACCAACGACGGATGTCGTCGGCGGTGGCGAGGCCAATTCGCATCAAACCAAGCGAAGATTCGTTGGACATATCGGTCCTAATCTCTTTCTGTAAGTTTCTGAAGACTTGGGTTGGTGGGTGGGAACCCCACAACGCATGCGAGCGCATGCGGGGTTCCCCACCCTAGAAGGAGGCGGTGCTTATGCCTCGTCGACCGAGCTGGGCTCGTCGTGGGTCAGGCTCACGCCCATATCTTCTGCTGCCCGGAAGCCTTCTTCCTCCGAGTCGCTCATCTCAATAATCTTGCCGTCGGTGGAGAGCACCTCAACGTTCAGGCACAGGGACTGCATTTCCTTGATCAGAACCTTGAAGGATTCGGGGATACCCGGCTCGGGGATGTTCTCGCCCTTCACGATAGCCTCGTAAACCTTCACACGGCCCGCCACGTCATCGGACTTGACGGTCAGGATTTCCTGCAGGGTGTATGCGGCGCCGTATGCTTCCAGCGCCCACACTTCCATCTCACCGAAGCGCTGGCCACCGAACTGAGCCTTACCGCCCAGGGGCTGCTGGGTAATCATCGAGTACGGACCGGTGGAACGAGCGTGAATCTTGTCGTCCACCAGGTGGTGCAGCTTCAGGATGTACTGGTAACCAACCGAAATCGGATCCGGGAACGGCTCACCGGAACGGCCGTCAATCAGACGTGCCTTACCGGAACGGTTAATCAGACGGTCGCCATCGCGGTTCGGGTTCGAGTGATCCATGAGGTCGAACAGCTCGTCCTCGTGGGCACCGTCGAACACCGGGGTTGCCAGACGGGTCGGGCCGGATTCCTTCGGGAAGTTCGGCATGTGCTTGAGCCACTCGGGCTCGCCCTCGATCTTCCAACCCTGCTTAGCCAGCCAACCGGTGTGGACTTCCAGAACCTGACCAATGTTCATACGACCGGGCACGCCCAGCGGGTTCAGGATGACGTCCACGGGGGTACCGTCTTCCAGGAAGGGCATATCCTCAATCGGCAGGATCTTGGAAATAACACCCTTGTTACCGTGGCGGCCTGCAAGCTTGTCGCCGTCGGTAATCTTACGCTTCTGAGCCACGTACACGCGGACCAGCTGGTTCACGCCCGGGGGCAGATCGTCCTCGTCGTTGTTCTCGCGGTCGAAGATGCGGATACCGATGACGGTACCGGACTCGCCGTGAGGAACCTTCAGGGAGGTGTCGCGAACCTCGCGGGACTTCTCACCGAAGATTGCGCGCAGCAGGCGCTCCTCGGGGGTCAGCTCGGTCTCACCCTTGGGGGTGACCTTACCGACGAGGATGTCGCCAGCCTCAACCTCGGCACCAATGTGGATGATGCCGCGCTCGTCCAGAGCCGAGAGAACATCCTCGGACACGTTCGGAATATCGCGGGTAATCTCCTCGGGGCCCAGCTTGGTGTCGCGGGCGTCAATCTCGTGCTCCTCAATGTGGATCGAGGTCAGCACGTCCTCAGAAACCATGCGCTGGGAGAGGATAATTGCATCCTCGTAGTTCAGGCCTTCCCACGGCATGTACGCCACGAGCAGGTTCTTACCCAGTGCCAGCTCGCCACCGTCGGTGGAGGGACCGTCAGCGATAACGTCGCGGTATTCGACGCGCTGGCCTTCCTTCACCACAACGCGCTGGTTGTAGCAGTTACCCGGGTTCGAGCGGGAGAACTTCATGATCGGGTAGGTGGAGACAGAGCCGTCGTCGTTACGGACGATAACGGTCTTAGCGTCCACGGAGGAAACCACACCGGGCTTCTTCGCGAGCACGGAGTCGCCGGAGTCCAGTGCTGCGTACTTCTCCATACCGGTACCAACCACGGGAGCCTCAGACTCCAGCAGGGGCACAGCCTGACGCTGCATGTTAGCACCCATCAGTGCTCGGTTAGCGTCGTCGTGCTCCAGGTAAGGAATCAGGGCGGTAGCCACGGACACCATCTGGCGCGGGGAGACGTCCATGTACTGAACGGCACCGGGAGCAACCAGAACAGCTTCGCCAGAACCATCGCCCGCACGGCAGAGAACCTCGTTCTCAGCGAAGGTGCGGTCCGGGTTCAGCGGCGCGTTTGCCTGTGCAATAACGACAGACTTCTCGTCGTCAGCGGTCAGGTAGCGGACCTCATCGGTCACGCGGCCGTCAGTCACCACGCGGTAGGGGGTCTCAATGAAACCGAAGGAGTTGATTCGACCGTAGGTTGCCAGCGAACCAATCAGACCAATGTTCGGGCCTTCAGGGGTTTCGATGGGGCACATGCGGCCGTAGTGCGAGGGGTGCACATCTCGCACTTCCATGCCTGCGCGGTCTCGGGACAGACCGCCCGGGCCCAGTGCGGACAGACGACGCTTGTGGGTCAGACCCGCCAGCGGATTGTTCTGGTCCATGAACTGGGACAGCTGAGAGGTACCGAAGAACTCCTTGATAGCTGCCACAACGGGGCGGATGTTCACCAGAGACTGCGGGGTGATAGCGTCCACGTCCTGGGTGGTCATGCGCTCGCGGACCACACGCTCCATACGGGACAGACCGGTACGAATCTGGTTCTCAATCAGCTCACCCACGGTGCGGATACGGCGGTTACCGAAGTGGTCGATATCGTCGATGTCGACCTTCAGGGAGATTTCCTTGCCGTCGCGTACGCCCGGGATGCTGGTCTCGCCAGCGTGCAGAGCGCAGAGGTAACGGATCATCTGGGCGATGTCGTCCTGGCCGAGCACGGAGGCCTCGGGGGAATCCAGGGGAACGTCCACGCCAAGCTTACGGTTCAGCTTGTAACGGCCGACCTTGGCCAGGTCGTAGCGGCGCGGGGTGAAGTACATGTTGTCCAGCAGAGCCTGGGCAGCCTCAACCGTCGGGGGCTCACCCGGGCGCAACTTGCGGTAGATGTCCAGCAGAGCCTCGTCGCGATCCTTGACGGAGTCCTTCTCGAGGGTTGCGCGGATGGAGTCGTACTGACCGAACTCAGCCAGAATCTTGGACTCGGTCCAGCCCAGAGCCTTGAGCAGAACGGTCACGGACTGCTTACGCTTGCGGTCCAGACGGACGCCCACCTGGTCGCGCTTATCAATCTCAAGCTCGAACCATGCACCGCGGGAGGGAATCACGCGGGCCGAGTAGATGTCCTTATCGGAGGTGCGGTCCGGAGCCTTCTCGAAGTAGGCGCCGGGAGAGCGCACCAGCTGGGAGACAACCACGCGCTCGGTACCGTTAATCACGAAGGTACCGGCCTCGGTCATCAGGGGGAAGTCGCCCATGAACAGGGTCTGCTGCTTAACCTCGCCGGTAGCGAGGTTCATGAATTCAGCCTTGATATACAGCGGTGCCGAGTAGGTTGCGTCGCGGTCCTTGCACTCCTCGACGGAGTACTTGGGGTCGGCGAACTCGGGCTCGGAGAAGGAGAGCTGCATGGTCTCCTGGAAGTCGCGAATCGGGGAAATCTCTTCAAAGATCTCAGCCAGACCGGACTTTGCGGGAACAGAGGTGTCACCAGCAGCCTGCGCGGACTCCAGACGCTCCAGCCAACGCTCGTTACCTACGAGGCGGTCGAAGCTATCGGTCTGGATAGCAAGCAGGTTGGGAACCTTCAGCGGTTCGTTAATCTTCGCGAATGAAATTCGGCGCGAGACGTTCTCTGCGCCGTTAGCGGCGTCATGGTTAGAGGTGCTCGAAGCGACCAAAATGGGGATCCTTCCACAGACATGTCTGTTAGCAATCAGCCTCCCGGCGACTTTACCGGCGACATGACGACCTCGGCCCCCGCATAAACGGTGCTCGAAGCTACAGATGTCGGACGGAAAACGTCACCTTCAGCCCGTGCCCACCGCTATATGAAGGCACAAAGGTTAGGGAAAGCGTAAATACTAACGATACAGGAAGAAATCTATTTTGTCTACCACACCCGAGGAGCGAGCGCAAACCTGACACAGAAATGTATTTTCCGCCCTGAAGAAGAACCTACACGGATGGTCGCCGGCGGGTTCTCAAGGACTCATCCTCCTGAGAACCCGCCCGCTACCGCAAGGAACCTAGCACTCCACCACGTTAACGGCCAGGCCGCCCATCGAGGTTTCCTTGTAACGGTGCGACATATCCAGACCGGTCTGGCGCATCGTCTCAATCACCTGATCCAGCGACACACGGTGCATACCGTCTCCGCGCAGGGCCATGCGCGCTGCAGTCACGGCATTCGACGCGGCCATCGCATTACGCTCGATACACGGAATCTGCACCAGCCCACCCACGGGATCGCAGGTTAGGCCAAGGTTATGTTCCATCGCAATCTCGGCCGCGTTCTCCACCTGCTCGGGGGTTCCACCCAGCACCTGAGCCAAGCCGGCAGCAGCCATCGAGCTGGCGCTGCCCACCTCGCCCTGGCAACCTACCTCGGCACCAGAAATCGAGGCGCGCTTCTTGTACAGCACACCCACGGCGGCCGAAGCCAGGAAGAAGTCCACAATCGCCTGCTCACGGGCGGCCTGGCCGCAATGGCGGATACCCGGGGTGTAGTTCATCGCGTAATGCAGCACCGCCGGAATAATGCCGGATGCACCGTTCGTCGGGGCCGTCACCACGCGACCACCAAAGGCGTTCTCCTCGTTCACAGCCAGAGCGATCAGGTTCACCCAGTCAATCGCAAACTCTGGAGACTTGCCGGGATCCTCCACCATCAGGTCACGGTGCCACGCACCTGCACGGCAACGCACCTTCAACGGACCGGGCAGATACCCCACACGAGCCAGAGAGGAGCCAATGCACTCCTTCATGACGCGATAAATATGCAGGATGCCCGCGCGCACCTCCTGCTCCGTGCGTAGCGAACACTCGTTCGCCATCTTCAGCTGTGCAATCGACAGGCCAGCTTCGTTCGCCATCTCGACGAGCTCGGCACCCGAACCAAAGGGGTAGGGCGGGTTCGTGAGCGAGGCACCGCCGGTAGCTTCCTCGTCTCCCTCAACGATAAAGCCACCGCCAATCGAGTAGTAGGTACGCTCCAGCAGTAGCTCCTCCCCCGCAAACGCGGCAATCTTCATGCCGTTCGTATGGCGCGGAAGAACAGTCAGGGTGCGCAAAGTCATGTCAATCTCACGGTAGTGCACCACCGGGCCGTACACCTTGTTCTCCTCACCGCCGGGAGCATTCACTCCGTATGAGGAGGAAGGATATCCGGCCAGAGGCAGGGTGCCATCAACACTATTGCGCTCAATCATCGCTTCCGCAGCGGCGATATCAATCGTCTCGGGAACGAAGCCGCACAGCCCCTTCAACGCGGCGCTCATCGTACCGTGACCGGCACCGGTTGCCGCCAATGAACCGTACAAATCGATATGCACACCGGTCACGCGATCCAGCAGACCTTCATCAATCAGCTCAGCCACGAAACGATTCGACGCACGCATGGGACCCACGGTGTGGGAACTGGAGGGGCCAACACCAATACTGAACAGCTCAAAAACGCTGATGTCGTAGGGAAGGGCCTCCGCCTTTTTCTGGGCGCTACTGGGGGTGCTCTGATTAATCGCCACGTTCTGTCCTTCGAAGTCATTGCGCCCTGCGGGGCGCAGTCGCGCGGAATGCCGGTTACCGAAAACTATCCGGCTCGGTATTCCACCTAATTCATATGAGGTAGTGATAACGGACAGTCCTCCTTGACTAACCGCTCTAATCCTAACGCACTTCCGAGGACGCAGAAACTAAGGTGAGGGTACGCCTCGGTTCCTCCCCTCTCCCCCGGCCGCTTCGTCTCTGCCACCGCTCTAACACGCGAAAGGCGCCGTGTCCTCTCGGAAACACGGCGCCGTTCACCTCGCGGAGGTTACCTCACGCAGTATATTTCGTTACTTTTCGCGCTTGTAGAAGGGCAGAGCCACAATGTCGAAGGGTGCACGCTTACCGCGAATGTCCACGTCAACGGTGGATCCGAGTTCCGAGAACTCGCGGTTCACCAGAGCCATAGCAATCGGGTAGCCCAGGGTCGGGGAAGGAATACCGGAGGTAATCTCACCAATCTCGTTGCCCTCGGAGTCCACCAGCTTGGAGCCGGCACGTGCAGGGCGCTTTGCCTGAGCCTTCAGACCCACCAGGATACGCTTAGACTCGGACTTTGCCAGCTCGGACAGTGCCTCGCGACCCACGAAGTCGGCGGCCTTCTTCTCCAGCGCAATCTCAACCAGGCGGCCCAGGCCGGACTCGAAGGGGGTGATGTCCAGACCCAGCTCGTGGCCGTACAGGGGCATACCGGCCTCAAGACGCAGGGAGTCGCGGGAAGCCAGACCCGCGGGGGTCAGGCCAAAGGGCTCACCGGCGGCAGCCAGCTTGTCCCACAGCTCAACTGCGTGCTCGTTCGGTACGAACAGCTCGAAGCCGTCCTCACCGGTGTAGCCGGTGCGAGCCAGCAGAACGTCAACGCCGGCGATGGTCAGCGGTACGGATGCGTAGTACTTCAGCTCGCGCACGGCATTCTCGTCAGAGGCACCGGCTGCCAGCAGAATCTCCTCCGCGCGAGGGCCCTGAACAGCAATCAGGGAGGTCTGATCCGACTCGTTGACGAACTCAACGTTGAAGTCGCCCAGGCGCTCGCTCATAGCAGCGTAATCGGTGTCAATGTTGGCCGCGTTGGGAACAACCATGAACTCTTCATCGCCCAGGCGGTAGGTAATCAGATCGTCGATAACGCCACCCTTGTCATTGACCAGGATGGAGTACTTTGCCTTGCCAACCTTCAGAACGGACATGTTCGACACCAGAGCGTAGTCAAGGAATGCTGCGGCGTCCGGACCGGTCACACGGAACTCACCCATGTGAGAGAGGTCGAAGATACCCGCGCGGGTACGAACGGCTTCGTGCTCGGCAACGTCGTTCGAGTACTTCAGGGGCATATCCCAGCCACCGAAATCGGTGAAGGATGCGCCCAGCTTCTCGTGAACCGGGTACAGGGAGGTCTTCTTGGGGGACATTAAATTCTCCTCACGCACAGCTTTGTGCTGTTATTGCAATCATTGTGTTTAAATCTCCCTCTCCGGCAGAGGACCAGATAGGGAGCCTACCCGCCCGTCTCGCGAGGAGACGGGCGAGGCGGGGTGAGCCCAGTGGCTACCCCTAGAGCGTCAAACGCTCCTTATGCTTCCAGGTCGAAAGCCTCCATCGGGGGGCATTCGCACACGAAGTTACGGTCACCGCCGGCACCGTCAATACGACCCACCGGAGTGAAGTACTTGTTGACGCGCAGGCTCGGAACCGGGAAGGCAGCCTGGGTGCGGGTGTACGCACGATCCCACTCGTCTGCGCTGACCACATCAACGGTGTGCGGTGCGTGGCGCAGGACGGAATCCTCAACGGCGACCTTACCCTCGGCGACCTCGATGATCTCATCGTAGATGGTCTCCATCGCTTCGATGAAGCGGTCGAGCTCTTCCTTGGACTCGGACTCGGTCGGCTCAACCATCAGGGTGCCGGGAACCGGGAACGCCAGGGTCGGTGCGTGGAAGCCGTAGTCCATCAGACGCTTGCAGACGTCCTCTGCGGTCACGTGAGACTTATCAGTCAGGTGACGCAGGTCCAGGATGCACTCGTGAGCGACCAGACCGCCGGGGCCGGTGTACAGCACCGGGTACTTGTCGTTAAGCTTCTTCGCAATGTAGTTAGCGTTCAGCACCGCGTACTGCGAAGAGTCCTTCAGACCCTGAGCACCAGTCATCGCAATGTACATCCAGCTAATCGGCAGAACGCCGGCAGAACCGAAGAACGCCTGCGAAATCGGCAGTGCAGCGTCGTTGGGGAGCTTACCCTCAGAGTCAGCACGGTATGCGTCGCCGGGCAGGAACTTCGCCAGGTGCTCACGAACAGCCAGCGGGCCAACACCGGGGCCGCCACCACCGTGAGGAATGGAGAAGGTCTTGTGCAGGTTCAGGTGCGAAACGTCGCCGCCGAACTTACCCGGCTGAGCGAAGCCCATCTGAGCGTTCAGGTTCGCGCCATCCAGGTACACCTGGCCGCCCGCCTCGTGAACCAGCTGGCAGACCTCAGCAACCTGCTCCTCAAACACACCGTGAGTGGAGGGGTAGGTAATCATGATGCCGGCAACCTTGGGACCGTATTTCTCGATCTTTGCCTTCAGGTCATCAACATCAATCGAACCGTCAGCAGCGGTTGCCACACCGGCAACCTTCAGACCAGCCAGAGCTGCAGATGCAGCGTTGGTGCCGTGAGCAGACAGCGGAATCAGAACGGTATCGCGCTCGTGGTCACCGTTAGCCTCGTGGAAGGAACGGATAGCGCGCAGGCCGGCGTACTCACCGGTAGCGCCCGAGTTCGGCTGCAGGGACACTGCATCGTAACCGGTAATAGCAACCAGCCAATCGCTCAGGTCCTTAATCAGCTCGTGCCAGCCCTCTGCCTGGTCCTCAGGAACCAGCGGGTGGATGTTGGCGAAACCGGGCCAGGAGATGGGTTCCATCTCAGCTGCGGCGTTCAGCTTCATGGTGCACGAGCCCAGCGGAATCATAGTGCGATCCAGGGCCAGGTCCTTGTCTGCCAGGTGACGCAGGTAGCGCATCATCTCGGTCTCGGAGCGGTACTTGTGGAAGACCGGGTGCTGCATATAGTCGTCGGTACGCAGCAGGTCGGAGGGCAGATCGTACTTCGAATCTGCCTCACCGAGGGTGCCGCCCAGAGCGGAAACTAGGGCCTTCAGCACCTCGTCGTCGTGGGACTCGCCCACCGAAATACCTACGCGGTCCTCGTCGAAGCGACGGATGTTGATACCGGCGTCCAGGGCCTTTGCGACGAGCTCATCAGCGCGGCCGGGGGCTTCTACCACGATGGTGTCGAAGAAGGTTTCGTGAGCGATGCCGTAGCCTGCAGCCTCCAGAGCGGTTGCCATACGTGCAGCGTTCGTGTGCAGGCGGTTCGCGATAGCGCGCAGCCCCTCGGGACCGTGGTACATCGCGTAAGCACCCGCGACGATGGCCAGCAGAGCCTGAGCGGTACAGATGTTAGAGGTAGCCTTCTCGCGGCGGATGTGCTGCTCACGAGTCTGCAGGGCCAGGCGGTAGGCCGGCTTGCCGGTCGGGTCCTTCGAGACACCCACCAGACGGCCCGGCATGGTGCGCTCCATGCCCTTGTGAACGGCCATGTAGCCGGCGTGCGGGCCGCCGAAGAAGAAGGGCAGGCCAAAGCGCTGGGTGTTACCAACTGCGATATCTGCGCCCAGTTCACCGGGAGACTTCAGCAGGGTCAGAGCCAACAGGTCGGCGTCCACCGTCACCAGGGCGTTGCGTTCCTTAGCAGCCTTGATGAGCGGTTCGATATCACGGATTTCGCCGTCCTGGGCGGGGTAAGCGAGGATAATACCGTACAGGTCACCCTCGGGCAGGCCCTCGGAGAAATCGGTGATGACAAAGGGAATACCGAGCATCTCCGCACGGCCGCGGGTCACCGAAATAACCTGGGGCAGGCATCGAGAGTCAATAGCGAAGAAGCCGTTCTTCACCTTGCGGTTCGCACGGTGCATCATAACTGCGGCCTCAGCGACAGCGGAAGCCTCATCCAGCAGCGAGGAGTTAGCAATCTCCAGGCCGGTCAGCTCCATCACGGTGTTCTGGAAGTTCAGCAGAGCTTCCAGGCGACCCTGAGAAATCTCAGCCTGGTAGGGAGTGTAGGAAGTGTAGAAACCGGGGTTCTCCAGAATATTGCGGCGCAGAACAGCGGGGGTCACAGCGTCGTAGTAACCGGCGCCAATCATCTGTGCCAGGACCTTATTCTTAGCGGCGTAGCCGGCAATCTTCGAAAGAGCTTCATGCTCCGACAGCGGGGCGGGAAGCTGCAGCTCGCCGTCGAGGCGAATCTGCGAGGGGACAACAGCGTCCATCAGCGCATCCAGGGAAGAATATCCCAGGGTTTCGAGCATCTGCTCTGCGTCTGCGGAACGGGGGCCGAGATGACGATCAATAAAGGACATAGGGATTCTCCTATTGGTCGGCGCAAACCGTAGAGGGGTCACGTCGCGCTATTGCGACGAGTCGAACGCTTTAAGTGTCCCACATCTCCGCACATTTTTCTCACCATTATCACGATTCGACATGCTCGGAGACGATAACTCTTCTCCTAACCCTCATATTGACGACTCGAAGGATTCTCTCGCCCCTGATACCGAACAGAGTAAGGCCCCGGTTCGTTCTCCGTTACCGGAAGAACGAACCGGGGCCCCTATGAAAACAAGCTCAGATATACCTCTTACGAGGAATATCTAAATATCTTCAATGGATTACTTCTTAGCGTGATCCGGCTTGCCACCGTGCGGCACGAGGAATGCCGACAGAAAGGCGAGGAACGCGGTCACGGCCAGCAGCATCAGACCGATGAAGTAGTTGTTCTCAGCCTGGTTGTAGGTTGCACCCATCACCAGCGGCGGGAAGAAACCACCCAGAGCGCCAGCAGCAGCAACCACACCGGACACCGCACCAACGTTCTTCGGATCAGCCGCACGAGCCACCCAGCCGTAGACCGAGCCGTGGCCCAGACCCAGAAGAGCAGCCATCAGGATGAAAACAGCACCATACACGTGCTCAGCATTGGGCTGGAACGCGGTCACGACTGCCAGGATCACCACACCGCCCAGGGAGATGAGGGAGATAACCTTCGGGCCGAACTTATCTGCCAGGACACCGCCGAAGGGACGAGCCACCACAGCGGCAGCGGCAAAGCCAGCCGCACGCAGACCAGCGTCGTTAGCGTCGAAGTGGTAGATGTTGCTCAGGTAGGTGGGCAGGTAGTTCGAGAATGCCACGAAGGCGCCGAACACAACTGCGTAGAGGAAGCAGAGCTGCCAGGTGGTCTTCACCTTGAATGCGCGAATAATCTTCGGCATCAGCGGGGTGACCTCACGGCCGATGGTTGCCGGGGAGTCCTTCAGGAACACGAAAGCAATCACGGCGGTTACTGCACAAATCACAGCAATCAGGATGTGAGTCGGGAAGTAACCGATACCCTGCACCAGGCGGGGGGTAGCAAATGCGGAAACCGCGGTACCCACCATACCCGCACCGAACACACCGGTTGCGAAGCCCTTCTTCGAAGCGTCATACCATGCCGAGCTGAAGGGAATACCCACAGCGAACACGGTACCCGCAATACCCAGGAAGAAGGAGACAATCAGCAGCATGGGCAGAGAGTTCATCTGACCAGCCACGCCCACCAGCAGAACCAGCGGTGCGCTGACAGCCAGAACAATGGTGAACATAATACGACCACCGTAACGGTCGGTCAGACCGCCGACGGGAATACGGCCGATAGCGCCGATGAAGATCGGCATAGCCACCAGAACACTGGTCATACCAGCGTCCAGGTGCATCTGCTTCGCGTACATCTTCGCCAGCGGACCAACGATGGTCCAGGCCCAGAAGCCGATGGTCGAGATGAACGTTGCCAGCAGAACGTTAAAAAGCTGACCCTTCTTTAGGTCGTAGCTCGGTGCAACAGGGGTGCTCATATTTCCTCTTTTGCAATATGGATATGTGTATTAGCGGTCGGCACGCTCACGCGGGAGAGTACCCACCGGGTCCCAGCCTCGACGCGCACCCACACGCTGACCGCCACGGGTGCGGTACACGGTGTAGGGGCGGAAGACGTAGTGCAACGGCACGGTCAGTGCGTGCACCAGGCGGGTGAAGGGCCAAATAATGAACAGGACCATAGCCACAATGATGTGAATCTTGAAAGCTACAGGGATGTTCACCATCAGAGCCACCTCGGGGTGGAAGTAGAACAGCGAACGGAACCACACGGCAATGGTTTCACGGTAGTTGAAGTGAACCTCGTGACCATTCACCGGAGGCAGACCGCCCGACGGGTTCACTGCCGAAATCAGGGTAGCCGCGGTACCGGCAAGAATCACCAGAACCAGGACGATATACATGAAAACGTCATTGCGGGTGGTAGCCGCACGAACCTCAGAGTTCGTTGCACGGCGACCCAGCAAGATAAACATACCAACGATGGTGGCAACAGCCGCTACAGAACCTGCAACCAGCGCCACAATGTGGTAAGTCTCATCCGAAACGACGAGGTCAGTCAAGAACTTGGGGACCACCAGGCCACCAACGTGGCCCATAAAGACGGCGGCCAGGCCGTAGTGGAACAGCGGCGAACCGATGCGAAGCCACTTGCCTTCGTAAATCTGCGACGAGCGGGTCGTCCAGCCATACTGGTCGGTACGGTAACGCCAAATGGTGCCGCCAATCAGAACGACCAGTGCAACATAGGGCAGAACGCCCCACAGCAGGATGTCTACGACGCCCGGATCGGCTACAGCGTGTGCAGCGTGTTCTGCGCTCTCAGAAGCAAGTACGTACACGTGTTGTCTCCTCAGGGATAAAACTAGTTAGAACGAGCCTGAGCCTGCTGGAGTAGCTGATGATCAGCGTAACCATTCAGGCCAACAGTCTCGACGGGCGGGCCGTAGCCGGCCATCCGCTGGACCTCTTCCTGGGTCTCGGGAGAGACGCCGGGAAGGGTCGCGCAGATGCTCTGCAACAACCCGTAGTGGGGCAAGCTTCCGTCCTTCATTGCAAGACGGAGAAGCTCAAGGGAAGGACGGTACGCCTGCAGAGCCGAGCGACCCTTACGGCGATCAACCAGCGCGCAAAACTCGAGCACCAGCGGCAGGTAATCCGGAAGCTCACCGTTCAAAACGGTCAGCATGCCGGAGTCGCGGTACATCTGCTTGAAACGCAGAAGGGTCTCACCGCGACGGCGAGTATCACCATCGGTCCAGTACGACAGGTGCAGGGAGTGACGACGCGAAAGATCGTATTCCTGCACGTACTCAGACTGCACGTCCTCCAGGTCCTTGGAGGTAAGCCACTTCTGCATCGCATCAACAGCTGCGATGAAGGACTCATCCTCAGTAGCCGCGGTGATGGCGACCAGCTCGGGGAGAACCTCCAGCATCTGCTCATCGGGATAGCCCAGGAGCATAGCGCTGACCTGGTAAATCACCGAGTCCTTGTCTTCGCCGGGTCCGTAGTCGATATCGAACGGATTCGCCGGCTGAGCCGGTTCCGAGGCCTGAGCCTCGGAACCGGCCTTGCCCATGAGCTTGGAAAAGAATCCAGCCACTTATTACTTCTTTCCGGTGGTATTCGGGAAGAGGCCGTCGGGGCGGGAAGAACCGTCCCAGCTGAACAAGCTGACCTTGTTGTTAGCCTCGTAGACACCGGTGGACACGGGGGTCGGGCGACCCTCCATATCGTTGAACGCATCGCCGTACATGCCGGGTCCGCCATCCACGCTCAGGGAGCAGCCCATTTCCTCGAGGTTGTGGGCGTCCTCCATGTGAGCCTTCGGAATGACGTAACGCTCGTTGTACTTTGCGATAGCCATCAGACGGTACATTTCGTAGATCTGCTGACCGGTCATGCCAACCGCCTGAGCAATCTCCTCGTTGCCTTCGCCACCGAGGTTGATGTCACGCATGTACGAACGCATCGCAGCCAGGCGACGCAGAACGTTCGTCACGACCTCGGTATCACCTGCGGTGAACAGCTCAGCCAGGTATTCAACCGGAATACGCAAAGCCTCAATAGCGCCGAAAAGGTTGTTGCTGTTCTCAGCGTCGTGGCCCTGCTCCTTGAGCAGGTCGACAATCGGGGACAGCGGCGGCACGTACCAAACCATCGGCATGGTGCGGTACTCGGGGTGCAGGGGCAGAGCCACCTTCCACTCCTTGGCCAGCTTGTACACGGGAGACTTCTGAGCCGCAGTAATCCACGCATCGGGGATGTCGTTCTTACGTGCCTGCTCAATCACGGCCGGGTCGTAAGGATCAAGCATCAGCGACAGCTGAGCCTCGTAGAGATCCTTCTCGTCCGGAACCGAAGCAGCCTCAGTCACGCGGTCTGCGTCGTACAGGAAGACACCGATGTAGCGCATACGACCCACGCAGGTCTCAGCACACACGGTCGGAATACCGGCCTCAATACGGGGGTAGCAGAAGGTACACTTCTCAGCCTTACCCGTCTTGTGGTTGAAGTACACCTTCTTGTAGGGGCAACCGGTGATGCACTGACGCCAACCACGGCAACGGTCCTGGTCCACCAGCACGATGCCGTCCTCGGCGCGCTTGTAGATAGCGCCGGAGGGGCAGGAAGCCATGCAGGAGGGGTTCAGGCAGTGCTCACAAATACGAGGCAGATAGAACATGAAGGTCTGCTCGAACTCGAACTTAATCTTGTCCTCAGCCTTCTTGCGGACCTTCTCAACCAGCGGATCCAGGTGACCATACTCGGTTGCACCAGCCAGGTTGTCGTCCCAGTTCATACCCCACTCGACCTTGGTGTCCTCACCGGTGATGAGGGAGACCGGCTTTGCTGCCGGGAAGTCATCACCGAGGGGCGCGGTGGTCAGGTTCTGGTAATCGTAAGTCCAGGGCTCGTAGTAATCGCTGAGCTCGGGCTGAATCGGGGAAGCGAAGATCGAGAAGAGCTTCTGGAAGCGGTTACCGCTCTTGAGCTCCAGACGACCGCGCTTGTTCAGCACCCAGCCGCCCTTCCACTTTTCCTGGTCCTCGTAACGGCGGGGGTAACCCTGACCGGGGCGAGTCTCCACATTGTTGAACCAGACGTACTCGGTACCGGCTCGGTTCGTCCATGCCTGCTTACAGGTCACGGAGCAGGTGTGGCAACCGATGCACTTATCGAGTGCCATCACCATAGCAACTTGTGCCATAACGCGCATTAGAAAGTTACCTCCTGGGACTTACGGCGACGGATGTACGAGACGATGTCTCGCTGGTTACCGGTCGGTCCAAGATAGTTGAAGGCGAACGCCAGGTGAGCGTAGCCACCAATCATGTGGGTGGGCTTCAGCAGAATACGGGTCACCGAGTTGTGAATACCACCGCGCTTGCCGGTGACTTCAGACTTCGGGCTGACCATACGCTCCTGAGCGTGGTAAACGAAGGAGATACCCTCGGGGATACGGTGCGAGACAACCGCACGACCCACGAAGACACCGTTGGTGTTCACACACTCAACCCATTCGCCGTCCTTGACGCCAATCTTCTCGGCGTCCTGGGGGCTCATCCAAGCAACCGGACCACCACGGAACATGCTCAGCATGTACTGGTTGTCGAAGTACTGCGAGTGGATAGCCCACTTGTTGTGCGGGGTCAGGTAGCGAACAGCAACCGAAACACCATCGGTCGTGCCGAGCTCGGGCTCGTTGTACAGACCGGTCATGTCCAGCGGCGGACGGTAAATCGGCAGGGCCTCGCCCATCTCGTGCATCCAGTCATGGTCGAGGAAGAAGTGCATACGGCCGGTCAGGGTGTGGAACGGCTTCTTCTTCTCGATGTTGACAGTGAACGGAGCGTAGCGGCGACCGCCGGTCTCCGAACCAGACCACTCGGGAGAGGTCATCACGGGCTGCGGTGCGGCCTGAGTCATGGGGAAGGTAATACGACGTTCCTCGTTACCCTCTGCCAGGTCCATCAGGTGCAGACCGGTCTGCTTCTCGAGCTCCTTGAAGCCCTTGACAGCAACCTCACCGTTCGAAGTACCCGAAATCATCAGGATGGCTTCGGCAATCTTCACGTCGGTGTCCAGTGCGGGACGGCCTGCGCCCTTACCGGAGTCCATCACGCCAAATTCCTTAGCCATCTTGGCAACTTCGTGCTTCAGATCGTAGGTGACGTACTTGGTGGTCGCACCGAGCTTGTCGAACAGCGGGCCAACGGTGGTGTACATGTCGTACAGTGCACCGTAGTCACGCTCAACGGTGACGAAGTTCGGCATGTTCTTACCGGGAACGCCCACCATACCGGGGGTGTTCTTCCAGTCGGGTGCGTGACCGCCGGGCTGAGCAATCTGGCCCGGGGTATCGTGCTGCAGCGGGACCGAGACGATGTCCTTGCGGACGCCCAGGTGCTTCTTCGCCATACGAGAGAACTCGAATGCGAGAGCCTTAAAGGTCTCGTGGTCGGTCTTTGCCTCCCACGGCGGGTCAATTGCCGGGGAGAACGCGTGCAGGAACGGGTGCATATCGGTCGAGGAGATATCGTGCTTCTCGTACCAGGTGGCGGTCGGCAGAACGATATCGGACAGCAGGGTCGTGGAGGTCATACGGAAGTCCGAAGTGACCAGCAGATCCAGCTTGCCCTGGGGAGCCTCGTCAACCCACTTAACTTCCTTCGGGTGGGTCTCTGCGTCTTCGCCCTGGATGTTGTCCATGCTACCGACGAGGTGCTTCAGGAAGTAGCTCTCACCCTTTGCAGAGGAACCAAAGAGGTTCGAACGCCACAGGGTCAGGGTACGGGGCCAGTTGACGGGGTTGTCAACGTCCTCGACGGAGAACTCCAGGTCACCGGAGTTCAGGCGCTGAGCAATGTAGTCTGCGTTCGAGGATGCCTCGCCGCGTGCCACTGCCTGCTCTGCCTTGTCTGCCAGGTCCATCGAGTTCTCGGGGAACTGCGGGTAGAACGGCATCCAGCCCATGCGGGTGGAGCGTGCCACGACGTCAGCGGTGTGAACGTTGCGCAGCTCGCCCTTAGCCAGCGGGGACTGCAGGTAGTCGGTGGAGTATGCGTCCTGACGGAACTGGTCAGTGTGCATGTACCAGAAGCCGGTACCAATCATGTGACGCGGCGGACGGCTCCAGTCCAGTGCGTTTGCAATGTTGGTCAGACCGGTCAGCGGACGTGCCTTCTCCTGGCCCACGTAGTGAGCCCAACCGCCGCCGTTACGACCCTGGCAACCGGTCAGGTTCAGCAGGGCGAGGATAGCGCGGTATGTGGTGTCAGCGTGGTACCACTGGCAGATACCCGCACCGAAGATCACCATGGAACGGCCGCCGGAATCCAGAGCGCTCTTAGCGAACTCACGGGCAATGCGGATAACGGCCTCAGCAGGAACAGAGGTAATCGGCTCCTGCCATGCCGGGGTGTTCTGGACGCTCCAGTCGTCGTAGTCCTTAGCCCAGGTACCGGGCAGGCCCTCACGGCCAACACCGTACTGTGCCAGCATGATGTCGAAGACGGTGGTGACCTCGTGGCCCTCAACGTAGGCAACAGGCACGCCACGGGTGATGACGTCGCCGTGACCCTTCGGGTCGTCGAAGGTCGGCATCTTAATCTCGACGGCAGCGGACTCGCCCTGGGGCAGGTCACGGATCGACAGAATCGGCTTTCGGCCCTGCAGGTCCAGGTTCCACTTGCCCTGGTCCTCGGCTGCGTAGCGGTGACCCATGGTGCCGTTGGGCACGAAGACCTCACCGGTCTCGCGGTCCATCATGACAGGCTTGAAGTCGGAGTTAGCCTGCTCAGCCTCGCCAGCGAGCTTAGCTGCGGTCAGGAACTTAGAGGGAACCTTCACACCGTCTTCACGGGTCTCCAGGGTGACCAGGAAGGGAAGGTCGGTGTAGGTCAGGGAGAAGTCCTCGAAGAACTCGACACGCTGGTCGACGTAGTTTTCCTTGAGGATGACGTGGCCCATAGCCATTGCCAGCGCTGCGTCGGTACCTGCCTGTGCGGGCAGCCACTCATCAGCGAACTTGGTGTTGTCGGCGTAGTCGGGGCTCACGGTGACAACCTTGGTACCGCGGTAGCGGACCTCGGAGACCCAGTGGGCATCCGGGGTACGGGTCAGCGGAACGTTTGCACCCCACATGATGAGGTACGCAGCGTCCCACCAGTCACCGGACTCGGGAACGTCGGTCTGGTCACCGAAGACCTGCGGGGAAGCCACGGGAAGGTCGGCGTACCAGTCGTAGAAGCTGGTCATCACGCCACCCATCAGCTGGATGTAGCGAACACCCGCGCTGAAGGAGACCATGGACATTGCCGGAATCGGGGTGAAGCCGGTGTTGCGGTCGGGACCGTAGTACTTAATGGTGTGCACGTGGGCAGCGGCCATCAGCTCGAGAGCCTCAGCCCAGGTCGAGCGAACCAAACCGCCCTTACCGCGGGCGTTCACGTAGCGGGAACGCTTAGCGGGGTCGGACACGATGGAGTGGAAGGCGTCCACGGGATCGCTGTGGATAGCCTTTGCCTCGCGGTACATTTCCAGCAGGGGACCGCGAATGTAGGGGTACTTAACTCGGGTGGGCGAGTAGGTGTACCAAGAGAAGGCTGCACCGCGGGGGCAACCGCGGGGCTCGTACTCGGGGCGATCGGGGCCGACCGAGGGGTAGTCAGTTTCCTGCGCCTCCCAGGTGATGATGCCGTCCTTGACGTACACCTTCCAGGAGCAGGAGCCGGTGCAGTTCACGCCGTGGGTCGAGCGAACTTCCTTATCGTGGCTCCAACGGTCGCGGTAGAAGGCGTCACCTTCGCGGCCGCCTTCACGGAAGACGGCGCGGCCGTCGTCAGTCTCGTCCCAGCGGGAGAAGAACTTACCGAACTTAATCAGCTGATCGGTAAGGGGGCCGTCCGGGCCCTTAATCTGTGATGCTTGTTCCATACTGCCAATATATCGGAAACTCAGCATAGAAAATACAGAATAAAAACCTACCCTAATTAAGAATTTAAAAGGTTATCTAGACCGTAAGCCAGGCCGAGATTCCGCCTTCGAGCATACGCACAGGACGGTCTTCCAAGGGCGCTATCTCACGTGCCGCTTCAACCGTTCGCGTATACCCGGTGCAGTAAATAACGATTTCTCGAGCGTTTGGAGGGATTTTACGCCCAATTAGCGCCTTTAAATCGCCTTTTCGAGACGATTCCAGAATCTCCGTCAGGGGTAGGTTAATTGCCCCCTCTATAGCAAAAGCAGCAAATTCGACTCGTTCTCGAACATCCAAAAGGGCAATCTTTTCGCCCTCTGGCATCGCTTTAAGCTCCCGAACACTCACTGCAGAGGGGGCCGAGGGTGCGGAAGAGCTGGTTAAATCATTTGGAATATTACGAATTATTACGCGATTTTGGGCCTTCTTGCTCGTTTTTTGGGGCAATTCAGGTGTTTTCTTAGGCTCAGCTTGCGTACTAGCTACAAGGGGTATATATTCCCACCTTCCACCTAATGCCGAATATAGGCCTACCTCACCTATAAGGGGGTTACCCACCCCCGCCAAAAGCTTTACAGCTTCCATCGCCATCGCGGCACCCACAACGCCAGCCATAGCCCCCACGACCCCCGCGGTACTACACGAGGGTACGCTCCCCTCGGCGGGAGCATGAGGATAAAGGTCTTCGTACACCGGGCCGTGGCCGGCCCAGAAAACACTGAGCTGCGCATCGAATCCAAGAATGGCGGCCCACACGTGAGGAATACCGGCTCGAGCTGCAGCCTCCGACACCAGGTAACGCGACTCAAAGTTATCGCTGCCATCGAGCACGAGATCTGCGCCGGCCAGCAGCTCGTCAACGTTCTCAGCCGTCAGGCGTGCGCACACCGCATCAACCTGAATGTGAGGGTTCAAAGCGCGAAGAGACTCCGCCGCCGACTCAGCCTTGGAGTTGCCCACGCGAGCATACGTGTGAATCACCTGGCGATGCAGGTTGGAAGTATCCACCCGATCGTCGTCAATCACAACGATGTGCCCCACACCTGCACCGGCCAGATACAGCAGAGAAGGAGCCCCCAGGCCACCGGCTCCCAGCACCACCACACGCGCGCCCTTGAGTGCCAGTTGGGCCTCGTACCCCATCTCGGGCAGAATCAGCTGACGAGAGTAAAACGCACGCTCGGCATCGGAGAGTTCCTCGACACCACGTGAAGAAACATGGGACATTGCTGCAACCTTTCTGAGGGGTATTCAGCGAAGCAATACATTGAGAAAAAGAAAGCCTGCCACAGAGGATACCTCTCTGGCAGGCTTATATGAAAATATAAGAATATGTAGGATTGCGGATTAGCAGGGCGAGGTGTCCACGCCAACCCACTCGATGCTTCCATCGAGCAGTTCCTGCTCCTTCCAGATGGGTACACGAGCCTTGACTCGATCCGCCACCAGCTCGCAGGCGTCGAAAGCGCGGCCGCGGTGGGCGGCTGCAGCCATCACGGTCAGAGCGGACTCGCCGATGGCAATGGGGCCAACGCGGTGTACCGCCCACAGGCGCACACCGTCCAGCTCGCCAGCCACCTCGGCAGCCACCTCAGCAATGTACTCGCGAGCCTGCGGATGCGCACTGTACGACAGTCCGCGTACCGCGCTACCGTGATCGTGGTTGCGCACAATACCGTCAAAAATCACGAGGGCTCCCATGGCTTCGGTCATAACCTCGGCCTTCGCGGCGGCGTACAGGGGTTCTAGCGGAGCCTCGGTAATATCGGTGAAGATAACGGTCGAGCCGCTGGGTTCAGCGCCCTGATCACCGGAATGGTCCAGAGGAGCCTCGGCGGGAACCGCAGAATCGACCTTCGGCTTAGTGGTCATGGTAGTCCTCCATCTGGCGGCAAATGTGCTCGACCAGCGGATCAAGAGTGGTCACGCCATCCTTTACACCACCACGCGATCCCGGCAGGGTCATCACGAAGGTGCGGTCAATCACGCCGGCTACACCGCGAGAGAGAACAGCTGAAGAAACATTCTTCAGACCGTTCATCCAGAAGGCGTGCATAATACCGGGGATTTCCTTATCGAGGTGCGGGCGCACGGCCTCCACGGTCTGATCATCAGAGTTCAAGCCAGTACCACCGCTGGTCAAGATAAAGATCGGCAGGTTACCGTTCTTCTTACCATCGGCTACCAGGTTGTTGAAGTAATCGATAATCTCGCGGTCCTCAATCACCACGGGATCCGGGGTCTCGAAACCGCGCGAGCGTAGCCACTCCACCGCGATGGGGCCGGACTTATCCTCGTAGATACCGCGAGCCGCACGCGTCGAGGCAACAATGACCAGGCCGGTCAGGTTCTCGGGCATCGTGAAATCGTCAGTGCTCATTGAATACTTTCCTCCTTTGGGACGGCGCACCACTACGCCAGCCCCGTTTCTTCATTCTACGAGTCTGCGCGCACGGACCAATCGCCAGACTTACCGCCGCTCTTCTCCAGGACCCGAATATCGGTAATCACGGCGTGCTTGTCAACGGCTTTAATCATGTCGAAGACGGTCAGCGCTGCCGAGGAAACCGCGGTCAGCGCCTCCATCTCAACACCAGTCACACCGCGAGTCTTGACAGACGCCTCGATACGCACAAAGTCGGGTCCGCGCTCGAAATCCACCGTAATCTTGCCCAGGGGCAACGGGTGGCAGAGCGGAATAATCTCGGGAGTGCGCTTGGCACCCATAATGCCCGCAACGCGCGCCACAGGCAGGGCATCGCCCTTGGGCAGGTCGGCGTCAAAAATCTTCTCGATGACGTCCGGGCGGGTGTGGACGGTTGCCTCAGCCACCGCGGTGCGGGTGGTTACGGATTTTTCCGTCACATCGACCATGTGTGCCGAGCCGTCGGCGCGCACATGGGTGAGGTCCTGTTCGGGGGTAGAGGTCATCGTGTCTCCTGGAATCTATAAATTGACGTATCGTGTTCGTCGATGGAGCACCGTGGGGGCTACCTCGGCGCGTCTCAAGGGGTGTCTATTATTCGTCGGTAAGGCGGATGCGGTGGTAGGGCACGGCCTCTCCCCCGGTGTACGTCACGCCCGGGGAAAGTTCGATGAGCACGTCTGCCTGGGCGGCACGATGTAGCAGGTGCGAACCGGAGAGGACGTCCGGATACAGCTCCACGCGGTAGGTGCCCGGCTCGGTTTCCACCATGGCGAGGGTGCCGCGCAGGAACTGGCGCTTAGTCGGGGGTGCGGTGAGCGGAGTATCGGTCACCAACACGCCGCGGGGTGCGTTATCAAGGGTGGCCTGCTCGGAGGCTACCGCGTGGGGTACACCGTAGGGACCGCCAGCGCGCAGGTAGGGGCGCAGAATCAGCGCGTAGGAGATGAGGGTACTCACGGGGTTACCGGGGAAGGAAATCATGGGGACTCGGTGCCCCTTGAAGTCCAGGACGTTCACGCCCTGGGGACCGCCGGGCTGCTGGCTCACGTGGCCGAACCATGAGACGGGCACCAGGATGTCTGCCTCGTGCGCCTTAGCGATTGCGTTACGCACAACCTCGTACTTGCCGTGGCTAATACCGCCGGACGTAATAATGATGTCCGGTTTGAAGGATTCGTACTCGGCGGCCAGACGGTGTAGCAGCTCAACGGGGTCGTCACCGATTGCGATGCGGCGAACCGTCGCGCCGTCCTCACGTAGCATGGCGCTGAGCATCGGACCGTTGGCGTCAAAAATCTGACCCTGCGCGAGGTCGTCCGGGGAGGCGTTGTCCTCACCGGCGGTACCGGAGCGAATCTCGTCGCCGCCAGTGCACACCAGCACGCGAGGACCCGCCGCAACGGTCAAACGTGCGTATCCCTGGGAGGCGAGCGCGCCCAGCAGAGCGGGGGTCACACGCTGTCCGGCGCGGGCAAGCACTTGGCCGGTCACGACATCCTCGCCGCGGCGGCGCACGAACTGACCCACACGGCCGGTAGCCAGCTTAATCTTCTCGCTGGGACGGCCGAAAGACTCGGGCAGGTCGGGGTACTCGATACGTTCCGACTGCTCCACGGGAATCACCGCGTCATACCCCTTGGGGATGGGCGCACCAGTCATAATCGGGTAGGTCAGGTCATCGGATGCGCGGGAGCGCTGCAGGGGCCGACCTGCGGGAATCTCGCGGCCGACCGTAAAGATGCGGTCCTCACGATCGACAGCAGCCGCGGTAAGCGCGTAGCCGTCCATCTGCGAGTTGTCGAAGCTGGGCACATCCATGCGCGCGGTGACGTCCTGGGCGAGGATTCGGCCTGCCGCATGATCGAGAGGAACGGTCTCCGCCGTGCCGATGAAGACCTCCCGCAGGAGAAGGGCCAGGTAGGCGCGGTATTCCTCGGTGTTGGGAGTTCCGTTGAACTCAGGAGCAATCATTGCGGTTCCTATCGTGCGACATACGGATATAAACAGTGTACGGTGCACCCGGGGGCGGGTAAATACAGTTCCACCTAACGGCCTGCCCCGCAACCTGGCTACCCGAGGCGCTCGCGTAGCTTCTTGAGTGCGCGAGCCAGGCCCAGCACGCCAAAGATTCCCAGGTAGAGGCTGATGAGGATGAGGGCACTACCCAGGGCACTCGGGAGGTCACTACTGTTGATGGCCAGGTCGATCGCGAGGGGAATAGTCTGGGTTTTACCCTGTACGTTACCGGCAAAGGTAACGGTTGCGCCGTACTCACCCAATGCGCGGGCAAAAGAGAGTAGGAAGGCGGTGGCAAGACCGGGAGCCGCCAGGGGCAGGAGCACCTTAAAAGTCACCTCGGCGGGACCGGCTCCCTCGACCAGCGCGATTTCCTCGTACTCACGGGGAATGGCCTGCAGCGTGGTAACCGCGGTGGCCACGAAGAAGGGTAGAGCGACAAAGGTCTGGGCAATAATCACGGCATTCGAGGTGAAGGGAATCGAAATACCAGCCTGATAGAGGTACGAGCCGATTAGACCCTTACGGCCCCAGAAGAAGAGCAGCCCCAGACCCGAAACCACCGGGGAGAGAATCACCGGGGTGTAGATGATGGCGTAGAGAACCGCACCGAATCGGTGCAGGCGCGAACGATTCAGCACCTTGGACAGGAGCAGGGAGATGGGGGCACCCAGAAGACCGCAGATCAGGGTTGAGACGGCAGCCGTTGAGAGCGAAAGATTAGCCGCGCCCATCACCTGCGGAGTGAAGATGGTCCCGAGTTGGCTCCACGGGACGTTAAGGAACAGGCCTAGGAGCGGACCGGCAATCACCAGAAGACCGATGAAAGCCGGGATGGTGAAGGAGCGGGGAACCGACGCAAAAAGACGAGCCGAAGATCGCGGCGCGCGACGGGCAGAGGAAGATGCAGACATGGATTCGTGAGGGGTTGGGATGCGAAGGCGGTGAATGGGGCGGGTATCCCGCGAGTAGTGGGTAAAAGGCGTGACGGGATGCGATGGCACACTTCTATAAGGTGCCACCGCATCCCGGATTTTCGCGCTAACTCTGCTGAGCGGGCGGGTTAGCGTTTACAGGCTACTTGGTGGTGTTGAAGCCGTAGTCTGCGAGGATCTTCTTGGCCTCGTTGGAGGTCTTCAGCCACTCGTTGAACTTCTTAGCGGCGTCGGAGGATGCGCCGGTCTTGCTCAGCGCTGCGGGGTATTCGTTGGGCTCAACGTCCGGCAGGTCGACAGAGCCGAGGTTTACGCCCTTCTTCTTGGCTGCTGCGAGGTCGGTGGTGTAGATGAAGCCCGCATCGGCGTTACCGGTGGTGACCTTGGTGGCCACGTCGGTGACCTTGCCCTCGGTGGTTGCGTTCTTGAGGGTGATGTCGTGCTTCTTCAGCTCTTCGTGTGCCAGGGTGCCGCAGGGGACGTCTTCCTTGCAGACTGCGACGACGCCTTCGGTGGTCTTCAGGTCGTCGAGGCTGTTGATCTTACCGGGGTTGCCTTCAGCGGTAACGAGAACCAGCTTGTTGGTGACCAGAACGGTGGAGTCGGATCCAGAGAACTCATCCAGCTTCTTAGCCTTGTCCATGTTCTTGGTGTCTGCGGTGATGAGCATGTCGGGGGTTGCGCCCTGATCAATCTGGGTGACGAGCTTTGCGGAGCCCTCGTAGACGAAGGTGATGTCAACGCCGGGGTTAGCTGCCTCGTAGGCCTTCTCCAGGTCGGCGCCCGCATTGTTCAGGGATGCTGCGGCGAAGACCTGAATCTTGCCGGAAGATGCCTGAGAGGCAGCGGAGGACGACGATGCCGAAGAGGTCTGAGAAGAGCCGCAACCGGTCAGGGCCAGGGTTGCGGCAGCCAGTGCGCTAAGAGCGGCGAGAGGAGTCTTCATGAAAGTACTTTGTCCTTGGACTAGTCGTGTTAGTTGCATGAGGTGAGGTGCTCCACGCGAGGCTTTTGTGACAATTTATGTACGCCCCTAGCTTGCGTACACCGTAACACGTTATCGCGGTTTCTTTGGGTCACCGCGAATGTAACTTACCCTTCACACACTATGTAATGGGTCCTCGAACATGGAATAATCATATTGTTACCCGAAATATACTAATTTTCTACATAGGTTTTCCATGGCGTACACGGCAGATTCTGGCCGCTCTCAGCTGATTGCAGGCCCTTTGTTAAGCACCTTATCTTCTGCGGATAACAGCGGTGCTGCTTTTGTGACGCCCGAAAATTCTGAGACCTCCTCAAAGCCGCGGAGGAAGCTCCCAAATATTACGAACAGCGGTCCGCTCCTCGACCGCTGGGGACGCACCGCGACCGACCTGCGCATCTCGTTAACCGATAAATGTAATCTTCGTTGCATTTATTGCATGCCGGCCGATGGATTGCAGTGGCTCCCCAAGGAAAACCTGCTTTCCGCCGAAGAAATTGCGCGCCTTGCAGATATTGCTATCTCTCAGCTGGGCGTCGAAGAGATTCGCTTCACGGGCGGTGAGCCCCTCGTCCGCGCAGATTTGGTCGACATTATCTCCCGCATCCATCAGGAGCACCCCGAGGTGCCCCTGTCCATTACGACCAACGGCATCGGCCTGGACAAGCGGGCTGCTGCCCTTGCCGAGGCCGGGCTGACCCGCATCAACGTCTCGCTGGATACCATATGCCGCGAGACCTTCGCCGAACTCACCCGACGCGACAAGCTGGAGGCCGTGCTCAAGGGTATCGACGGCGCCGCCGAAGCCGGCCTGTGGCCCATCAAGATTAATGCCGTACTCATGCCCGGCCTCAACGATGGGCAGGCTCCCGAGCTCCTCGAGTGGGCGCTCAAGGGTGGCTACCAGCTACGCTTCATCGAGCAGATGCCCCTGGACGCAGACAACCGCTGGACCCGTGAGGGTACCATCACCGCTGCTGAGATTCGAGAGAAGCTTTCGGCCGCCTACGTGCTCGGTTCGGTACGCGAAGCACGCGGCGATTCCCCCGCCCGACTGTGGGAGGTCTACCCGCTCGGCACCGTGCTGGATAAGGCGGGGTTCCCCGTTAACGGTACCGATTCCCTGGGTCGCGTGGGCATCATCGCCTCTGTGACCGAGTCCTTCTGCGGCGCCTGCACCCGCACCCGTCTAACGGCCGATGGCAAGATTCGTTCCTGCCTCTTCTCCGATACCGAGACTGACCTCATGCAGCTATTACGCTCCGGCGCCACGGACGATGAGCTGGCCTTGCGCTGGCGTGAAGGCATGTGGTTCAAGCCGCGCGCCCACGGCAAGGAAGACGCAGATTTCGATATTGAGGAATTTGCCAAGGCGAGCCGCTCCATGAGCGCCATCGGAGGCTAACCCCTCTCGCTGTCCCGGGCATCCCCTTATTTTTCGCGCCCCCTCGTATAGCATTAGGAGCATGATGCAGGTTCATTTCTTTGCTGCCGCGCGTGCGGCGGCGGGTACCGCCGAGCTGTCGGTAGCCCCGAGCGACATTGATTCGCCAACCCTGGGCGCGCTCATCGCCTACCTGGGCCGAGAGCTTACGGGGACCACCCCCTCCGGCCTGACTCTGGCGCAGGTTATGGAGCAGTGTTCCTTCCTGGTCAACGGCACCCGCTCCGATGCCGACGCGCCACTAACCGATGGCGATCGAGTTGATGTCCTTCCCCCCTTTGCGGGTGGTTAGGATGATTGATTCTTCAGCATCGCCCGCCGCGACTCCCCCGATTCTTCCCGAGTACCCCGAGTTCTCCTGCGCCGCGGTTGTCGTGGCCGGCGGGCAGTCCAGCCGCCTGGGGCATGTGCCCAAGGCCTCGCTCTCGGACGGCACGAACACGCTTCTCGACTGCGCTTTACAGGCGGTACGGCAGGCCTCGCCGCGAGTTGTGGTCGGGCCCGATACCCTGCCCGTCCCCTCTGACGTTCTACTCACCCGAGAAGACCCGCCCTTCTCTGGGCCGGCCGCGGCCATTCACGCAGGCCTAGAACGTGTGGCAGCCCAATGCGAGGGCTCCGGCACCCCGACGCCGAAATGGTGCCTCATCCTGGGTGTTGATACCCCGCGCATCGCTCCCGCGGTACAGCTACTTATGCGTACCGCCGCGGCCAACGATGCGACTACCCGACCTCTCAGCCATGAGGGGGGTTCCCCCGCATCCGAGGGCTTCTGGGGGATTTCTGAGGGCATCTACCAGCCGCTGGTGGGTATCTACCGTTATGAGAGCATCCGTTCGGTGTTTTCAGAGGGCACCACTGATGCCTCCGTCCGTTCCTTCTTGCGCAGTCTCAACCCGGTCAGCGTTGAGCTCTCCGCTCAGCACACCGCCGATGTCGATACCTGGGAGCAAGCGGAGCGACTGGGGTACACCACTTCTCTGTGGTCTAGCTACTAGACCGTCCCGCTACCACGGGCATCTACTTTCAGCGGCCAACTAGCGCCGCTTCAGCACACACGAGGTACCATGTCCCACCATATTCCCGCCGTCTCATGGGATCAGGCGCGCGAGCTGTTGCACGCCGCCGGCACACAGGCCGCCCCGGACACCAAGACCGAGGCTCTTCCTCTCTTGGCGACGATTGACCATTACCTATCCGAAGACGTGCACGCCATGATGCCGGTGCCGCACTACAGTTCCTCCGCGATGGACGGCTACGCTGTGGCGGGCAACCCGCCCTGGCGTCTGGTGAGGCCTTCCTACCCGGAGGATTCTCGAGCCAATATTCACCGTCTCACCGTACCGATTAGCCCGGGCGAGGCCACCCCGATTCTAACCGGTGGTCTGATTCCCGAAGGCACCGAGGCCATCGTGCGCGAGGAGCACACCAGCAACTACGAGGGAGCCGATTCCCTGGCCTCCGCCGATACCCGAGCCAGCATCCACTACCTGGAGATGGCTGAGGGGTTTGAGCCGCCGGCCCCCGGAACCGATATTCGTTTCGCCGGCGTGGAGCTACAGCACGGTGACTACCTGGCTCGCCACGGTGAGCGCATCTCCTCCCGCATGGCAGCGTTTCTGGGTACGAACGGTTTCGATGAGCTACCCGTCTACGCACCCATCCCGGTGCGTTGCGCGTTCACCGGTAACGAGGTGATTACCTTTGGCCTGCCCGACCCGGGTCAGGTGCGCGACGCTTTCGGAGGTTTCGTGGAGCACGCCATCGCCGCGGCAGGATGCGAGGTTCACCCCTCGGCCCGCCTGGCCGACGTCGAGTCCGAATTCTCGACCTTCCTGACGACCTCCACCGCGCGCATCCTGGTGTTTACAGGCGGCTCAAGCACCTCGGGCGTGGATATGGTGCGTAAGGCCCTCAACGATTTGGGAGCGACCTATATCTTCGAGTCGGTGGATGTGCGTCCGGGCCACCCGGCCCTGGCCGCAAGCCTGCCGGTACCCGAAACCGGGCCGAACGCCGGTCACCAGCGTTTCGTACTGGGCCTTCCGGGTAACCCGTTGGCCGCTTATACGGCTCTCTACTCCTACCTGCCGCCTCTTCTGGCCGGTCTGCGCTCCATGCCCCTGCCCGCGGTAGACGCGGCCGTTCTTGCCGAGGATGTTCCCACGTTGCGCAAGGCTGTGACGACTCGCCTGGTGCCCGTCCGGGTGGCCGAGGGCGTTGCCTATCCGCTACCGAAGTCGGCTTCGCACATGCTATCTTCCCTGGCAGCCGCCACGCACTTTGCGGTGCTCGACGATTCCACGGTGACCGGAGGGGCGCATCCGACGGGTTCACGCGCTCGCATTATTCCGGTCTTCTAAGCCTGGGACGCTTCGCGCGGGAGGGGAGGCTGGTTTCGCCGTGGGTGTTATCGGTGTTCCCGTCCAGCAGAAGGTATAGTTGATAGAGATATGTCAATCGTTTAGCATATCCTGTCTCAACCACAAAGGAGCCCCGTGGCGAAGCCCAAACTTAGCGACGTTGCCGCACTGGCGGGCGTCTCCCCCACCACCGTATCCCGAGTGCTCAACAACCGCGGTTACCTGAGCGAGGCCACCCGCACCAAGGTGCACGAAGCCGTCCAGCAACTCGGCTACCGTCCCAATGCCATCGCCCGAAGCCTGCAGGGTCAGCGCTCCCAGACGGTGGGTCTCATCTTCCCCACCGTTGCCAACCCCTTCTACGGGGAGATGGTGTATCAGCTCGAGAATCACCTGGCCGATGCCGGGTACAGGGTGATTCTCTGCAATAGCGAAGACCACCCCGAGCAGGAGAAGCGCTATCTCGATATGCTCTTCGCCAATCAGGTGGACGGCATCATCACCGGCGCCCATTCGGATGCGCTTGTGAACGTTCCGCATGCCCAGGCTCCCCTGGTGACGGTGGACCGTCGCGAGACGGGTTTCTACCCCAACATCCGCTCCGATAACTACGGCGGCGCACGCGCGGCCACGGAGCACCTTATCGCCACGGGTGCCCAGACAATTGCGCACGTAACCTCCACCCTGGGCGAGCACAATGAGCGTCAGCGCGGTTACCGCGAAGCAATGCTCGAGGCTGGCCTGACCCCCGAGTTCGTGGAGCTTGGCTTCCGCCCCTCCCTCGGTCTTAAGCGCGAGATGCTATCCCGCTACCTGGACGAGCGAGCCGATAGCGCCGAACCTGTGGATGCAGTGTTTGCCTCCAACGATAACTACGCTGCGCTGGCCCTGGGCTGGGCGCGCACGCGAGGCATCCGGGTCCCCGAGGATTTCCAGGTCATCGGCTACGACGGCACACAGACCGTTCAGCTGCTCATGCCGGAACTCGCAACCGTCATTCAGCCCATCGAGGGAATCGCTCGACGAGCCGTTCAGCGCTTGCTGGAGCTTATCGAAAGACAGGATGCATCGACCGCTTCCGCGGCACCCGCAGGTTCAACCCCCGAGGGTTCCGCGTACCTTCCCGGGGATGTGCTGCCTATCGAGTTGCATCTGGGGGCCACCGTGCGGACCATCCCCGATCTCTCGCTCGTGGAGCCGGACACCTCGGCGCCGGACGAGCTGCAGTAGCTATCCCCCGCTTTTCTTCCAAAGATTCGCCCCGCCACTCCACATTTGTGGGGCGGCGGGGCAAATCTTTGCGTTGAGGATCTTGTGGGGCTCTTGAGTACCCGAGTTACGACCGGGCCGTCGCGCTAGGCCCGGCCGGCGGCACGGGCGACAACTTCCGCGGGGCCGATTGCGGGATACACCATGCCGACCGCGTGAGCCTTCGGGAAGACACCTCCGAGAGGCCCCAGGGAGAGGAAGCCGCGACGCTCGTAGAGGCGAGCACTGTCGTAGGTCGACGCTTCGAGGTAGGCCGGGTAGCCTTCAAGACGTGCGGTGCCGTAGTCGAGGAGCTTGCTGCCGATACCGCGGCCGCGCAGCTCCTCCAGCACGCCAATGTTGAAGAGGTACCAGTGCTTGTACGAGGGGCGGTACTTGAGCAGGTGCAGCTCCATCATGATGGCACGAACCAGGGTAACCGGCCCCAGTCCACGGTAGTAGGCACTAATCTGCTTGATTTCGTTGAGGAATGACCCTTCCTGGGACTCCGGGTTATTCCAGAGGCAGACGCCAACAATCTTGCCCGAGGAATCATCCACGGCAACGTCGATTCGTCCGCGGTCCTTGAAATTACCGTAAACCTGCAGGGTCATAATAGCGCGGAGCTTTTCCATCTCCTTACGGCGGTTTTTGCCACCGATGATGGCCATCATGGCGGGGTCACCGTCAAAAGCCGAGATAAGCACCTCCACTACCTCCGAGTACTCGTGAGGTTCGGCGGTGCGGACGGTATAGGATTCCGAGGACATATTCACCCTTTACGAAAGCTTGAAGTCTACATAAATATTAGCTGTATTCCGTCCTCATGGCTAACGAATCGTGCCTAATCAAGACATTTTACATGCATATGCACAGACCCCCCCGGCAGCAAATATTGCACTATTATGCATAATTTTCATGAATAGTTATTCACTCTTTCTATTTAGCCCCCATAAAAAAATTTGAACACCCCGCATCATTTCAAGGAAAAGATACGGGGTGTTCAAAAATGGAGAGTTTATCTACTCACTCTGTGTACAGACTATGCGTTAGCCTTAGCCTTCAGAACAACCTTCAGCACGGAGTCAGCGTTGGTCACAGCCGCGCCGGAATTCTGAGCGTCCTGCACCGACTCGGCCAGCTTCTTGGAGTTCGTGATAACCAGCGGAGTGGCCAGCGGGTAGCCGGCTGCCTTGATCGCGGGAATATCAAACTCAGCGATGACGTCGCCGCGCTTGACGGTGTCGCCCTTAGCGACCTTCGGGGTGAAGTGCTTGCCGTCCAGCTCCACGGTGTCCATGCCGATGTGCATCAGCAGGTCCAGGCCGTCCTCGGTACGCAGACCGTAGGCGTGGCCGGTGGGGAATGCCACGGTGATCTTACCGTCAGCCGGTGCGTAGAGCTTACCCTCGGTGGGCTCGACCGCGATACCCGCGCCCAGCGCGCCGGAGGAGAAGGTGGGGTCCTTGACGTCCACGAGAGGCACCACAGCACCCACCAGGTGAGCACCCAGCTCAACGCCTTCGCCGGAGGCCTCGGCAGAAGCTACCGAGGGAGCCTCGGTGGAAGCTTCGGTGGCTGCGGGAACGGCAGGAGCCTCAGCATCCTCAGCGTTGCCAGCCTCGACCTTCTTGCCCCAGATGAAGGAGGCAACGAAGGCGATGACGGTGGTCAGGATGAGGCAACCGAAGAAGCCGGCCCAGCCCGCGCCGGTAGTAGGAATAATCGAGGGGAAGCCGATGTAGCCAGCTGCACCCAAGGCCTTAGCCTTCACGTTCAGGATGGAGGCAACCATTGCACCGATACCAGCGGAAACGATTGCGATGTAGAAGGGCCAGCGCAGAGCCAGGTTCACACCGAACATTGCGGGCTCGGTAATGCCCAGGAATGCGGAGGGCGCGGATGCCGAAGCAATACCCTTGATCTTCTTGTTCTTGGTGGTCAGTGCGACACCTGCTGCGGCAGCACCCTGAGCCACGTTAGAGATGGAGGCAACGACGAAGATGAAGGAACCACCGGTTGCCCACAGGCTCATCTCGATGGGCGGGAATGCCTGGTGCATACCGGTCATCACGATGAATGCGTAGAAGGTACCGAAGATCAGACCGCCGAGCGGGCCGGCAACGGTGTAGAGCCAGTTAATGCTTTCACCCAACCAGGTGCCAGCCTGGAACATCGGCGGACCGACCAGCAGGAAAGTCAGGAAGCCGGTAATGAGGATGGTGAGAGTCGGGGTGAAGATGAAGTCGATGGTGCCCTTGAGAATCTTGTGGAAGAACTTCTCGATGTTCGCCAGAATGAAGGCGACCAGCATGATGGGCAGCACGGTACCCTGGTAGCCCGCCTGCTGAACCTGCAGGCCGAAGAGGTTCCAGTACTGCATGGGGTCGGATCCCTCGACACCCGCCAACGACTTTGCGACGCTGTAGCCGTTCATCAGGGCGGGGGACACCATGGCGGCACCCATGGTCATACCCAGGTAGGGGTTACCGCCGAAGACCTTGGTGGCGGAGAAGCCGACCAGCACGGGCAGGAAGGCGAAGGGAGCGGCGGAGAGCAGGTTCACGATGTCCGCGAAGCCCTCCCACTCGGGATGCATCTCAATGAAGGACTGAGGACCGAAGATATCCGTGGAGGTCAGCACATTGTTGAGCGCCATCAGCATACCGCCACCGACCAGCACCGGAATCAGCGGGACGAAGATGTCGGCAATGGTCTTGATGAAGCGGGAGACAATGCTGCTCTGCTTTGCGGCAATGCTCTTGAGGTCGTCCTTGGATGCCTCGGGTGCGCCGGCGGCAATCAGGTACTTGTGCACTTCGTTGACGTCGCCGGGGCCGACGATGATCTGGAACTGGCCGGCGTTGAGGAAGCTGCCCTTGAGATCCTCGTCGTTGTCGATTGCTGCCTGGTCAACCTTGTCCTGGTTCTTCAGGACGAGGCGAAGGCGGGTTGCGCAGTGTGCGGCTGCAACGATGTTGCCGACGCCACCGACGTCCTTCAGCACGCGCTGTGCCACTGACTTGTGGTCCACGCTCGCTCTCCTTTGTTTGGAGCACCACCGGATGATGCTTTGTGAATGAGTTGGGGTGATATGTCTGTGTGTGCATGTCATGCATATGTCATACGTTTGACATATCGGATGTAAGACATGGTATCACGCAGAATAACGCAAAGCGAGGGCCCACCCTCTCAAGAGAGTGAGCCCTCCGGCACATTTATTCGCTTTCCGCTCGGCCCACGCGAACATCGGTCCGCGGGGAGAGCCACGGCGGGCCTAAAGGCGGCCGTACTCCAGGGAGAGCACCTCGCCACCGGTCAGGCGGACGCGGCGCTTATCCCCCTTGAAGAAGGTGCGAGCCGTCATAACCTCTGCACCCATAGAGGCGGCCAGCTTGCCGCCCACGTACAGTTCGGTTGCCGAGCCGTCCACCAGTAGGTCGAACTCACGAATCTTCGAACGCTTCAGGCTGCGACGGCGCAGGCTACCGCCCTCGGTGTAGCGGGTACCTCCGCGGTCCATCTGCACAAAGTCCTTATCCAGTACGATGCTCAGGGCCACACCGTGAGTGTCCTTAATCTTGATCTTCACCCGTTCATCAGCCACGTTCACGCGGCCGCGCAGGCGGAAGGTCAGGGCGTTCTTCAGCTCGACGAGCTTGCCCTTCTCCTCCTCGCGGTACAGCGGCTTCATCTCCATCGCGTCGTTCAGCTGCGGAACCGGACGCTGGAAGAGCTTGCCGTTGCGCAGGTGTAGCTCACGCGGGTAGGTGAACATGTGCACCCAGCGGTGGCTCCACGAGGGCAGGTCATCCTGATCCGCGTTGCCGAGCCAGGCGATCATCACCGGGGCATCGCCGCTTGCGGTGTGCGGTGCCTCCGGGTCGGCGCTCAGACCGGTGCCCGAGATGGTCTGCGGGGCGTAGAACTCAAAGCCCGCATCCAGCTCGGTGAAGGGGGTCTCCACCTTAAACTTGAGGGTCTTATTATCCAGCGAGCCCACAATGTAACCGCTCTGGAAGATGTTGTTGTACTTCTCCCCCAGCGGCTCCAGTCCCTGCGGGCTAAAGATCAGCACGTCACGCAATTCGCCGGTCAGCTCATCACGCAGGGTCAGCAACGAGGGGCACTCGAACATGTAGCTGCCCTTGAGGGCCTTGTCCTTAATGCCAATCTCGCCGCGGAAGGTCCAGTCGCGGCGATCTTCGGAGGTGTACACCACCACGGCACCGGTCTTATCCTCGCGCTGCGCGCCAATGACCATCCACCAGCGACCGTCACGCTGGAACACGTGCGGATCTCGGTAGTGGGCGGTGTAGCCCTTCTCGGGGCCGGAAATCAGCGGGGGTAGCTGACGAGTCGGCTTGGCGTCCTCACCGGCGGTGGCAAGAATCTGGTAGGTCTCGCGGTTACCCTTGGAGTCCTTGACGTTACCGGTGTAGAAGAACTCAAAACCGCCGGGAACCTTAATTCCGGAACCCGAGTAACAACCGTGCGAGTCGTAGCGGCTATCCGGGACCAGAGCAGTGCCCTCATCGGTCCAGTGGGTCAGGTCCTCGCTCACAGCGTGACGCCAGTACACCATGCGCTCGGGGTGCAGGGGCGAGTACTGGTAGAAAGCATGGTAGCGCTTGCCGTCAAAGACAAGGCCGTTCGGGTCGTTCAGGCGGCCGACCGGAGGAGCCAGGTGCAGGGCGGGGTAGTCGCGATCTTCGCGAACTCCGGCACCAAAAGCATCCAGGATCTGCTGTGCCTCTGCCGCCAGGTCACGGGCGGGGCGGGGCGAGGACTTCTGATTCTTTTTCTTCTGCTCGCTCATGTCTTATCCGTTTTCGTCAGGAAGAATGTCTGGGTTGTCTCATCCCATCATACGGCACCCCGGAGCCCCGTACCGGGCCAAGGAGAGAGGCACCACAGAGGACGTTAAATGCCGCAGGGCGGCACATCCAGTGGATGTACCGCCCGCGTAAGAATCGAGAAGAAGTCGATTACTTGAGGGTGACGGATGCGCCGGCAGCCTCGAGCTGCTCCTTAGCCTTCTCAGCGTCTTCCTTGGAAACGCCCTCGAGCAGGGTCTTGGGAGCGCCGTCAACCAGGTCCTTTGCTTCCTTCAGGCCGAGGGAGGTCAGGGCACGAACTTCCTTGATCACTGCGATCTTCTTGTCGCCAGCGGACTCCAGGACAACGTCGAACTCGGACTTCTCTTCAGCAGCCTCGCCTGCTGCGCCGCCTGCGACAACTGCAACGGGAGCAGCTGCGGTGACGTCGAACTCTTCCTCGAATGCCTTGACGAACTCGGAAACCTCAACCAGGGACAGTTCCTTGAATGCTGCAATGAGTTCTTCGATGGACAGCTTAGCCATTGTTTGGCTCCTTCACTATCTGTGCGGGTCGCCCCGCTGTGTAAATCTTGGGTACCCACCCCGTAGGGGTCGGTCAAACTAAGGGTGCGCATACGCTGTTGCGTTGTGCGCTGCTGAGTATCTCAGCGGCTGGTGCAGTAGCACGAAGGGGCTTATGCCTCCTCCGAAGCCTCCTCGGCAGCAGCGGGAGCTGCGCCTTCCTGCTCCTCCAGCTTAACGCGCAGTGCGTCCACAACCTGTGCGATGCGTGCGATGGTAGCCTTTGCACCACCTGCAACCTTGGACAGCAGAACCTCGCGGGATTCCAGGTCAGCGTAACGCTTGACGTCGTCCTCGGACAGAGCGGCACCTTCGTAGTAACCGTTCTTCACGATCAGCTGGGGGTTAGCCTTGGCAAAGTCACGCAGGCCCTTGGCAGCATCGATCAGGTCGCCCTTGATGAATGCCAGTGCGGAGGGACCGTGGAGGTGGCCTTCGAATGCGTCGATGCCAACTTCCTTAGCTGCGATAGCAGCCAGCGTGTTCTTCACCACGGCGTATTCGGTCTCTGCACCGAGTGCGCGACGCAGCTCCTTGAGCTGTGCAACAGTGAGACCGCGGTATTCGGTCAGGATGACTGCGTTCGAAGCTTCGAAGAGTTCCTTCAGCTCGGATACTGCAGCGATCTTTTCCTGAGTCGCCATGGTAGTTCCTTCTTCCGATTCTTGTAAGGTCGCCGGTAGAGCCTCGAAGCACTATTGCAAGCAATAAAAAATGCCTCGACGCGCAGGCGTACGAGGCACGATAGACGAAACCCTCAGGGGGTTTGCGGCTATTCACTTCGAGTCACCTACGCGGGCGGCGATTTCTTGAGGGAAATCAGCTCTTATCAGAACCCTGTTCTTCGTCTCCATCGAGGTGGCGATAAAGGACATAGTTCTAGACCGGCGGTCTTTGGTTCGTTTATCATCTCAGGTTCTCGGACAGGCCGCAAGTTAAAACAGGAAAATCCTGCCGTTAAGCGGGGTTAATCACTTAAAAAGCTCTTAACCCCTGCCAACAGCGGGATTTACCGGCCTCAGCTCGACATCGAAACAACGCCGAAACTCGAGCTATCCACCCAGGTAGAAGCGTTTGCCCCCGGAAAAGAGGAAGCACCGCTGCGGAGCAACGCCCAGCTGCACATCGCTACCAATTGCGTAGGAGATTCCCTCGGCATCAGAGACAAAGAATTCCAGCTCCTGACCGGCCGGCACACGCACCGAGTACTCAGCATTTTCAACATTCGAGGATTCCACGGGATGACCGTCCGCCCCCAGCTGTTCCGAAGCCACAGGCAAAGTTGCGGTCTCATTCAGAGCCGCGCGGTAGAGCATACCGCCCACCAGGTGACGCTGCCCCAGAACCTGCGCCGACAGGACACCGTGCGATTGTTCGGCTTCTCCCCCACCCAATTCGTAGAAGGAGGAGGCACGAATCGCCAAGCGGCAATCGGCGGGCAGGGAATCCTCCGGTTCGATATCCAGCAGATTCAGCGCGGGGGCCGAAAGCAGCTTCGCCACCTGCAGGGTGTGAGGATAGTCCAAAAGACGACCCGGGGTATCCACCTGCACCAGGTAGCCGGAGTCCATGACCGCCACACGGTGACCCAGCATGAGCGCCTCGTTCTGATCGTGAGTCACGTACAAGCCGGTGAAACCGTAACGCTCGTGCAGGCGCACAATATCGGCTCGGATGCTCGCGCTCATCTCCTCGTCAACGCTGGCCAAGGGCTCGTCAAAAAGAACCACGGGAGCACGACGGATAAGGGCTCGGGCAATGCCCACGCGCTGGGCCTGACCGCCCGACAGCTGCGAAGGCTTGCGGTTCTCCAAGCCCTCAAGCTTCAGGGCTGCCAGCAGCTCGCGGTAATAGTCCATATCGACCTCACCGGAAAAAGCATGCAGACGCGTGGGGAAGAGAATATTATCCTTCACGCTCAGATGCGGGTACAGAATGGGACGCTGAAACACCATACCCACCGAGCCGCGCTCCAGAGGCTGACCGCCGTAGGTCACCCGACCCGTCGTGGGGTCCTCCAGGCCGGCAATAATGCGAAGAAGCGTTGACTTACCGGTACCCGAGGAACCAACCAGCGAAATCATCTCGCCGGGTCGAACATCCAGGTCAATCTCACGCAAGACCGCGGTGTTAGCCCCAAAAGTTTTTGAGATGCCCCGGATACGCAGGCCGTCAAAGGACTCCTCGGATGCAACGGCCCCGGGAGCGGCAGAAGAAGAGCGACGAGAAGGTACAGAAGTCATGCCCTCATTATGGATGATTCACTCCCCCGGCAGACCTCGCGCAAGATAAGGGCCGTCATAAAACTACGGATTTAGAACGTGTAGACGCCCTAATTCGGGCGCACCAGCAGACGACCCTTGACGGCCAGATACAGCGTACTCAGCCAGAGGAAAACAAGGAAGGCCGTGCCCGCCACCGTCAGCGCAGGGCCCACCAGCCCCAACATGCCAGCCGCGGTCAGACGAATACCGCTCGCTGCCATGGACGCCATACCGAAGGAGAAACCCCACATACTCATCGAGAAGCCACCCTCAAGAGTCCACGGGAGCAGGCGCATCAAGAAGAACAGCTGCAAAATGCCGTAACCGGTCAGCACCAGGAAGAACCAGTCCACCGTGCCGCCGTTAGCCGCCAGATACGCGTTACCACTAACAAAGGGCGGGGCCATCTGAATACCGATGACTCCGCGTTCCCCCTTGGGCAGCGGGGTCAGGGTGCGCAGACGGCTCAGAATCGCGCCCTCAATGCTAAACCACGAAATCAGGCCCGCGCCGAAGAAAAGCATCGCCATATCGTGCCACCCGACAAAACCCATCGCCGTAGCGGTTGCAAAGTTCGTCGCCACGGTCGGCAGGTACAGCACCGGCGAGGCGGCTTCGGGCGCATACCCGCCACGCCACGTGCCAGCAATACAATGAGAGGCGAAATACAACTGGCCCACAGCGCCCAGCACAACCAGCGTGAGAGCCGGGACCTCAGCATACGGGTAGAGAGCCGCACCCACCTGCGCCGTCGTCGCCGGAACCAGCGAAAAGAAGCAGGTACGCGCGGGGTGCTCCCAAAAACCTCGCACCCACGTGCGGTACTTCACCACCGCGTGCACCAGGGCGGCCACGAGAATCAGCCATACCACGGCATTGAAGGCTAGGATGCTCTCCCCCACCCACCCGGGAGCCATGCCCTTGGACGCTCCGGTACGCCAGGCTGCACCCAGCGCGCCGGTGCCCAGCGCCACGGCAAAATAGTTGACCGGCAGGCTGAGGCCGCGACGGGCCAGCTGCGCGTTCCGAGTGGAAGAAGACATGGGTTCTATCTCTCGTCATGAATCGGGAGCGGATAGGAAGCGCATGGGCTTCCTCCGCCATCGGTTTTAGCGGTGCCGGGGTAATCACGGCCAGGAGTTTATTCTACGTTTTAAGCCTATAAAAACTGGAAGTTCATGACGCACTTTAAACAACCTTCTTCACGCTGTGTCATGCTTCTTCGCACAAATCCGCGCACAAAAAATCGCCCCCGACGTTCGCACGTCGGGGGCGATCACTAGCGAATGCTAGACGCTACAGGTGCATACCTTAGGCAGCAACGGAAGCCGGATCAACGGGGATACCGGGGCCGAAGGTGGTAGCAACGGTTGCCTTGGAGATGTAACGACCCTTAGCCGAAGAGGGCTTCAGACGGTTAATCTCTTCCAGTGCTGCCTGGAAGTTCTCCTCGAGCTGCTCAGCGGTGAAGGAAGCCTTACCGATGATGAAGTGCAGGTTGGAGTTACGGTCAACGCGGAAGTCGATCTTACCGCCCTTGATGTCTGCAACAGCCTTTGCAACATCCATGGTCACGGTACCGGTCTTGGGGTTCGGCATCAGGTTACGGGGACCCAGGATCTTACCCAGGCGACCGACCTTGCCCATCATGTCGGGGGTTGCAACCGCTGCGTCGAAGTCGGTCCAGCCGCCGGCAATCTTTGCGATCAGGTCGTCGGAACCAACGAAGTCAGCGCCAGCTGCCTCGGCCTCAGCAGCCTTGGGGCCTGCTGCGATAACGACCACGCGAGCGGTCTTACCGGTGCCGTGGGGCAGGTTCACGGTACCGCGAACCATCTGGTCTGCCTTACGGGGGTCAACGGACAGACGCATTGCAACCTCAACGGTTGCGTCGGTCTTGGTGGAAGAGGTCTCCTTCGCCAGGGCGACTGCCTCGGCGGGGGTGTAGAGCTTACCCTCTTCAATCTTGGCTACAGCTGCCTTGTACGCCTTGCTGCGCTTTGCCATCTGCTTTTCTCCTTATGCAGTTGTGGTCTCGTGAGCCGCGCTCGGCTCTGCCACATCCCGTCACTCGACGGGCATTTACAAGTTCTGTGTAGAAAAATCTACGGTGCCGATCACTCGGCTATTCGGCGAACCGAAATTACTCGACGGTGATACCCATGGAACGAGCGGTACCTGCGATGATCTTGGATGCTGCATCCAGGTCGTTTGCGTTCAGGTCGGGCATCTTGGTCTCTGCGATCTCGCGCACCTGAGCCTCGGTCAGCGAGCCAACCTTGGTGGTGTGGGGAACAGCGGAACCCTTAGCAACGCCAGCAGCCTTCTTGATCAGCTGGGCAGCCGGAGGGGTCTTGGTGATGAAGGTGAAGGAGCGATCCTCGTAGACGGTAATCTCAACGGGGATGATGTTACCGCGCTGCGACTCGGTTGCAGCGTTGTATGCCTTGCAGAACTCCATGATGTTCACACCGTGCGAGCCCAGTGCGGGGCCGACGGGGGGAGCCGGGTTAGCGGCGCCTGCCTGGATCTGCAGCTTAATGAGGCCAGTGACCTTCTTCTTGGGAGCCAATGTAGGGTCCTTTTCTTAGCTGGGAACCGACGCACAGGAGCGTACGCCGGCAGGGTGATGACCGTGGCGCGGCCATCGGCGTGCGCGCACGAAAGCGTGACGTGCGCATACACAAACCAACATTTTAGCGTTAATCCGCCGCTTAATCCAGTGTTCATCGGTATTCGCTAATATCGGAGGCGCGCGCCGGAACGAACGACCGGCGGCGGGAATGAAAAGACACGGGTTAACGCAGAGCGAGCCCGGCCCCTTTCGGGTACCGGGCTCGCTCACGCGCTACAGCCTCGCTAGATCTTCTCGATCTCGGTGAAGCTCAGGGTCACGGGGGTATCGCGGCCGAAGACGGAAATCATCACGACAATCTGCTGAGCCTCGGCCTTAATCTCGGACACGGTGGCGTCCATACCCTCGAATGCGCCGGACTTCACGCGGACGTTCTCACCCACGGTGTAGTCGGACTCAACGACGGGCTTGGAGACGGGCAGGCCCTGGCTCTGCTGCTGTTCCTCGAAGACGGGCAGGAGCATCTCGAAGACTTCATCCATGCGCAGCGGAACCGGGTTGTACGCATCCTGGCCCACGAAGCCGGTCACGCCCGGGGTGTGGCGCACAACGCCCCACGAGTGGTCGGTCAGTTCCATACGGACCAGCACGTAGCCGGGAACGCGCACGCGGCGGATGGTCTTCTTCACGGTGTTCTTGAACTCGACCACGGTCTCCATGGGAACCTGGACCTCGAAGATCTCGTCCTCGGCCTCGAGGTTCTGGATACGGGTCTCGATACCGGTCTTCACCTTGTTCTCGTAACCCGAGTAGGTGTGTACCACGTACCAATCGCCCACCTGACGGCGCAGCTTCGACTTGAATTCTTCCAGAGCGTCGACTTCCTCAGCCGCCTCGGCAACTTCCTCGGCTGCCTCAACAGCCTCGGTAGCCTCCTCGGCCAGCTGCTCGACAGCTTCGGCCTCTTCGGCAACCTCAGCAGCGGCTACCTCGACCTCTTCAATCTCGGATACCAGTTCCTGCTCGGACACGTCGCTCCTACTTTCTATCGCTTACGATCTGGCTGCGCTGCATACGCAGCACCAATCAATAATCCGGGAAAAATTATGATACTCGGCGCAACACCCCACCGGGGATGCGCTCGATATCGGTTAGCTAGTTACGCTGAATCGTTCCGTTACCAAAGATCCAGAATGCCCCCTGCCCGAACAGATAATCCAGGCCGGAAATCAGCAGGAGCATCACCACGACGAACAGCAGAACCGCGAGGAAGTAACCAATCAGCTCGCGTCCGGTGGGAGTGGTAACCTTCTTCAACTCCGCGATAACTTCGCGAAGGAATGCAAAAATACGGCCGAAGAAACCGCGCTTCTCATCGCTCTTTGAGGATGCGCCAGACTCAGCAGCCTGAGTGGCAGTAGCAGACGATGCCATTTCTTCTGCCCCTTTCTGTATCTAAAAAAGTACGCCCGGAGTGCGGGCGTACAATCGTTTATTGAGGCAATTTAAGCAGGGCGGACAGGACTCGAACCTGCAACCTGCGGTTTTGGAGACCGCTGCTCTACCAATTGAGCCACCACCCTTTGAAGCCTGAGCTTCGGTGTGAGAGTTGCTTCTCACTCGTTCGCTCCTCCATTGCCTCCTAAGCCAGTGGGCTTTAGAGGGGCAAACAATTACACCCTTGCGGGTGCAGAACTAACTCTAAACCATGCCGACGCGCTCGTGCAACTCCAGAACGCAATATTTTTTCAGAAAAAGGCTGTCCATTCTTTCTTTCGGAGGTATCCTATCTCCGGCGATGCCCCGTATCCTATAAGGAAGTAACGCATCTTTACACACGAGGAACGCACGAGGTGACGCACCCCGCGCACCCTCCGACGGGCCCGCCGGCTACGACCTCACCGGCGTTTCGCCCCCGCAACACACAATAAGAGAGAAGAGAGCCCCCATGGCGCGCATTTCCAGCCGTATCGGTGCCATTGCACCCTCCGCAACCCTTGCCGTTGATGCAAAGGCCAAAGCACTCAAGGCTCAGGGACGCCCCGTCATCGGCTTCGGTGCCGGCGAACCCGACTTTGCTACCCCCGCGCACATTGTGGATGCCGCCCACGAAGCATTGAAGGACCCCAAGAACTTCCGCTACTCCCCCGCCTCCGGCCTGCCCGAGCTGAAGAAGGCCATCGCGGACAAGACCCTGCGCGACTCCGGCGTTGAGGTCGATCCCTCCCAGGTCATCGTGACCAACGGCGGCAAGCAGGCCGTGTACCAGGCCTTCGCCACGGTCATTGACGAGGGCGACGACGTTCTGCTGCCGGCTCCCTATTGGACCACCTACCCCGAATGCATCCGCCTGGCCGGCGGTAACCCCATTGAGGTTTTTGCCGGTAGCGACCAGCACTACAAGGTCACCGTCGAGCAACTCGAGGAAGCCTACACCCCCGCCACCAAGGCGCTCATCTTCGTCTCCCCCTCCAACCCGACCGGTGCCGTGTACACCGAAGAGGAAACCCGCGCCATCGGCCAGTGGGCCCTGGAGAAGGGCATCTTCGTTCTGACCGACGAGATCTACGAACACCTCACCTACGATGGCACCGACTCGGTCTCGATTCTGAAGGCTGTGCCCGAGCTGGCCGATCACTGTGTAATCCTCAACGGTGTGGCCAAGACCTACGCCATGACCGGTTGGCGCGTGGGCTGGATGATTGGTCCTCGCGACGTTATCGCTGCGGCTTCTAACCTGCAGTCGCACATGACCTCCAACGTCAATAACATCGCCCAGCGTGCCGCCCTGGCCGCTCTGACCGGCCCGCAGGACGATGTGAAGGTCATGCACGCTGCCTTCGACCGCCGCCGCCGCGCCATTGTCGAGGGCCTCAACGCTATCGAGGGCGTGCACTGCCCCGTTCCCACCGGCGCGTTCTACGCCTACCCGGACGTTCGCGAGTTGCTGGGCAAGGAAATCGACGGCGTACGCCCGCAGACCAGCGCCGAGCTCGCCGAGCTCATCCTCGAGAAGGCCGAAGTTGCCGTTGTTCCCGGCGAAGCCTTCGGCCCCAGCGGCTACCTGCGCCTGTCCTACGCCCTGGGAGATGACGATCTGGCCGAAGGCGTTGCCCGTCTGCAGGAACTACTGGGTCGTGCACGCGATTAGTCGCCTCTCGCGAGTGCGTTTCATGAATCGTTAAATATTTTTTTGAGCGCCCGGGGCCTGCCTCTACCACTGCGGTGGAGGCAGGCCCCGGGCCTCTCTTCGTTGTCAGGGCGCGGATGCGGCAAGCACCCGCTCAAAATATGCCGACTGAGGGTGTAAAGCACCTGAACTTTTATGCCGGAATGAGGCCATTCCCACCCCAATCCACCACTACCCACACATCCCAAACCCCGCTAAAATAGAGACCAAGAGAATGACCTCCCGAGCGGCACTTTCGTGCGTGCCGACTTCGTGGAGGCCATAGTTATATACGCGCGCAACACACCCCCGACGCGCAGACATTCACAAGGAGCCAACATGAAGATCGGTCTGCTTACTTCCGGCGGCGACTGCCCCGGCCTGAACGCTGTCATTCGAGGTGCCGTGCTCAACGGTGTCAAGAAGTACGGTTACGAATTCGTCGGCTTCCGTGACGGCTGGCGAGGCGTCGTCGAGGGCGACTACATGGACCTGCCCCGCCAGAAGGTCCGCGGCCTGGCAGCCCAGGGCGGTACCATCATCGGCACCTCCCGTACCAACCCCTTCGACGGCCCCAACGGCGGCCCCGAAAACATCGAAATCATGATGGAGCGTCACGGCATCGACGCCATCGTCGCCATCGGCGGTGAAGGCACCCTCGCCGGCGCCAAGCGCCTGGCCGACGCCGGCCTGCCCGTCATCGGCGTGCCCAAGACCATTGATAACGACCTGCGCGCGACCGACTACACCTTCGGTTTCGACACCGCAGTCTCCATCGCAACCGAGGCTATGGACCGCATCCGCACCACCGGTGAGTCGCACCACCGTTGCATGGTCGCAGAGGTCATGGGTCGTCACGTCGGCTGGATTGCGCTGCACTCCGGTATGGCGGCAGGCGCACACGCCATCCTGATTCCCGAGGTCAAGGTCTCCATGGACCAGGTCGCCGAGTGGGTCACCGAGGTACACGACCGCGGCCGCTCTCCCCTGGTCGTTGTTGCCGAGGGCTTCATCCCCGAGGGCTTCGACGATGTCATGGCCAACAAGGGTACCGAGAAGGACGGTCGTCCGCGCCTCGGTGGCATTGGTGAATACGTGACCCACGAAATCGAACGCATGACCGGCATCGAGACCCGTAACACCATCCTCGGCCACATCCAGCGCGGTGGCGCCCCCACCGGCTTCGACCGCGTGCTGGCAACCCGCCTGGGCATGGGCGCCGTGGACATGGTCGCACAGAAGCAGTGGGGCAAGATGGTTTCGGTCCAGGGCACCGAAATCAAGTATGTACCCCTCGAAGAGGCACTGGACGGTCTGAAGTCCGTACCTCAGGAACGCTGGGACGAAGCAGCCGTCCTCTTCGGCCGCTAAGCCGCACCCCGTACACAAAACCGCTGAGGCGGGCACTCCATCGCGAGTGCCCGCCTCGACGGTTTCTACGCTTCCAGAAAGAACAGAGAGTCGGTTTCTAACGCTTCAAGAACTCCTGACCGGAGAGGGAACGGCGCGCCACCTCGCCCGAATCGGGCGAAACCACAGTCGTCTGGGCCACCGCATACTCCGTGGCCGGTGCCGGGGACCCGTCGGGCAGGAAATCCCCACCGTCTACCGCGCGCAGGGGCGCCTTCGGATCAACGCCACGCTTAATGACAGCCAGGGCGATAGGCCCGGCCTCGTGGTGCAGCGCCACCGAAGTGATACGGCCGACCGGTCGGGCCTTACCCTCCACGAAGAGCTCACTGCCGACGGCCGGCAGGGTGTGCTCCGAACCATCGATGTCCAGGAATACCAGGCGGCGCGGCGGGCGGCCCAGGTTGTGCACGCGCGCGACCGTCTCCTGCCCCTTGTAGCATCCCTTATCGAAGTGCACCGCAGTGCGGGAGTAGTCCAGCTCCTGCGGAATACTCTTGTCATCCACCTCGGTGCCGTATCGGGGACGCCAGGCCTCGATGCGCAGGGCCTCGGCGGCCCACACGCCCGCGAGGCGAACACCCTCGCGGTTCTCCGCCAGGACGTTCAGCACCCCGCGAGGAACAATCGTCCAGAACCGCACGTAGTCGGCTCCCGGGTGCGCATCCCCGGCCTCGTCGTAGCGGTAGCCGCCCGGGGCGGGGGTGTTCCAGGGGTCCTCCCACACCGGCAGGCCTTCGGCGGAGGCACCGGCGAGCGCCGCGGCCAGGGCCGGATGTACTACTCCATCAGCACCGCGGGGATCGCGGCTCGTCTCGAGCACCGCGTACTCGTCGCTGAGATTCTGAATCTCGACGCGCAACATGAACTTCATGCGGTTGAGGTACTCCGCCAGGGGTTCGGCCTGGTCACCCTCGACGATGAGCCAGAGGGCCTCACCGTCTTCGAAGGCTGCGGGGGCGTATTCGATGCGTCCCTGCGGGGTCAACAGCAGGAATTCACGGCTATCGCCGGCCTTCATATCGCTCAGAATCTGCGAGGCGATGGAGGTCAGCCAGGTTAGGCGGTCCGGGCCCGTCACTCGCACGATGCCCAGGGACGAGCGGTCTACCACCACCAGGGGTTCGTCCACCCCGGCGGAACGGTCGCGGCTCAGGGCTCGCTGCTCGTGGATGGGGTCGCCGTAGTGGGCCGCCACACCCTCGTCGGGGCCGCCGGCTGCAAAAGCCCCGCTCACCGAAAGCAGGGCGCTTGCGAGGTGTGCGGTCCTGGCCTGTTCGGCCCGGGCCGAGTCGGTCAAAGATTCAGTCACGGAGGAAACCTTTCACACAAAAGAACCCACCCCGCCGGGGAGCGGGGCAGGCTCTAGCTATTGGCACGAACTATTCGGCGGCGGGCTTATCGGAGGGCTCGCCGGTGGGCTCTTCGCCGTCCAGGGAACCGAACATCGAGGTTCCCAGGGAATCGCCGGTCATCGAGGAGGTCTTGCGCAGCTCGGCGGAAGCGTGCTTGTGCAGCTTGCCCTCGGCATCCGCAATCTCCCAGTCCCACATGAGGTTACCGTTGACCAGGCCCCACAGGCGCACCGAGCCGGCGTACTCGTGGGAAATCTCGTCGCGCAACAGGTTGCCGGTCTGCATGCGCACGACCGGGCCCTTAACCATGCCCACGTAATTCTCGCTGATACCGCCGGGGTGGGCGATGGTTGCGAGCAGGGAGAAGCCGTCGTCCTCGTTACGCAGGGTCTCGACGCTCTCCGCGTCGGCGAAGGCGGGAACGACGTCCTTGGGTACGATGCCGAAGCCGCCGTCGGCATCGGTGAGAGGACGATCAATCTGCCAGAAGCCGGTCTCTACGGTGATGGGACGGAGCTTCTTACCCTCGTCGTCGAGGAGGAAAGATTCGGCGCGGTACTCGATGAAGGGCAGGCCATCCTGCTCAAAGGTAATAATCTGGCCGAAGGGGGTGTTTTCCTGACCCTCGTACCACATGGTTCCGGTGCCTTCCCAGGTACCGAGGAGCCACGCAAAGGGAACGAGTTCAGGGGTTAGGTTGGAAGGAATTTCAATAGCCATACCCACATTTTACCGGCTAGGGCAGGCAACGGATAGAGATATGCTGCGAGTTCGCCAGCGGCCCAGAAGCCTACCGCCGGTAGTCCACCGGAGAAAACAGGCATAGGAAACCCCCGTCCGGATGAACCCGGACGGGGGTTTACGCCGTCATTGGCGCGGGCGGCTCGCGAACCACCCAATGCCCTATGTCAGGCTTGTACTTCTGCCCTTATCGGAAGATTACTTCTGACCGCTGAAGAGGCCGCGCAACACCGCGAAAGCACCGATTGCGATGCACACGGAGATGATAGCCATCAGCACCATGAAGAAAGCTTCGAGAGCCATAAGATTGTTATCCATGTCTTAAAGCTACCACACGCCCCAGCGCGAAAGAGCGCACGAGGGGCTGGCGGGGCGGGGTGTCCTTAGTCTGAGGCGGGCGCCGCTCCCGGCGGTTGGGGGCCGGGCGGGTACACTAGAAGAGATTTATCAAGCCGCCGCGTGACGTGTAGGAAGGGAGAGAACGTGTACCGTATTGCGCTTCTGAGCGACACCACGGCTCAGGACGTCGTTCCCTCTCTGAGCCTCCTCAGTCACCGGGTGCAGCTCTTCCCCCTCGACACGGCGCATACGGTCCTCGAGGATCAGGGGTTTGACCTGGTCATACTGGATGCCCGAACCGCGCTCGTGCAGGCTCGCCACAGCGCCCAGCTGCTCCGTGCATCCGGCCTACAGCTCCCCCTCATCGCGCTTCTTAACGAGGGTGGCATGGCGGCGGTTGCCTCCTCCTGGCAGGTGGACGACATCGTTTCGGACCAGGCTTCCCCCTCCGAAATGGATGCCCGCCTGCGCCTGGCCATCGTGAGTGAGGCCGAGCCCCAGGACGATTCGACGCAGGAACGCATCATCCGGGCCGGCAACCTGGTCATCGACACGCAGGCCTATTCGGCGCATCTCTCCGGGGCCGCGCTCAACCTGACCTTCAAGGAGTTTGAGCTTCTCAAATTCATGGCCATGCACCCGGGCCGCGTCTTCTCGCGCGCGCAGCTGCTCTCGGAGGTCTGGGGCTACGATTCCTACTACGGCGGCACCCGCACGGTCGACGTGCACGTGCGTCGCCTGCGATCGAAGCTGGGTACCGAGCACGAGCAGATGATTTCGACCGTCCGCAACGTGGGATATTCCTTCAGCTCGACCCGATAACCGACACGCGAGGGGCGTAGGACGGTCGGTTCCCGTCATATTCGTTCGTAACCTAGACCAAACTCTTCAAAGAACAATATTCCCCGGTAGAGTTAAAGGGAAGGCTACGAAAGAAGGCAATGATGGCCACCAGTCAGACAACCCCTCCCTCAACCGACCTTGTCTACACCGAACCCGCACTCACCGCCGAGCTGCTGGACCGTTTCGATGCTTTTGCCCGCGAGGTTGCGCTCCACGACGGCGTCTCGGCATTCTCCGAGCAGACCCGCATCGAACTCACCAAGGCCCTGCGCGAGCGCACCCTCACCCCTCCCCGCCTCTTCCTGGCCGAAGACGGCGGCACCATCGCGGCCGCCTTCGTGGCCCTCACTCCCATCTCCGATGAGGACGGCGGCGTCATCGAGGCGGCCGTGGCTCCCGCCTACCGCGGTCGCGGCGCGGGAAGCGCGTTCTTCGAGCACGCCGTCCGTCAGCTCGGTGAGGATGCCGTGCGATACCGCCTCTGGGTGCATGGAAGCGCCAACGACACCGGCATCGAAACCCCCGCGCACGCCTTCGCGACCCTGCACGGATTCAGCCCGGTGCGCGTTCTGTACAAGATGGTTCTGCCGCTGGACGAGTCAACCCGCGAGGACCTCGTTGAACGCTCCGACGCGCGCGCTCTCCCCGAGAACCTGCGGATGCGCACCTACACGGGCGCGGACGAGTTCCCCTGGCTGCGGGTTAACGCGGCCGCCTTTGCGCACCACCCTGAGCAGGGCAAGCTCACCCTGGCCGATTTGCGCGAGCGCACCGGCTCCGATTGGTTCCGTCCCGAGGGCTTCTTCATCGCCTCCGAGAAGGAGGACGACGCTTCGATTGCTGCGTTTACCTGGACCAAGATTCCGACCGGGCAGGTGAGGGGCGAGCTCTCCCCCGCCGGCGAAATCTACGTGGTGGGAGTGAACCCCGACTCGCAGGGAGGCGGCTTGGGCCGCACCCTGACCTTGCGAGCGCTGGCCTACCTGGCGTTGGCCGCCGACGAATCGGGCGAGCCCCTGCACGCCATCGAGCTCTACGTGGATGCCGACAACACCGCGGCCTACTCGCTGTACACCTCGTTGGGATTCAGCGTGGCCACGGTGGACCGCATGTACGCTCCCGGTCACGCCGCCTAGCCCTCCCGCACGCGAGCCCGCTCAGGCCTCATTGCATGCCGGGCCCGCCCCGGCGCGCCGCCGCGGGTGCGCCCACCGATTTAGCTAACCACTACACAGGAAAGGAAGTACAGTATGGTACCCGCCCCTAACGGTCTGAATAAGGCACCCAAACCCAAGCCCACCGAGCCGGCGCCCATGACCGGCGTTATCCACATCGGCAACGACATCTCCAAGATCGAGCGCGCGGACTCCCGCGGCGACCGCATCGAGAAGGGCGAGAAGCGATCCTACTTCAGCCTGGAGGAAGAGTTCGGCCCCGAGCGTTTCTTCGACCGCGAGAGCAGCTGGCTCGACTTCAACACCCGCGTGCTGGAGCTGGCGGAGGATCCGGACCTGTACCTGCTGGAGCGCCTGAACTTCCTGTCCATCGTCGCCTCCAACCTCGACGAGTTCTTCATGGTGCGCGTGGCCGGCCTGAAGCGCCGCATCGCCACCGGGCTGGCCGTGCCCTCCGCCGCCGGTCTGAGCCCCGAGGAGCAGATGGAGGAGATCGCCGAGCACGCCCACAAGCTGCAGGAGCGCCACGCCAAGGTATTCCACGAGCAGGTGCTGCCCGCCCTGGAGGAGCAGAACATCCGCATCGTGAGCTGGGAGGATTTGGACACCGACGCCAAGGTACGCCTGCGCCAGGATTTCATGCGCGACATCTTCCCGATTCTGACCCCGCTGGCCGTGGACCCGGCTCACCCCTTCCCCTACATCTCGGGTCTTTCGCTCAACCTTGCCGTGCTGGTGCGCAACCCGCAGACCGGCAAGGAGCTTTTCGCCCGCGTCAAGGTACCCGATCAGCTGGACCGTATGGTCTCCGTGGACGGTGCCCGCGCCGCCAACACCGCCGGCCGCGAGAGCCGCTACATTCCGCTTGAGGACATCATCGCGGAGCATCTCGACACGCTCTTCCCCGGCATGGAGGTTGTGGAGCACCACGTCTTCCGCGTGACCCGTAACGAGGATCTCGAGGTGGAAGAGGACGACGCCGAGAACCTGCTGAAGGCCCTGGAGAAGGAGCTTCTGCGCCGCCGCTTCGGCCCGCCGGTGCGTCTGGAGGTTGAGGATACTATTAACCCCACCATCCTCGACCTGCTGATTTCTGAACTGAACATCGACGAGTCCGAGGTGTACCGCCTGCCGGCCCCGCTGGATTTGCGTGGCCTGAGTGCCATCGTGCGCGCCAACCGTCCGGCGCTGCACTACCCCAAGCACATTGCGCACACCTCCCGCTGGCTCAACGCTGCCGAGACCGCCAAGGAAGCGGATGTCTTCGCCGCAGCCCGCGACCACGACGTGCTGCTGCACCACCCCTACGATTCCTTCGCCACCAGTGTGCAGGCTTTCCTGGCTCAGGCCGCCGCCGACCCGCGCGTGCAGGCCATCAAGCAGACCCTGTACCGCACCAGCGGCGATTCCCCCATCGTGGACGCCCTGATTGAGGCCGCCGAGGCCGGCAAACAGGTCGTGGCGCTGGTCGAGATTAAGGCCCGCTTCGACGAGGAGGCCAACATCTCGTGGGCTCGCAAGCTCGAACGCGCCGGCGTGCACGTGGTGTACGGCATCGTGGGCCTGAAGACGCACTGCAAGCTCTCCCTGGTGGTGCGCCGCGAGGGCAACCACCTGCGTCGTTACGCCCACATCGGCACCGGTAACTACCACCCCTCCACGGCCCGTTTCTACGAGGACCTGGGCATCATCACCTGCGACGAGCAGATTTGCGAGGACGTCTCGCGCCTGTTCAACCAGCTCTCCGGCTACGCCCCGAAGACCAGCTACAAGTCGCTGCTGGTTGCACCCCGCTCCCTGCGTAGCGGCCTGATTGAGCGCATCGACCGCGAGATTGAGAACCACCAGGCGGGTAAGCCGGCCAAGATTCAGATCAAGTGCAACTCGATGGTGGACGAAGCCGTCATCGACTCGCTCTACCGCGCTTCCCAGGCGGGCGTGCCGGTGGATGTGGTCGTACGCGGTATCTGCGCCCTGCGCCCCGGCGTTCCCGGTCTGAGCGAAAACATTCGTGTGCGCTCGGTTCTGGGCCGCTTCCTGGAGCACTCGCGCGTGTTCGCCTTCGAGAATGCGGGCGATTCGGTCGTGTACATCGGCTCGGCCGACATGATGCACCGCAACCTGGACCGCCGCATCGAGGCGCTCGTACAGATCAAGGATCCGCGCCACATCAAGTACCTGCTCGATATGTTCACCACCTACATGAGTGATTCCTCGCGCACCTGGCACCTGGCCGCGGACGGCACCTGGACCCGTCACAACACCGATAGCGAGGGCAAGCCCCTGCAGGATGTGCAGTCCTACTACCTGCGTTCACGCTCGCGTAAGAACGTGGACAAGGTCTAGGCCGGTATCGTCCCTTCCACAAGGAGCCCCGCTTCCCACCCCGTACGGTGGGGAGCGGGGCTCCTTCGCTATCCTGCGTCGGTTTGCTTGTTCCCGCACGCCCACCCAGACATAACCCGGATGCAACCCCGGACGCAAAGGTGAACAGAAGGTTACGTCAAGGTGACAGGTTGTGGTTTTTCTCCCGTACAATAAGACGCGGAACCCGGCGCTTTCACCGCGCCGTGCAGACCCAACCACCAAGGACTAGAGAGACATGGCCCCGCAGGATTCCTCCTCCATCTACTACTCGGCCCGACGCTTCGACGCGGTGAACAGCGTCGACCGTTCCCCCGCCAACACCGCAGAAATCGTTGCTGCCGGCGCGCTGATTTGGCGCGTGCGCGACGATGTCTTCGAGGTGCTCATCATTCACCGACCCAACTATGACGACTGGTCCTGGCCCAAGGGCAAGCAGGACCCGGGCGAGTCCCTCGCAGAAACCGCGATTCGCGAGATTCGTGAGGAAGTGGGCCTGCAGGTGACCCTGGGCGTGCCGTTGGCTGTCACCTCCTACCCCGTGGGCGGCCGCCCCAAGGATGTCTTCTATTGGTCCGCTCAGCTCCCCGAGGGCGCTCGCGCCCTGGCCGATGAGGGTGAAGTGGACGAGCTTCGCTGGGTGACCCCCGAGGTGGCCCGCGCCCTGCTGACCAACCGTGATGACCTGGGACCGCTGGATTCCCTCGAGGCTCTGCGCGAGGCGGATGCGCTGCGCACCCGCCCCGTCATCATTGCCCGCCACGCGAAGGCCAAGCCGCGTTCGCACTGGGCCGCCGCCGAGGATGACCGTCCGCTGGCCGGCACCGGTAAGCGCCAGGCCCTCGCCTCCAGCGGCCTGTACGCCGCCTGGGCGCCCAACCGAATCCTCTCCTCGCCGTGGCTACGCTGCCTGCAGACGGTGACCCCCTACTCCGTAGAGCACGGCGTGGCGGTCAAGGAGAAGAAGTCCCTCTCGGAAGCCGGCGCTCAGCGTCACCCGGCGCGCACGACCCGTACCGTGGCCTCCCTCTTCGAGAAGGACGCCCCCTCGCTGCTGTGCACGCACCGCCCCGTGCTACCCATCGTCATGGAGGTTCTGGGGGAGCACCTGTGGGAGGGATCGCCCGCCGATATCCTGCCGGCCGCCGACCCCTACCTGGAGCCCGGCGACGCCCTGGTGCTGCAGGTGACCGAGGGCGAGAACCCGCGCATCGTTTCGGTGGAGCGGGTACGCCCGGCCCTGGACTAGCCCTCCGCTTTTAACTTCTGACCGCGAACGCGCCGATTCTTACTCCTCGGCGCGTTCGCGCGCTTCTACAATGGATAAACGGCCCGGCACGAACCGCGCCCGGCCATCCCGCACGGACTACCACGAAGGTTCATCATGAGCGACGCACCCATCCCCACCCCGTACGAAGATCTTCTGCGCGACATCCTCGAGGAAAACAAGGACGCCATCGCCGCCGACGCTCAGCGTTCCGACCGCACCGGCACCGGCACCTTCGGCGTGTTTGGCCGCCAGATGCGCTTCGACCTGCGGGATTCCTTCCCCCTGATTACCACCAAGCGCGTGCACTTTAAGTCGGTTGCTATTGAGCTGCTGTGGTTCCTGCGCGGTTCCTCGAACGTCCGCTGGTTGCAGGAGCGCGGCGTGACCATTTGGGATGAATGGGCCGACGAGAACGGTGACTTGGGTCCGGTGTACGGCGTGCAGTGGCGTTCCTGGCCGACCCCCGACGGAGGCACGATCGATCAGATTGCCAAGGTCATCGACTCGCTCAAGAACAACCCCGCCTCGCGCCGCCACATCGTTTCGGCGTGGAACCCGGTCGAGGTGGACAACATGGCGCTTCCGCCCTGTCACGCGCTCTTCCAGTTCTACGTGCACGAGCGCCCGGACGGCGTGAAGGAGCTCTCCTGCCAGCTGTACCAGCGTAGCGCGGACATGTTCCTGGGCGTGCCCTTTAACATCGCCTCCTACGCCCTGCTGACCTACCTGATTGCGCAGGAGGTGGGCATGGTTCCGGGCGAGTTCGTGTGGACCGGCGGTGACTGCCACATCTACTCGAACCACCTGGAGCAGGTGAAGAAGCAGCTGGGCTACGGCACCGACCCGGAGGGCAACCCCTACCCGCCGCGCGAGCCCTACCCGTACCCGAAGCTCGTTATTAAAACCAAGAAACCTTCTATTTTCGATTACGAGTACGAAGACTTTGAGCTGGTGGACTACAAGCACCACCCGGGTATTGCCGCACCGATTGCGGTCTAACTGTAGGTAGTTCTAGGAGGCATGATGTATCGTCTGGGTGCTATTTGGGCTCAAACCGATGCCGGCATCATTGGTCGTGACGGGGATATGCCCTGGCGCGCCCCGGAGGACCTGGCGCACTTCAAGGCGGTCACCCTGGGGGCTCCGGTCATCATGGGGCGCCGCACGTGGGAGTCCTTCCCGCCGCGTTTTCGCCCTCTGCCGGGCCGTACGAATATTGTGATTAGCCGTTCTGTGGCCGAGGCGCAAGAGCGTGATGGCGCCCTGTGGGTTCCTTCGCTGGATGCGGCGCTGTACGCGGCTCGTGACGCCGTGGGCGCGCCGGTTGAGGATACCCCCGCGGATACCGTTACCGCGGATACCCCCGCAGTCGACGCCTGGATTCTTGGCGGCGGCTCCGTGTACGCGGAGGCGCTCTCCCGCACCAACCTGCCCGCTTTCGGTCGGGTGAAGACGGTGGAACGGACCCTCTTCTACTGCCAGGAGGGCAACGAGATTACCGGCGATACGCGAGCGCCCGAGCTGCAGCTTGCAGATTCTCAGGGTAACTGTGCGTGTATCTCCCCGAACGGGTGCTGGCGGACGGTCTCCGAGAGCGCCTGGGAGAAGAGCGAGAAGGGCTACCTGCTCGATGAGTCGGGCACGAAGAACCCCATGTACTTCTCGTTCCAGCGCCTCGAACGTATCTAGCTCAAGCTTCCCTCGTTCACTCGCCGATATAGACATGCATTTCAAGCCTGCGGCTACTCCACCCGGAGCGCCGCGGGCTTGAGTGCTTTTAACGCCTCCGCGGTGCATAACCGGTACCGAGACCAGCGCCTCCGCAGAATATCCCGTTCCGAATATCAGATTTTTTGTACGGTGTTAGTCCGCACCCGCCAGCCTGAGAGTACACTGGGAACCATGAACTTTAATCCCGGTGACTCTGTAGGTTTTGTTGGCTGGCGCGGCATGGTGGGCTCCGTCCTCATGAAGCGCATGGTTGAGGAAGGCGATTTCGAGGGCATTACCCCCGTCTTCTTCACCACCTCTAATGTTGGTGGCGCGGCGCCCACCTTCGACGGCGTAATTGAGCCGTCCGAGCTGAAGGACGCATACGACATTGACGAGCTGCGTAAGCACTCGATTATTGTGACCGCTCAGGGCGGTGGCTACACCGAGGCTGTGCACCCGAAGCTGCGTGCAGCTGGCTGGGACGGCCTGTGGATTGACGCCGCTTCCACCCTGCGCATGAACGATGACTCCATCATCGTGCTGGACCCCATCAACCGCGACGTCATCGACCGCGGCCTGGCCTCCGGCGTGAAGGACTACATCGGCGGTAACTGCACCGTCTCCTGCCTGCTGATGGGCCTGGGCGGCCTCTTCAAGAACGATCTGGTCGAGTGGGCAACCTCCATGACCTACCAGGCCGCTTCCGGCGGCGGCGCCCGCCACATGCGCGAGGTGCTCGCACAGTTCCGCGACCTGGGCAATGAGGTGGCCGCCGAGCTGGACGACCCCGCATCCGCAATTCTGGACATTGACCGCAAGGTTCTGGCCAAGCAGCGTTCCGGTGAGCTGGATTCCACCCAGTTCGGTGTGCCGCTCTCCGGCTCCCTGATTCCCTGGATTGATTCGGATCTGGGTAACGGCCAGTCCCGTGAGGAGTGGAAGGCTGAGGTCGAAACCAACAAGATTCTGGGCCGTTCCGCCGACGATAAGGTCACCATGGACGGCCTGTGCGTCCGTATCGCCGCGATGCGCTCGCACTCTCAGGCGTTGACCATCAAGCTCAAGAAGGACCTGCCGCTGGAGGAAATCGAGCGTATCATCGCCGAGGATAACCCCTGGGTTCGCTTCGTGCCGAACGAGCGCGAGGCCTCGATGGAGCAGCTGACCCCCGTGGCCGCCTCCGGCTCCCTGGAGATTCCGGTTGGCCGCGTGCGCAAGCTGGCCATGGGCCCCGAGTACATTAGCGCGTTCACCGTGGGTGACCAGCTGCTGTGGGGTGCAGCCGAGCCGATTCGCCGCATGCTGCAGATTGCCGTGGGCAAGCTCTAAAGCTCGCTGACTAGAACATACGAAAGCCCTCGCTTTCCATCCCCGACGGATGAAGGTGAGGGCTTTTGCTCTGTCAATAGCGCCGGCGGGTGGGATGCAGGCGTGAGACGGGCTCTAGCGTTGCTGAGCTCGGGCCGCCTTGCGTGCGGCTTTGCGTTCCTTACGCTGCTGGCTCCAGGCGCGGTAGCGATACCAGGCGGTGAGCACCACGTGCTTCATGAATCGGTTGGCGCGGCGGGCCCAGGTAAATTCGGTGCCCCAGATGCCCAGGCCGATGAAGATGAAGAGCCAGCCGGGGCCGGGGGTGACGAGCATGATGAGCCCGGCGATGAAGCAGAAGGCACCCACACCGATCACGAGGGGCTTGTAGAGGTGCCGCAGGACCGGATGCGCGTTCATACGCTCCTTGCGGGCTTCGAGCCAGCGGTGAAAGCGGCTGGTTTCGCTTTCCTTGACTTCGTCTTCGATGGTTTTCAGGGGTGGTCCTTCCAAACGGGCGGCGAGTTTCGCCGAGCGGCGGGCTGGTTAGAGAATATCATCTGCTGCTGGGCGGGGGCTGTGAAGGATTTCTTAATCTATGAGATTTTTTGTCATCTTCACGTTTTTTTGTTTCTATAGTGTTCAAGTCGAAAATACCTTTATACACTGTAAGGGAAACAATTCACCGGCATTACGCCTAAACACTAAGGAAGCGACCCACCACCGTGTCCTCCTCCCGTCCCGTCTCAACGGACTCATCCAGCACCAACGCCGCTGCGCCCGCCACGGAACGCAACGCCGCACCCACTCTCAACGAGCGCCTCGAAAACCTCCCCTTCACCCGCGCCCACGGCAAGCTCCTGGGCATCTCGGGCCTCGGCTGGGCGCTCGACGCCATGGACGTCGGCCTTATCTCCTTCGTCATGGCCGCGCTCCTCAAGGAATGGCACCTCAGCCCCACCGAGGCTTCCTGGCTCGGTTCCATCGGTTTCGCCGGCATGGCGCTCGGCGCAACCTTCGGCGGTCTGCTCGCCGATAAGCTCGGCCGCCGCTACATCTTCTCCCTCACCCTGCTAATCTACGGCCTGGCGACCGGCGCCTCCGCGCTATCCACCTCGCTGGGATTGCTGCTGGTCTTCCGCTTCCTGGTCGGCCTGGGCCTGGGCGCCGAGCTGCCCGTGGCCTCCACGCTCATCTCCGAGTTCTCGCCCCGTTCCATCCGCGGTCGCGTCGTGGTCGCTCTTGAAGCATTCTGGGCCGTCGGCTGGATTCTGGCCGCCGTCATCGGCACCTTTGTCGTTCCCCAGGCCAACGGCTGGCGCTGGGCCCTGGCCATCGGCCTGATTCCCGCCATCTACTCGCTGGTGGTCCGCATGGGCACTCCCGAGTCCGTGCGCTTCCTGGAGTCCGTCGGCAAGCACGATGACGCCCGCCGCGTCGTCGAACGCTTCGAAGCCTCCCCCGCTCTCTTCCCCAAGGCGCAGAAGGCCGAAGAGACCGCCGTCCACGGCACCGAGGAGAGCACCGACAACGCCGAATCCGCCAAGGTCCACTCGATTTGGGCCGCGGGTCAGCGCCGCAAGACCATCGCCCTGTGCATCATCTGGTTCTGCATTAACCTCTCCTACTACGGCGCCTTCATCTGGATTCCGGCGTTGCTGAGCGCTCAGGGCTTCAGCCTGGTCAAGTCCTTCGCGTTCACACTCATCATGACCCTCGCGCAGCTGCCCGGTTACGCCGTGGCCGCCTACCTCATCGAGAAGTGGGGCCGCCGCGCCACCCTGGCCGCCTTCCTGATTGGATCCGCGCTGGCCGCGGCGGGATACGGCCTGGCACACTCCGACGTGTTCATCATCATCGCGGGTTGCCTGCTCTCCTTCTTCAACCTGGGTGCCTGGGGTGCGCTCTACGCCCTGAGCCCGGAAATCTTCCCGACTCACCTGCGCGGCACCGGCACCGGTGCTGCGGCCGGTATTGGACGCCTGGCCTCGATTGCGGCACCGCTCATCGTGCCCCCGCTCGTGGCCTTCGGCGGAACCCCATTGCTGTTCACGCTCTTCGCTCTGGCCTTCCTGACCGCCGCAACCACGGTGTTCTTCCTGCCTGAACGTCGCGGCCAGTCGCTCTAACCGCGATTCGCTGTAAACCCGCACGCCGTGCCCTCCCGCAGCTTTTGGGGAGGGCACGGCGTTCTTGTGGGCCATAATGGTTGAAGACCTAGAATACGTCTTTGAGGGGTCACCGCAATGCTTGATTCTTTTGTACCCACCGCCTACCGGACAGAGTTCACGCCCTGGCCCGTGAGCGAGCGCTACGCCACCGCCCGCCGCGCGGGAACGCCCGAGGCCCAGCTGCTCCCCGGCGAGTTCACGGTGCATCGTAGCGACGGGGCTTCCATGAGCTACTACCTGGACTGGCCCGAGAACTTCGGACCCGCCGATAAGCCGATTGCGTTGAGGCCCCGGTACAAGAACTCCTACCCGCAGGACTTCGTGCTCACCGTGCAGGTGCGCGATGCGCAGCTCCTTTTCAGCGTGTCCTCGCGTAGCTTCTGGGAGCAGCGCGACGGTCGCGCGGTGGAGCGCGGGTTGATAGCCCGCGGCTACCTTCCGCTGGATGCGCCCGGAACGCCCCGGCGCGATGAGAACCGGGGCAAGGAGAATCTACGCCAGGAAGGGGATTCTTCCCCCGCGGTCTCTTCCGCCCCGCCCCTGCTCGGCTGGGATATCACCGACATCTACCCGGCCCGCATGGCGCTGATTCGTGCACTCTGTGAAGGCCTCTGCGTATCTCTCGCGGCACAGGCCTCTGTTCTGGCCCCCGGCGAGGCCCGCGTGGACGAGCTCGGGGACAGGCTGCGGGCTGTACATCTGAATCCCTCCGAACGCCCGGATGAGGCAGAGGCGGGCCGAGAGGTTTCCGCGGGCATGGTGCGCGCGCTCATCATTGAGCAGGATGAATCCGCGGGCGGCGAGGCCCAAGCCTACTACGCCAACGTGCTCTCGCCCGTGCCGAACGAGTTCGGCAATATCGTCTGGTCCACCCGCGAGGACGCCGAATACTTCCCCTACCGCCCCGTGAGGCACAAGCCGATTTTCCACGTCCCCTGCCCCCGCGAACGGGTCCCCTTTGCTGTACAGGCACTCGTGCGGCATCTGCCCGAGGCTCCCGCAGCTACCGGCCGCGAGGCCCCTCCGCGCAGCCAGACCCTACCGGCCCCCGGCGAATCTCCCTCGGCCGATCCCCGTTAGGTCGCATCCGGCACGGTCACTTCCGGCACGGTTGCTTCCGGTCAGGCAGGCTCCGGGTGGAATGACTGCCGCCCCATAAACGCACGATGCCCCGGTTCCGCTTCACACGAAACGGAACCGGGGCATCGTCACTACAATGGCGTCTAGATTTCGCCGTTGACCACGACGGGCTCGGGTACGAGGGTTACGCCAAAGCGCTCGCGCACGCCGTCACGCACGGCGCGAGCAATCGCGAAGATGTCCTCGGCGGAGGCGCCACCGCGGTTCGTAATGGCCAGGGTGTGCTTGGTCGACAGGCTTGCGCGGCCGTGGGCAATCTCGCGGGACTCACCCTCCAGACCGAAGCCCTTGTCGAAACCGGCGTGCTGAATCAGCCAGGCCGCAGAGAGCTTCACGCGGTCCGGATCCTCGGTGCCGGGGCCGAAGGGGTTCACCTTGGTAATGACCGGGAAGTTCGGGGCGCCCTCGGGCAGGGACTCCAGGGTCGAGCGGGGCACAATCGGGTTGGTGAAGAACGAACCGGTCGAGAAGGTGTCGCGGTCCTCGGGGTTGAGCACCATGCCCTTGGAGCCGCGCAGTTCCAGAACCTTCTGGCGTACCAGCGCGGAGTCGGCGCGTTGACCGGGCTCCACGCCCAGGCTCTTAGCCAGCTCGGAGTACTTAATCGGGGAGGAGAGGCTACCCAGGGTGAACTGGAAATCGACGGTCAGCACCACGTAGCGGGGCGAGCCGTTGACGGTTGCGCGCTTGAGCACCGAGTCGCGGTAGCCGAAGCGCAGGTCTGCGCTTGCGAAGGTCTTCCGAGTGTTCTTTTCGCGGTCCCAGGTGCGTACGGAGGCGATGAACTCACCCACCTCCACGCCGTAGGCTCCCACGTTCTGCACGGGGGTTGCACCCACGGTGCCGGGGATGCCGGAGAGGGCGGCGGGGCCGACCCATTCGTTCTCGATGCTGAGCTTCACGAAGTCGTCCCAGATGGTGCCAGCCTGCACGCGCACGTTGGCGCCGCCGCAGGCGGGGATGGGCAGAACCTCTACGCCTTCGGAGGCGATGTGCACGACGGTTCCGTTGAAGCCTTCGTCGGAAACCAGCAGGTTGGAGCCGCCGCCCACGATGAGGACGGGTTCGCCTGCGGCGTCTGCAGCGGAGACTGCTTCGATAATTTCTGCTTCGGAGGTGGCACGGACGTAGGTTTTGGCGGGGCCGCCTACCTGGGCGGTGGTCAATTCGCTCAACAGCTTTTCAGTCATAGGTTAAGAATAGCGGGCGTTGCGGGAGGTCAACACCCGCCACGCGTTAAAGTCACTGAAACCTTATGGTGATTTTGCCTTCATTTTCCGCCGCACCTTTCTCAGAAAACGCAACTACCCCGCCGGTAAGCGCGCGAAAGCCCCGGCACCACCGCATGGGCGGCATCGGGGCCTTCACGCAGCTATCTGCGAGCACAGAAACTCTGTGCCGAGGGACTATGCCGAAAGACGAACCACAGCCTGGCTCTTCATCAGAACCTTCTGCTCCTTGCCTTCCTCGTCACGCGCGGTGACGGTCAGGTCGATGCGGGCGGTGCGCTCCTCCTCATTCAGGGCGCCCACCTTACCGCTGATAGTCAGGGCGTTCGTGGGGGTGTCGGGGTTTTCGCCGCCGGGTGCATCCGCCACGGGAACGGGCTTGGTGAATCGAGTCTGGTAGTCCACAATCGCGCCGGGGTCGCCCACCCAGTCGCTCACGAGCTGCACGGCGGTACCCATGGTCAGCATGCCGTGAGCAATCACGCCGGACAGACCCACCGACTGAGCAAAACGCTCGTTCCAGTGAATCGGGTTGAAGTCACCGGATGCGCCAGCGTAACGCACCAGCGAAGCGCGGGAAAGCTCCACGGTACGCAAACCGATGTCCTGGCCCTTTTCAAGATCTTCAAAACGCACCATTAGTTTTCCTCCTCGGCACGAACCAGCAGGGAAGAAATGCAGGTGGTGACCGGCTCGCCCTGGGCGTCAACGATTTCTTCGCGGGTGGTCAGCATTGCGCCGGCACCCATAACGCGCACGGAGTCCACGTGAACCTCGGTGCGCAGCTCGTCACCGGCCACGATGGGGCGGTGATGGGTGAAGCGCTGGTCGGCGTGCACGACGCGCGAGAAGTCGATGCCCGCGGACTCGTCGTTGATGAGTGCCGCGTCGGCTGCCTGCGCCAGGATAATGGCGAAGGTCGGCGGGGCGATGACGTCCGCGTACCCTGCCGCGCGGGCGGACTCGACATCGTAGTGGAAGGGGTGCTTGGCGTGAACTGCTCGGGCAAATTCGCGGATCTTTTCGCGACCGACAACGTAGGTGTTCTCGGACGGGTAGACCCTGCCCACAATCTCAGGGTTAATGCTCATGATTTCAGTCTACCGTTCTTGTGCACAGTGTTCAGCTCGAACGCGCAGAGTGGACAGACCGCTGTGCAGGTAACCGGCATGCAGGCGTGCAGTATTTCGTCGCATTTTTACCTGCTAGCGAAGGCCCCTACCCATCCAGCCCAAGCAGGCGTAGGCTGGGCGAGTACCCGCAATCAATCAAGAAGGAAAAATTGTGTCTTCCAACGTAAAAATTTCGGTGCTTGACCTGATGCCGCACCGCCCCGACCAGAGCCAGCACCAGACCATGCTCAACACCATCGATGCCGCCCGCGCGGCTGAGTCCTACGGTTACGAGCGCTTCTGGGTCGCCGAGCACCACAATGCCGGCTCCCTGCTGTCCTCGGCGACCGTCGTGGTCATGGCGGAGATTGCCGCCGCAACCGAACGTATTCGCGTGGGTTCGGGCGGCATTATGCTCCCCAACCACGCACCCTACGTGGTGGCGGAGCAGTTCGGTACCCTCAACGCATTCCACCCCGGCCGCATTGACCTGGGTGTGGGCCGTGCACCCGGCACCGACCCGATGACCGCCGCCGCTCTGCGCCGCGACGATTCTGCCGCCATGAGCTTCCCCGCCGAGGTGCAGCAGCTACAGCGCTTCCTGGGTGAACCCTCCCCCATGCACCGCGTGCACGCCATCCCCGGCCAGGGCTCGAAGGTGCCCCTGTACATTCTGGGTTCTTCCCTGTTCGGTGCGCAGCTTGCCGCACAGCTGGGTCTGCCCTACGCGTTCGCTTCGCATTTTGCGCCCGCAATGCTGCAGGAGGCGGTAGACACCTACCGCGCAAACTTCAAGCCCTCGGAGCACCTGGAGCAGCCCTACGTCATGGTGGGCGCCACCGCAATGCTCGCCGATACCGATGAGCGGGCACGCTACCTGTACACGAGCCAGCAGCAGCACTTCCTGGGCGTGGTGCGCGGCAATCTGTCTTTCGCACCTCCCGTGGAAGATATGGACGCCGTCTGGACCGACGCGGAGAAGATGCACATCGACCGCATGACCGCCGAAGCAATCGTAGGCTCCCCCGCCACCGCGCAGGCTCGCATTGAGGACCTGGTGGCGCGCACGGGCGCTGATGAGCTCATCGTCATGACCGAGGCATGGGAGCATGAGGACCGCCTGCGCTCCTACGAGCTGCTGTCCCAGCTGCCGGTGGTGCGCCGCGCCTCCTAACGCTTTGATCAGAGCATAAAGATGAAGCCCCCGAGTTTTTCTCGGGGGCTTCGCTATGCCCGGTATCGAGCCGTGCGCTGAGTACCTATTGAGCACCTGCAGACCAGGCTTCAGGCAAAGAAAATAGGCAGAGAAAATTGGCAAACAAAAAAGCCTGCCTCCGAAGAGACAGGCTTATCTGAGCCCCGACCGGGAATCGATCCCGGGACCTCCATCTTACCAAGATGGCGCTCTACCACTGAGCTATCGGGGCGTAGCGGTGGACGGGCTCGATCCGTCGACCTCACGATTATGAGTCGTGCGCTCTAACCAGCTGAGCTACACCGCCACATCATTAACGCCGCATAACGGGCTAATGACAGAGCCCCGACCGGGAATCGATCCCGGGACCTCCATCTTACCAAGATGGCGCTCTACCACTGAGCTATCGGGGCAACAGGTAAAACTATACATGGCTTTAGGGGCACCCGCAAGCGCGAATAGTATGGCATACACCACAATTTTACCCTCGGGAATCCACTCCTCCATGCTCCCCGCCATGCCGCCGCAATCGGACGCGCGAGACAAACAAAAGGCCGGCGGAGAAACGGATAATTCGTCCCCCACCGGCCTGGACGCTTTGAGCCCTCCCCGCGCTACGCGACGCTCCGGTCACGCGGCGCGGGATACGGCTTCCGGGATACAACGCCCGCTTAGTAGCGCTTGCCGCGACCGCCGCGGTAGCCGTCGCGACGGTTATCGTCACGACGGTTATTA
>NZ_KV810430.1:257449-305636 GCF_001812775.1 Rothia sp. HMSC068F09
ACGGTTATCGTCACGACGGTTATTACGGCCGCCGAAGTCGCGGTTACCGTACTCGCGGCCGCCGCGGTCATCGCGGCGAGCACCGCGGTCGTCACGACGCTTGAAGTCGCGGTCGCCGCCAAAGTCACGACCACCGTCACGGTTACCGCGGTAGCCGCCCTCGCGACGGTTATCGTCACGACGGTTATTACGGCCACCCTCACGGCGGTCGAAGTCGCGGTAGCCGCCCTCGCGACGGCCGCCGCCGAAGCCGCGTCCGCCACCCTTGGGGCCGTTGTCCTTACGGATGTTGATGAACTCACCGGCAATCTTGGTGTCGCGCAGACGATCGAAGAAGTCGCGCGGCAGGTCCTGGGGCAGGCCCACAATGGTGAAGTGCTGACGGATATCAATCGAGCCAATCTGCGAGCCCTTGATGCCGCCCTCGTTAGCCAGCGCACCCACGATGGCGCCCGCGGTCACACGGGAGGAACGGCCAACGTTCAGCTTGTAGTTGACCATGCCCTCGTCGTTGTGCACGCGCTTGCCCTTGCGGCCGCCGCGGTCCGAATCATCGTCGGAGAAGGGGCGGGAGTTGCGGGCGATGTCCTCAGACTCGTCCAGGAAGAACGGGCGACCCTGCTGGGCGATAACGGCCAGTGCGGCCGCGATATCCTCGGCGGTGGTGTCGTGCTCGTTCTCGTAGTCCTCAATAATCTGGCGGAAGAAGCTCAGGTCCTCGGACTCGATGGTCTCGGTAATCTGCTGGGCGAAACGCTGCTTACGGGTCTCGTTCACGGCCTCCGCGGTCGGCATGTGCATGGGCTCGACCTTCTGGCGGGTAGCCTTCTCGATCTGGCGCAGCATGTACTTCTCGCGCGGGGTCACGAACAGAATGGCGGCACCCTCGCGGCCCGCACGGCCGGTACGGCCAATGCGGTGCACGTAGGACTCGGTATCGTGGGGGATGTCGTAGTTGACGACCAGGGAGATGCGCTCCACATCCAGGCCGCGTGCCGCCACGTCGGTTGCCACGAGGATGTCGATGCGGCCGTCGCGCAGGGCATCCACGGTGCGCTCACGCAGCTGCTGGGGAATGTCACCGTTGATGGCAGCCGCCGCAAAGCCGCGGGCCTTCAGCTTGTCGGCGACCTCCTCGGTCTCCTTCTTGGTGCGCACGAAGACGATAATGCCGTCGTAGTTTTCAACCTCGAGCACTCGGGTCATGGCGTCCAGCTTGTGGGAGTGCATGACCTGCATGTAGCGCTGGGAGATGTTGGCGCTGGTGGTGGTCTTAGCCTTCACGCGAATCTCGACCGGATCGGTCAGGTACTGCTGAGCGATCTTGCGGATCGAGTTGGGCATGGTGGCGGAGAACAGGGCCACCTGCTTGCTGTCGGGGGTGCCTTCGAGGATCTTCTCCACGTCTTCGGCGAAGCCCATGCGAAGCATTTCGTCGGCCTCGTCCAGAACCAGGTACTGCAGGTTGGACAGGTCCAGGGAGCCCTTTTCCAGGTGGTCAATCACGCGGCCGGGGGTACCGACGACGACCTGCGCACCGCGGCGCAGGCCGGCCAGCTGCGGGCCGTAGGGGGAGCCGCCGTAAATCGGCAGCACGGTGAAGTCCTCCATATGGGTTGCGTAGGAGGAGAAGGCCTCTGCAACCTGCAGGGCCAGCTCGCGGGTGGGGGCCAGGACCAGCACCTGGGTGTCGCGGGAGACGCCGTTGATGTCGGCGAGCTCAGCCATGCGGGAGAGGGCCGGCAGCGCGAAGGCTGCGGTCTTACCGGTACCGGTCTGCGCCAGACCGACCACGTCGCGGCCCTCGAGCAGCAGCGGGATGGTCTGTTCCTGAATGGGGGACGGCTTCTCGTAGCCGACCTCTTCCAGAGCGGCCAGGACGCGGGCGTCCAGGCCCAGGTCGGTAAAGCGCACGCCCGCTTCCTCAGCCTTTTCGGCGGGGGCGTCTGCGGTGGTTTCTGCGGTAGTCTCCGCCGTGGTTTCTTCCGCGGCGGGGGTCTCAACGTTGTTCTCAGCGGTCACAACGGTCTCTGCCTCGGCGTTCAGTTCGGCCGGGGTAGCGGTATTCTCAGTCAATTTTTCCTCTATACGGTAGGGGTGGATAGCGCACGCTCTTCGGCGCTTACCGGGTGTCCCCTTCACGGCCCAGCCACATGCGTCCGGCGTATTGTTCAGCCGACGGTTTCACCGCACACACCCGGTTATCCCCTCGCGCGGGGCGCAGAGGGCACAGTGAGGGTGTGAGGGTTACTGCTGGGAGCGGTCTTGAATTTCTCGCTACACAATTGGAGACTCGTACGTCATCGCGCCGAGAACGCGCACCGGGCGCGCGGGGCGGAGAGGGGTACGGTCAATTGTGCTCACATAAGGCGTCACGTATTCCTGGCGTGGGGCCTCACCCGTATGGTGTATCAGTCTGTAACAGCAGACGCGTCAGGAGGCTTTGACCAGAGATCGTTCAGAGAAGCCCGAGTGCGGCGGAGCCGCAACTTTCGGGACGTATCAATCGGTGATGGTGAGTACGGCGCACTTTCCGAAATGACACCACCTGGGGTGCTCGGTGCGCACAAGACCTTCATCGGGGGTTCCCGTGTTTATACAGTGTACCGCAGGGTCCCTTCCTCGGCTATAAAAAGGTGCTTAAAACCTCATCTCTTAGGCACGAGCGCCCACCCTCACTCTTGGAGGGTGGGCGCTCATCTAGAGGCTTAGCCGAGGGGCTAGTCGACGCGGCGCACGATATCGATCGTGCCGACGGTCGCGTGCTTAGCGTAGGAGTGGCCGTAGCGGTCAGCGGCGTACTGGGCCACATTCGCCGGAGGATTACCACCCCAGGAGTTATTGCTGCGGTCAATCACCACGTACTCGGGGGCCGGCTCGCCGGTATGACCAATCCAGTAGACGGTGCGACCCGGAATCAGCTGCGTCAGAATGGACAAATCCGAGGCCACGGTAACGCCCTCGGGCACCTGCTGCACGGCCTTGAGCTTCATCTGATCGCTGGAGGTCAAAGCAGAGTCGGTAAACTGCGAGTTCGCCAGGGCTGCGAGAGGCTGCGTAGAGCCCGGCACGAAAATCGGGGAAGCGGCCAAGAAAAGCGCTACGACAGGAAGAATCCACACCGGCAGGTTGCGAACCTGGATGCGGCTGCGACCGGAAGGCTCCTTGGGGGCGTCGGGAACCTCGGCGGGCTCCGCGAGTTTGCGGGCCGGAATCGCACCGTAGCGCATCCGTAGCACGGTATCCAGCAGGGCGCAGAAGACGACCGGCATCAGCACCAGAGAGTAGTGCCAGGTGCTGGCCCAGTAGGACTCCATCGTGGAGAGCAGACGCCACGCGATGGTCGGCAGAGCCACCAGCGCAAGGGGCGAGCCAACCCACAGCACCGCACCCGTGATGAGTAGCAGGCCCAGGGTCGCCATCTTCGTGTTGTTATTCATCATCTGAATCAGGGAGCCGAAGGGATCCCCAACGGCAGCGGCAACATTCACCTTGTCGGCGTAGTCAAAGGTTCCGCCGCTGTTGAAGTAGGGCAGAATCACGGCGATTGAGACCACCGACCAGAAGATGCCCCACGCAATTACCATGCTCGACTCGGCAACCGCGCGAGTGCGGGCCCAGGAGTGGTATAGGGAACGCAGGCGAACGCGGAACGAAGCCGGTTCTCCCTCAGAGAGGCGGGGCAGCAGAATATCGTACGCGACACCCAACCAGCCGCTACGAATCAGGGCCACAACGCCGATGACGGCCACGGTTACGCCCATATCCTCCTTGACGAAGGCGATGGGCAGCGCCCACCAGCAGGCGCGGGCAAGGTATCGGTTTCGTTCGTCGCCGCTCACGCGCGAGGCGAGCACCAGATAGCCCAGGCCCACGGTCAGCAGGGGTACGGCAAAGGCCACTTCGTGGAACTGCGCGGCGACGGCCTGCTGCACTCCAAAGCTCAGGGCGAAGCCCGCACCGAGCAGAAGACCGGTCAGCGTCGGCACGAACCGCTGGAACCGGGACGGCTCAGATTCCTCACCGGTTCGGGAGGCTCGAGCCAGGGTAAAGGCACGCTGGGTGAAGAAGACGATGGCACTCGTTGCGGCCGCAATTAGGGCGTTCTGCACAACGAGCAGGGTCGTGGGCGAGGGAAACATCCCGTAAATCGGCCCCAGCAGCATCAGAATGGGGTGGAAGTGATCGCCCCAGAGGTTAAAACCGGGCCCCTTAACCGGCACGATTGGTGCGGAGAAGTGCGAGTACGCCTGGGCCATCTGCGTGAAGATTGCAAGGTCCCACGAGGGGGTCACCCAGTGCTTAACCTGCTGCAGCGAGTAGTAGGTGTACAGCGCCATAACGGCCACGCCCAGCACCAGTCCGGGGAACAGGTCAAGCAGACGGATGCGCTTGAAGCGCTCGCGGAGGCCCCCGGCGACGCCCGAACGGGAAGCTGAGCCGCCGGTGGTTCGAGGCTTCGTCGGAGCCGCGCTCTGGGCGGCTACTTCAGTCTCTTCCGATGCCATGGGCTTCCTTCCTTCGGGAGCGCATCCGTCGAAGCCCGGGTTTCACCGCCAGCCCTGTGATGCACTGTACACACTCCTTATCACTCTAGGGTAGCGTATGAGTCCGGGACGCTCCATCGCCGGACTCCGTCGGCTCGAAGCCCAGAACCCGGCCGCGTAGACTGGTGCTGTGAGCACGCAACCCCCCTCGACCCCCCGGACGCTATCTCCGGCAGCGGGCACTAACCCGCACCCGCTGGCCGCGGCGCGCCTGCCCTATGCCCCGGGACCGTTGCGTGCCGAGCCACGCGTGACGATTCGCTCGCTCTCCCCCGCGGGTACGCGCTCCCTGCCGGGCACCCTCGCGCCCGAGTCCTGCGAGGTTATCGTCGAGCCGCAGGTTCCCGTGCACCTGGCGCAGACGCTGGGCGCGCTGAGCCGAGGCGCGAGCGATCCGGCCTACCGCGCGCTCAGCCGAGAGGCCGGAGCCGAACGCATCTGGATTACGGCCCGCACGCCGGAACATAACTTTCCCGCGGTGCTCTTCGCAGAGCGCCTTCCCGATTCCGCGACGGGCTCTCCCGATTCCGCGGCGGCCGCCCTTCCGGCCCTGCACCGGCTGCTGATGCGCCCCGTCCGCGTTCGCATCTGGGCTTCCTACGACTCCGCCGAGCGGCAGCTGGCGGCACGCCACGACGTACGAGCGCTGGCCGATGAGATGACCTACTGGCTGGGTCTGCACGACCGTCCCGAGGATTTCGCGTCCCTTCCCTCGTTCGGGGAGCTCCCCGAGCGCGTCCGTACCGCGTGGCGGGCCAACCCCGGGCTACGGCTAAGCGCCTCGGGCCAGCTGGACCGGCACGTACTCAACGCCATTGTGGAACAGCGCATCACGCAGACCGAAGCCTTCAGGGCGTTGCGGTGGATTCTGTACCGGCACGGCGAACCTGCCCCGGCCAGTGGCCTACCCACTCAGCCCGAGGGCATGCGCGTCTACCCCACGGCCCGCACCCTGGCGGCCATCCCCACCTGGGATTGGCACCGGGCGGGCGTGGATAAGAGCCGCTACGATGCGGTGCGCGCCTACGCTGGCTCCGCCCCCGCCATCGCTCGGGTCGCCGGCACCGGCGATATCACCGCCCTGGCCCGGGCGCTCAACACGCTACGCGGAGTAGGCCCGTGGAGCATTGCCGAAACCCTCCAGCGCGTCTGCGGGCATCCGGACGCTATCAGCGTCGGCGATTACCATCTGGCCCACTCGGTTGGCGAACTGCTCGGGGGCCGCCGCACCGATGATGCGGGCATGCTCGCCTTGCTCGCCCCCTACAGCCCGCACCGGCAGCGCGTGGTGCGCTACATGTACGCTTCGGGTTTCTGGAAGCAGCGCTTCGGCGCGCGCATGAGCATCGAGGATCACCGCGAGCGCTGAGTGCCCGGTGAGAGCACAAGCAACGGGGCGTACCCTCCGGTTACTCCGGTGGGTACGCCCCGTTCAAGCTCTGATGCGTGGTTGAGCTTACTTCTTCTCTGCGGAACCTTCAGCCGCTGCAATCTCTGCACGGACCTTGTCCATGTCGAGCTCGCGGATCGAGCTGATCACGGTCTCGAGCTGGTCCTCGCGCAGTGCACCAGCCTGCTGGTACACCAGGATACCGCCACGGAAGCCCATGATGGTGGGGATGGAGGTAATGCCTGCGGCCTGGGCGAGCTGGCCCTGGGCCTCGGTGTCAACCTTGCCGAAAACGATGTCGCTGTGCTTCTCCGAAGCCGCCTCGTAGACGGGGGAGAACTGCTTGCAGGGACCGCACCAATCTGCCCAGAAGTCCAGGAAGACGATGTCGTTGCCCTCGACGGTAGAAGTCAGGTTCTGCTGAGTAATTTCAATAGTAGCCATGTGATAACGCTACACCTTCTACACCCCAATCGCTAATTGTTCGCCCTGGGATTCAAACATTGTGAAAGATATGACAAGCAGCCGTCATAGTTGGCTCTTTACGCGGTAGTTTCTGCCGAGTTTTAGGCGTGTCGCGGGAACTCCAGTGAAGGTTCCTGTGGCCGATTGTGGAGGCGCGCTACCCGGCAGGCACAAACCGTACCGGGACTTCGCTGAGGAGCATCATCGCGCAGATGCGCCTCACCGCTAAGCTTTTGGTTTTAGATGCACAAAAGCCCGGTTACTTTCGTAACCGGGCTATTTGTGGCAGGTGAGGGATTCGAACCCCCGTAGGCAGTGCCAGCTGATTTACAGTCAGCCCCCTTTGGCCGCTCGGGTAACCTGCCGCCTAGCTAGGTGCTAGTTGCTCGCTCACGCGAACAGAGACTACTCTACAGCAGATTACGAGCCGTGTACACTTCAGAGCTGAATTTGTGACGAAGGTTATACTCGATGATGGCTCTTGGCCCGGAACCCCGCAAGAACGGCAAACCTCACGACTATCAGTCTGGGAGGCACCCAGCCTAGAAGGAACGGGAAGGAATATCGCCGTCCTGCTCAAGCAACAGCACAATCTCAAGGTGCTCCAGGTAGCGGCGCGCCTGCTCAACCGTGCACATGCCGCCGGAAATTTCGCGCTCCAGGTCGCGACGAACGCCGCAGAATCGAGCTACAAGCGAAGGCTCCGTCAGGGTGATACCAATACCGTCGAAGGGGGAGGGCTCAGAATCCTCGTCGGGGAGCTCGAACTGAAGGCTTTCCAGGGAAGGTTCAGGGGCGAGGCGCTCGGCCTCGGGAATATCCTCGGGTTCAGGACTCAGAGAATTATGCAAGTCCATAAAGAGAAGGGTCTGCAGGTCTCGAGCTTCTTCGCTCGCTTGCACGTCCGTCACGGACAGGTCATAAGTGGTCATACTTCTATTATCCTCTTCAAAGATTAGAGTGACCTGTAAAACAGGTCGGCATTTCTGTTAGTTAGCTGTGAACAGCTCCGTAGACCCGGTAGGCTAGTACTAACCGGTGCCCCGGCACCCCGTTCACGAAAGGAATATCCATGGCTAGCGAATCTTCGTTCGACATCGTCTCCAAGGTCGACAAGCAGGAAGTATCCAACGCCCTGCACCAGGCCCAGAAGGAAATCTCCCAACGCTACGACTTCCGCGGCGTCGGCGCAGAAATCGACTACTCCGGCGACAAGATCCTCATTAAGGCAAACGCCGAAGAGCGCGCCCTGGCCGTACTGGATGTGTTCCAGTCGAAGCTGGTCAAGCGCGGCATCTCCCTGAAGTCCCTGGACGCGGGCAAGCCCTACGCCTCCGGCAAGGAAACCCGCATCGAGTGCTCCATTAAGGAAGGCATCGCCCAGGACCAGGCAAAGAAGATCTCCAAGATGATCCGCGAGGAGGGCCCCAAGGGCGTGAAGGCGACCATCCAGGGCGACGAGCTGCGCGTTTCTTCCAAGTCTCGCGACGATCTGCAGGACGTTATCGCCATGCTCAAGTCCGCCGACCTCGACGTCGACCTCCAGTTCGTCAACTACCGCTAAGCGCTCGGTGTCCAATGGAGCCGGCGGATGCACCCGTCGCATCCGACGCGCACCATCGAGCGCAAAAAATCCTCGGGACGACTACTTCCACAGTAGCCACCCCGAGGATTTTTGTCTGTAGCCCCGTCATCGCGGGTCATAATCGTCACGCCGGGTCATCTTCCGACTCGGCGGGTTTGACGAAAAAACTATGCGGGCTTGCCCAGCCTAGTACTGACCCATTTCGCGGGCCATCTGCTGCAGGCGCGCAATGCGCTGATTCATCGGCGGGTGGGTGGACATCACGTTCTGCAGGGATCCGAAGGGGTTCGCAATCATCATGGCGCTTGCCGCCTGGGTGCTGCGGTTGTTCGGGTCCATCGGGTACAGAGAGACGCCGTGCTCGAGCTTATTCAGGGCGGAGGCCAGGGCAATGGGGTCGCGGGTCAGACGTGCGCCATCCTCGTCCGCGTCATACTCGCGGGTACGGCTAATGGCCATCTGAATCACCTGGGTGGCAATCGGAGCCAGCAGAGCGATCACGAACGCCGCGAGGGGGTTGGCCCGGTTATCGTCGCGGTTCGAGCCGCCGAACATCGCGCCAAAAGAAAGCACCTGGGCGATCATGCCGATAATGGAGGCGATACCCGCCGCCACGGAGGAGGTCAGAATATCGCGGTTGTACACGTGCATGAGCTCGTGGCCAAGCACGCCGCGCATCTCACGCTCGTCCAGCAGCTGCAGAATACCCTCGGTGCAGCACACGGCCGCGTTCTGCGGATTACGGCCGGTTGCGAACGCGTTCGGGGTCATCGTGGGGGCCACGTAGAGGCGGGGCATCGGCTGGCCGGCGGTGCGTGAGAGCTCCTCCACGATGTCATAGAGCACCGGCACCTCATCGCGGGTGACCGGGTAGGCGTTCATCGAACGCAGAGCCAGCTTATCGGAGTTCCAGTAGGTGTACGCGACGCCGCCCAGGCTCAGCAGGCCCATAATCCAGATGAAGGATGAGGATTTAAAGGCTGCCGACAGCAGGCCGCCAATGAGCAGCATAAGGCCCACCATGGACCCCATAAGAAGGGTGGTTTTAAGGCCGTTGTGGTGACGATGCATGAGGAACCTCCTGAGCTCCAAAGTGCGGGTGGACAGCGCGGTAAACCGCGCTTGACTCTTCAGGATACGGAAGCGGCCCGCCGCGCGCATCTCCGGAAGCGACAGATTCACCCAGAGCGTCAGAACGCGACCGGGAATTCGAATGGCTAAGGAATGGCCCCGGGGATGGTCACGAGCGGCACCTGCTCCAGAACCTGCGCGGTCGCGGTGGGGAAGATACCCAGCAGGAGGATGGTGCCGTAGGCACCCAGAAAGATAGTAAAGAGCAGGCCCAGCATAATTTGCCCCTCCAGGTCGAAACCGGACCTGACGCTACGGTAGTGGGCGTAGAGAACGGGAGTTATGAGGGGCGCGCCAAAGAGCAGAACCATCAGCAGGATGTAGATGGGGTTCGTGAAGTTGTAGACCACGCTCGTACCCTCCCCGGTGGCTCCTCGATGACTTATCGGTCGCGCCTTCGTTGCGCGGCCCTTCGCTCCCGATTGTACGGCATCGCTCGGTACGGGAACGGGAGTCGCCGCCGATTCCTCGAGAACTGGAAGGGGGGCTGAAAAACGGTGAGTTGCCGCTGAGACCCCTCGGAGATTTATTATGAATTCATCATAATATAATGATGAATACCTCATAATAACGTGTAAAATGGGACCATGACCGACGTACACAACACCACAGACCTGAAGACAACCCCCATCCCAGAACAACAACTAGCCGGGCCCGGATGCGCACACCTCACCGGGCTACCCGTCCTCTCCCCCATGAGCGACGAGCAGCTCGAGGAAGCCTGGACCACCGGCCTGCGCACCCGCGGACGCCGCGTCACCAAGCAGCGACTCGCAGTGCTCCACGCCGTGCAGGACCACCCGCACTCCACCGCGGACACCATCGTGCAGGCCGTACGCGAGCGCATCCCCGCCATCACGGTCCAGTCCGTCTACGTCATTCTCGCGGACCTGACCGATATCGACCTGCTCCGCAAGTTCGAACCGCCCGGAACCCCCGCCCTGTACGAAACCCGTACCGGCGACAACCACCACCACGCCTTCTGCGTGCGCTGCGGCAAGGTTGAGGACGTCGACTGCGCCGTGGGTTCAGCCCCCTGCCTGACCCCCAGCGATTTTCACGGAATGGCGCTCTTCAGCGCCGATGTGCTCTACCAGGGCGTCTGCACCGACTGCCAGACCGAGGAAGAAGCCAAGCTCGCCCGCGCCCAGCGTGAGGCGGCGGCCCACCTGCTGGGTAGCTAACCGTTAAGCGCGGCGGCGCCCCGCATCCTACGCGTCGGACGGATTCCGGGGCACCCCCGCCCATTAAAAGACTGACCGCTAGAGACGACCATCGGGTCGCCGCTAGCGGTCAGCTGTTTTAGGTATGTTGAAGCTACATGCCGGGACGGGGCTGCGAATCCACGATCTCCAGCAGCTCACGAATCTGCTGGGCGCTCAGCACGGTCGAGGGGTTAATCGCGTTTACCTTCACGCTCGGGGCGCCAATCTCCAGCGCGTAGCGCAGAATCTCCAGGGCGTTCGCCGAACGCACCTCAATATGCGGGTCCAGCGCCGCAATCTCAATCGGCGAGGTGAAGACCAGCAGGCTCTGCGGGTTGCCGTTCTCGTCGGGATCGAACACGAACGAGGAACCCGAGGGGTCGTTCGGGTCCACGCCCACCAGCAGCACCGAAGCAGGAGACACGAGCGATCCCAGCAGCATCTGCATATTGTCCTGGGTCAGCGCCATCTTCGCGCCATCGTTGCGAGGAGAGGTCACAATCCACTGCACCTGAGCGCGCTCAATGTAGCACTCGTGGTCGGTTCCGGGATCGACCACAATCAGGTCGAGCGCCTCGTTCGCGAGGAAATCCATGAAGACCTTCATCGCGGGCTCACGCAGAATCAGCTCTTCACCCTCGGATTCCTGACGCACGTAGCTCTTACCCACGTGCTCCGAGGACGAGAAGACGCACAGGGCCTGCATGCCGGTCTCAGGCATGCGAATCACCTGGTGGGTCAGCACGGATTCGGGGCCCATCGGGTCGGTCTCCGAGGGAATCAGCAGCGAACCGGTCGCGTCCAGCAGAACGTCGCCGCCGAGCATCGTGCGCACCACGTTAATGAGGGTGCGTTCCTGCACATCGTTCCGGAAGGTCTGCAGCGCAGCCACCAGGTAGGGATTCGGAATCTCGTGCTCGCTCGAGCCCAGAGCCGCTGCGGCCGAGTGGCGGGCGCGCCCCTCCATACGTTCACGGGCCCACTCGGGCACGCGGGAAGCATCACGCGGGAACTCAGCCAGGTGCTCGCGCACGTCCGTGGCGGTCAGGGTGCCTTCGTTCTTCCAGTTGTCCGGCTCGTCGTCGCGGTTGTACGATGCGCCGACGCTGAACTGCGGGTTGGGCCAGCCGGTAGCCGCCACCACGATAGATGCGGTGAACCAGGTGCCGCGGTTACCGTCGTAGGCTGCGCGCTGCAGCTTGCGCACCTCAGCGATAATGGGCGAACCCTCCTTGAGGGGACCAACCGTACCGATGTACTCCTCGCCGTCACGGAATTCGCGCACCCGCACAAAAATCTGCCCCGCGAGAGGCTTCACGTCGAGTACCATTTCGCTCCAGCCGGGGTCGGCGTTCACAACGTCGAGCAGCCAGCTACCAATGTTATTGAGCGCGTCCTGGATGCGCGCAGCGCGGCTACTCGTCTCGGTGAGGCGGGGTTCAGTCATGTGTTCATACATCCTTGAGTGTTGAATTACGGCGCGGCGGAGTGCATCCGTGATTGCAGGTGAAAGATCTATGGGCTTGCAGTGGTGCCGGAAAAAGCCGCTCACTTCGATTCTAACGAACGTGTCAGCTTCACGGTGATAGTTTACGCCGAAAGATGCATGTTCGCCCTCTCCTCAACGCTCCCTAAAACCCCGAGTCAGACCCCCGCCCTCAACCTCAGCAAGAGGCTGAACCGAGATCCGCGGCCTCCCCCGTCGAGCCCTGCCCGCCACGCATCCGTCGAAAGAGCGCCCGAAACGGGGGATACAGGGCAGATACACCCTCAAAAGGTTGATAATCTTAAATCATGACGAATTCTCTGCAGGATCTTATCGACGCATCGATTTTTATCTCCACCGAGTACCAGGCTCGACTCGCCGAGCTCGTGGGTACCTCCGAGTGGAACGTGGACTTCACTTCTCAGTCCCTGGACTTTGAGACCGTTCCCCCGCTCTCGCTCAAGCCGCACCTGCTGGGCACCGAATCCGAAAACCGCGGCACCTGGATTTGGTCCTGGCAGCAGCTGGGCTACTTCCCCGACTCCGTGGTTTCCGCGGCCATTCAGGCCCGCGAAGCTGGCGAGCGCGACGGCCTGGTCGAGCTGACCACCGATGAGCTTCCCCTCTCGGAGTCCCTGGCCCGCCGGCTCACCCTGGCGGCCAAGACCCTGAGCGGTCTCTACGCCCACTACCCGCTGCCCGCCGGTGCCGGTGTGCGCGCGTGGACTCTGCTGGAGGGTCACGAGCTGGCACTCGAGGCCCCCACCTACAAGGGCATCGGCCGTGTTATCGCCAAGACCCTGCAGAGCGAAGAGATTCACAACCAGGTTCTGGCGGTGGATTCCTACGCCCAGCAGCGCGGCTTCCACATTGCCTGGGATACCGAGGCAACCGCCGTGCTGACCGCAACCGACGGTGCACTGCGCCTGTGGTTCGACGACGGTCGCATCAGCGGTATTGAGGAGGCCGAGCCGCAGGTCGGCCCCGAGGTTCTGGAGCAGTGCGCCGCCGCCGCGGCCCAGCGTCGCGAGTCGCTCGCAGCCGCCCGTACCGAGATTGAGCGCATCGCCGCAGCCGAGGCCGCCGCTCAGAGCGCCCAGCGCGAGCAGGAGGCCGCCGAGCGCGCCGCCGCCCGTGCCGAGGCCGAGCGCGCCGTCGAGATTGCGGAGCACGCACCGGTTGCTGACACCTACGAGGCACCCGCCGTCGAGGCTCAGCCTGCCCCGGCAGAGCAGCCCGTCGAGGAGCACGAGCCCGAGCAGGCCCGCGTCTACACCGATGCCTCGATTGGCGCCGAGGACGAGCAGCCCGTTGAGGCTCACGAGGCTCCCGCCGAGCAGGCACCGGCAGAGCAGCACGCCGAGGAGCCCGAAGCTTACGAGGCACAGGGCGAGTACACCGAAGAGGAAATTGCCGAGTACGTGGAGCCGATTCACAACGCCGGCGACGCCCCCGACCTGCCCGCCGAGCACGAAGAAGCCGCTCACGAAGAGTACGAGCGTCAGCACTTCGAGGAGCGCAGCGAGGAAGAGCAGCAGAAGCCCGAGCCCAAGAAGAAGGGCTTCTTCTCCCGCTTCTTCGGCCTCTAAACCGAATACACAACACCCCGTCAGGCGCGGTATCCTCGTGGTACCGCGCCTGACGGCGTCCGGAGCACCTCTATCCAGTCCCCACGAGGATGTCTGCAGTACGCGGGATTGATTGCGGCCACAACCCGACGAATAACGCTCAAAGAACACGCGCAGAAGAAAGTAGCTCAAGAAGAAACCATGTCAGAGACGCAGAAACACGCCACGCGTAACGGGTTTATCACCATCATCGGTACCTACCTCATCTGGGGTCTGCTCCCCCTCTACTTTGTGGTCATGGCGCCGGCCGGGCCGATTGAAATCGTCGTGGCCCGAGTGGTCTTCTCCCTCATCTTCTGTGCCCTGCTGCTACCTCTTGTTCGGGCAACCGCAGAATTCCGCCGAATCCTGCGGAACCGCCGCATCATGCTGGTGCTGACGGCCGCCTCCATTCTCATCTGCGCAAACTGGCTTATCTACGTGGTGGCGACGACGACCGGCCACACGATTGATGTGTCGCTGGGATATTTCATCAATCCGCTGGTTTCGGTGGTGCTGGGCGTAATTTTCCTGCAGGAGCGGCTGCGCGCCGCGCAGTGGGTCTCGGTGGCTATTTCCTGTATCGCTGTGCTGATGATGAGCCTTATCTACGGGCAGGTGCCGTGGACCGGCCTGGGCGTGGCCTTTACTTTCGGCATCTACGGCCTGCTCAAGGCCCGTATCGCCCACGAGGTGAGCCCCATCGTCTCGCTGTCCCTCGAGACGCTAATCCTGGCTCCCTTCGGCGTTATTGCGCTCTTCGTCCTCAACGCGCAGGGTCAGATGACCCTCTTCAGCGAGGGCGCCGGGCACTTCTGGCTCCTGGCGTCCACCGGTGTGGTCACCGTTGTGCCGCTCATGCTCTTTGCCGCAGCGACTAAGGCCCTGCCGCTCTCGGTTATCGGCATGGTGCAGTACCTGGGCCCGACCATCCAGTTCGTTCTGGCCATCACCGTGCTGCACGAGCACATGAGCCCCGATAAGGTGCTGGGTCTGGGCCTCATCTGGGTTGCGCTCATCATTTTCACGGTGGATGCTCTGCGTGCCTCTCGTTCCTACCGCGCCTCCGCGCTGTCGGATCCGGAGACCGGCATGATTCCGCTGGTTCAGGCGGAAAACGTACAGGCTGAGGATGCGCAGATTCTTCTGGAAGAGCAGGAGCAAACCCAGCGTTCCGGGAACAAATAGTTCCCTCCCCCGTTCTGCCCCTTCGGCACGCTCAACACCCGCATAAAATACAGTGACGCCCCGCCAGCTATAAGCCGGCGGGGCATCACTGTATGTCGCGTTTACGCTCTAGAGCTCGGAGCCCTGAGCCTCAGCCGCTTCGTCCAGGGCATCCAGGTCTGGATGACGGTGCAGGTTCAGCATCGCCAGGCCCAGGCCACCCCAGATAATCAGGATGGCCACAATCAGCATCACAATTGCAGAGATAGACATGAGGGCTCCTAACGGGTAATGGTCGTATCGACGTGGTCGTGCTCCACCTGACCGGCAATCACCGGAGGTGCCGGAGGCTTCTCAGCGGCACGAGACTTCTTCGACCAGGGCAAGAGGGAAACAACGATCGCGCCGACCAGCAGGAGCGCGCTCATACCCCAGCCGAAGATTGCCAGCATATCCGCCGGGTAACCCTCGTACGGAGTCTGAATCAGCTTGATGACGCTCTGAATCAGAGAGTAACCAAGAACCAGCGGGGTCACGACGGCCAGCAGAACCATCCAGATCTTACCGACCTTGATGGAGGAGTAACGGTTCAAGTGCTCGGCCAGGGCGGGCAGCGCACGCACCACGTACGCCACGACGATGATGGCGCACAGGCCGGCAGCCAGAATACCGAAGAGGTTCACGAAGTTATCGAGAATATCGAGCACGTACAGGCCGGTGGTGGTCGGCATCAGCAGCAGCGAAATCACGGCGACCGGAATGATCACCAGGGCGGTGGAAGCAAGACGCGAGGTGGCGAACTTATCCTGAACACCCGCAATAATCACCTCAAGAATCGAGATGAGGGAGGTGAAACCCGCGAAGAGCAGGGAGCCGAAGAAGAGAATACCAATCAGCACACCGCCGGGGGCCTGAGAAATAATGGTCGGGAACGCGATGAACGCCAGGCCGATGCCGCTGGTCGCGACATCGCTCACCTGGGTGCCCGCAGCCTGAGCCATGAAGCCCAGAGCCGAGAACACACCAATACCCGCAAGCAGCTCGAAACCGGAGTTTGCAAAGCCAACCACGGCACCCGAACCGGTCAGGTCAGCCTTGGGCTTCAGGTAGGAGGAGTAGGTGATCATAATGCCGAAGCCGATGGACAGCGAGAAGAAAATCTGGCCGTAGGCGGCAACCCACACATCCGGGTTAGCCAGCGAATCCCAGCTGGGGGTGAACAGCGCGTTCAGACCGTCAACTGCGCCGGGCAGGGTCAGGGAGTAAATCACCAGGCCCACGAACATGACCAGCAGCAGCGGGATAAAGACGATGTTGGCCGCGCCAACACCCTTCTGCACGCCCAGGGCCATCACAGCCAGCAGCACACCCCAGACGAGAACCATGGGAATCAGGATGTTCATGTTGAAGTCCAGGGAGACACCGGGGGTGTCCGCAACCTTCAAGAACTCACCCTGGAAGAATGCCTTCGGGTTATCACCCCACGCGTTAGTGAAGGAGAAAACCATGTAACGCAGCGACCACGCCACAATAGCGGCGTAGTAGATAGCGATGACGAAGTTAATACCCATGTGCCACCAGCCGATGAACTCGGTCTTGCGGTTCAGGCGGCGGAAGGCCAGCGGCGACGAAGCACGCGCACGGTGACCAATGGCGTAGTCAAAGAACAGGAAGGTCAGGCCGGCGGTCAGCAGGGCGACAATGTAGGGGATCATGAAGGCGCCGCCGCCGTTGTCGAATGCGATGTAGGGGAAACGCCAAATATTGCCCAGACCAACAGCAGAACCGATGGCGGCAAAGATGAAGACGCGGCGGCTCGAGAAGCCTTCGCGCTTCGCGGGCGCCTTAGGGGTAGATGCTCCCATTGTTGTAAACCTCTAGATGTGGGGACGCGGATGGTTGGTGCGAGGGGAACCGCGGGGTGGCGGGACTTGCTCGCGTCCAGAAATAGTAAACGGCTCTCCAACACAGGTTGGGCGTGGGAGCCGTCGAAGGCTTGAGGGGTGGATGTGCACCTCAGGCATGCCTATAAGGTTTACCTTAAAGGCATATGGCGGTCAAGGAGACCCCAGCATACGGAACTTTTCGGGAGGCAGGGACTGCACCTAGCTCTCCCAAAAACCGGCGCTGACTAGCCTAAAGACAGAAAACCCCCGCCGAATCCGGGTAGATTCAGCGGGGGTTTTGAAGTATGAGACGCTTGAACGTGAAAGTTTTCAAGCATGCGCTACACGGCGAGGCGTTTTAGCCTTCGCGGTGAACCACGGCGTGGGCGAAGGACTCCAGCGCAGCCTTCGCGGTGGAATCGGGTAGCGGAGCAATCGCCTCAATCGCGCGATCGGCCCAGTCGTAGGCAATCTGCCAGGCTTCCTGGGTGACCGGGTGGGCGGCGAGCGCCTCCACGGCGGTCTCCAGCGCCTCATCGGAGCTGAGGTCGGCATCCAGCAGGGCGCGTACCTCGCGGGCGGACTCATCGCCGGCCGCCACAGCGCGGTCCAGCAGGATGGTCGGCAGGGTCGGAACGCCCTCGCGCAGGTCGGTGCCGCGGGTCTTACCGCTGGTCTTGCCGTCGCTCACAATGTCAATCACGTCGTCCGCCAGCTGGAAGGCCACGCCCACCAGCTCGCCGTAGGTCTTGACCATCGAGATGACTTCCTCGGAGGCACCCGAAAGCAGGGAGCCGTACTCGCCGGCGGCGGCAATCAGGGAACCGGTCTTGCCCTCGATGACGGCGATGTAGTGGTCGAGCAGGTCCTGGCCCTCACGCGGGCCGGTGGTCTCGAAGAGCTGACCGAGCACCAGACGCTCAAAGGTCTGGGACTGGATCTTCATGGGGCGGGTACCCAGCTCGGACACCAGCAGGGAGGCGCGGGAGAAGATCAGGTCGCCGGTCAGAATTGCGACAGAGTTACCCCAAATCATCTGGGCGCTGTCCACGCCGCGGCGCTTGGGGGCGTCGTCCATGACGTCGTCGTGGTAGAGGGTTGCCAGGTGGGTCAGCTCCACCACCACGGCGGCCTCAATCACCTCGTCGTTAATCTCGCCGTCCACGGCTGCCGAGAGCAGGGCCAGCAGCGGGCGCACGCGCTTGCCTCCGGCCAGAAGCAGGTGGCGGGAGGCGACGTCGGCCAGGTGGTCGGTCTGCGCGATGGCCTCGCCCAGGCGCTCCTCAATACGGGCAAGGGACGAGAGGATCTGCGGACCCAGCTTGGGGTCTGCGGCGATCAGTTCGAATCCCGCGGGAAGCTTCAGATCGAGGTCTCCCAGCAGGTCGGTGGCGGCGATGGGCTGCTCTGCGTTGGTCACGGTGTCTTCTATCTTCTTGGTGTTTTCTAGTGGTCCGTCCCTCGGAATGTCCTATCGGGGCGGCGTGAAAACGGTGCGGTGGGTATGTCGGGGTGGTGTGAACGTTATGCGTTGGATTCCACAGGCTTGAAGCCGCGGTGAATGGCAACGATACCGCCGGTCAGGTTGCGGTACTGCACCGAGGTGAATCCCGCCTCCTTGAACTTTTCGGCCAGTGCCTGCTGGTTGGGCCAGGCGATGATGGACTCGGCGAGGTACTCGTAGGACTCGGGGTTGGAGGAAATTGCGCGCGCAATCGGCGGAATCGCCTTCATGATGTAGTTCTTATACACCGCGCCGAAGGGGGCGAAGGTCGGGGTCGAGAACTCGAGAATGACGATGCGGCCGCCGGGCTTGAGCACGCGGTAGATTTCGCTCAGCGCCTTGGGGTAGTCTGCGACGTTGCGCAGGCCGTAGGACATGGTGACCGCGTCGAAGGTGCCGTCTTCAAAGGGCAGGGCGGTGACGTCGGCCTGCACGAAGGTCATGTCGGGACGGCGGCGACGACCAACGTCCAGCATGCCCTCGGAGAGGTCGGCAGCAATGACATCTACACCTGCGTCCGCAAAGGGTTCGGATGAGACGCCGGTTCCTGCGGCTACGTCCAGGACCTTCTGGCCGGGGTGCGCGTCGACGGCGGCGACGGCCTGCTTGCGCCAGTAGATGTGCTGGCCGAGGGAAAGGATGCCGTTCATCAGGTCGTATCGTTCGGCGACGGTATCGAACATTGCGGCGATGTCGCTGGTCTTCTTATCCAGGGTGGCGCGGGTGGCGCGGGTATTCTTCTCTGCGTTCACGTTCTCAATTGTGGCATGGAGGTTGGGGGATTCGATAGTTGGGTGAACCGTAGTTACGTCATGTGAGTGGTTCGCAGGCTCGCTCGGATGGTTTTTGGTCCGCATAGTCGGGGTTTTATTCATTCCTCGAGGGTAAATTTATGCGTATTCAGCAAAATATTATGAATATTTATGTATATACTTGCATTTTTTAACATGGAGGCGCACAATAGACCGTAGATTTCATAGAACACACCGCACATAGGAGCACCCCAATGAACACCGCAATCCTCAAGAAGGCATCCCTCAAGCCGCTGGCCCTGCTGGCAGTACTGCCTCTAGCACTGACCGGTTGCGTCTCCACCGCCGACGAAAACTCCGACGCCAACGGCGAGGTCAGCCTCGTCAAGTCCGGCGTGCTCAGCGTCTGCACCAACACCCCCTACAAGCCCTTCGAATACGAAGAGAACGGCACCATCGTGGGCCTGGACGCAGACATCGCCAACGCCATCGCCTCCGACCTGGGCGTGAAGGCACAGCTGACCTCCATCAGCTTCGAGGGCCTGGACTCTGGCACCGGCCTGTCCACCGGCCAGTGCGACATCGCGCTGGCGGGCATCGGCGTGACCGACGAACGTAAGAGCAAGATGGAGTTCACCACCGTCTACTTCGACGACAACCTGGCCATCCTGGTTCCCAAGGGTTCCTCCATCACCTCCGCAGCCGACCTGAAGGGCGTGGCCGTCGGCGCCCAGCAGGCAACCAGCGGTGAAACCTACGCCAAGGAAAACGGTGCAGAGGTCATCCAGTACGAAGACACCTCCCTCATGTTCTCCGCCCTGAAGACCGGGCAGGTCAAGGCAGTCGCCGCGAACCTCTCCGTGATTTCCGAGGCCCTGACCAACGACCCGGACTCCTTCAAGATTGCTTACCAGGATTCCGAGAACACCGAGGAAATCGCGGCAGCCGTCTCCTCCAACAACAAGGCACTGCTGGCCAAGGCCAACGCCACCATTGACAAGCTCAAGAAGAACGGCGAGCTCGACAAGATGAAGGCCAAGTGGGTGGGCACCACCTCCTCGGCCTCCGCGAGCGCCTCCTCCTCCGCGTCCTAACTCCCTCATCGGTTAGTTCCTCCCCCAATTCAGGAGTACTCTAATACTTTTGGGTTGGGGAGGTCCCAGCCTTTTCCCGCGAGCGTTTAGTACGCTCTGACCGAACAGCACTGGATAAGAAAGCGCATGTCCTCTAAACTTTCCCCCCGCCAGAAGCAGAAGCTCTTCCGCTACGCACAGTACGCCATCCTGGCCGTTATTGCCCTGGCTGCCATTCTGCTGGCTGACTGGAAGACCCTCAGCCAGCAGGTCTTCAACCTCGATGTGGCAGCCAAGCAGTTCCCCGACGTCATCACCGTGGCGCTGAAGAACACCCTGCTCTACACCGCTTTGGGCTTTGCTGTGGGCCTCTCCGGCGGTCTGCTGCTGGCGCTCATGCGTATTTCCTCCATTGCCCCGTACCGCTGGATTGCCACCCTGTACGTGGAGCTCTTCCGCGGCATCCCGGCGCTGCTGGTCTTCTTCGCCTTCGGTTACGGTATTCCGCTGGCCTTCAAGATCCGCTTCGTGGATAACCTGATTCCTGTGACCCTGTCCCTGGGCATGGTTTCGGCTGCCTACATCAGCGAGGTACTGCGCGCGGGTCTGCAGGCCATTCCGAAGGGCCAGATGGAGGCGGCACGCTCCCTGGGCATGTCCCACACCCGCGCGATGATCTCGATCATCATCCCGCAGGCCTTCCGCGTGGTGCTTCCCCCGCTGACCAACGAGGTTATCCTGCTGACCAAGGACTCCTCCCTCGTCTACCTGCTGGGCGTGACCGTATCGCAGTACGAGCTGGCAAAGTTCGGCCGTGAGGGCCTGACCGCCGCTAACGCAGGCCTGACTCCCCTGGTGGTCGCCGGCCTGTGCTACCTCATCATCACCGTCCCGCTGGGCCAGCTCTCCGCATACTTTGAGCGCCGCACCCAGCTGACCGGCCGCAAGTAAGCGCAACGACGAGACAGAACGGATTACGGATACTATGACCGCTTCAACTTCATCCATGGCCGCCTCCTCGGTGCGCATTTCTAACCTGCACAAGTCCTACGGCAAGGTCCAGGTGCTCAAGGGCATCGATATGGAGGTCGCCCCCGGCGAGGTCGTGTGCCTCATCGGCCCCTCCGGTTCGGGCAAGTCCACCCTGCTGCGCTGCGTGAACCTGCTGGAGGAGCCGAACGACGGCACCATCATGGTGGGCGATACCGAGGTCACCGACCCGGACGTGGACATTAACCGCGTGCGCACCCACATGGGCATGGTGTTCCAGCAGTTCAACCTCTTCGGTCACCTGAACATCCTGGATAACTGCACGATTGCCCAGGTTAAGGTGCTGGGCCGCTCCAAGGAGGAGGCGGAGGCGGTGGCCCTCGAGCAGCTCGCTAAGGTGGGCCTGGCCGGCAAGGAAGACCGCTTCCCCGCTCAGCTTTCCGGCGGCCAGCAGCAGCGTGTGGCTATCGCCCGTGCGCTCTCCATGCACCCCGACCTGATGCTTTTTGACGAGCCCACCAGCGCGCTGGACCCGGAGATGGTCGGCGAGGTTCTGAGCATTATGCGTAACCTGGCCGACGAGGGCATGACCATGATTGTGGTGACCCACGAGATGGCGTTCGCCCGCGAGGTGGCCGACAAGGTCGTCTTCATGGCCGACGGCGTGGTCGTGGAGGAAGGCCCTGCCGACCAGGTGATTGGCGCCCCCAAGCACGAACGTACCCGGGCTTTCTTGGCTCGAGTGCTCGATCCGACCCACGCGGTTGTAAACTAGTACTAGCTCTTGAAAATATAGCGGGCGGTGCTGTACGAAACATTCTGTTTCGCGCAGCACCGCCCGCTTTTCCATGCCCGGCACCTTTGCGCTCAGCCACCGATAGCACCGCCGACCGCCCAGAAACGCAGAATCCCGCGCTCTCCAGTCGTGGAGAACGCGGGATTCGTTGGCTTGGGAGAGCCTTCAGAGGGGTTTAGACCTCCTCCACCTCAACGGTGAGCTTGGGCTCGGGGTGCGACTCGCCGGTCAGCATGGTCACCAGCAGGGTCGAATCCTTGACGGCGCGCAGGGAGTGCAGAAGCTTGGCGGTCACGTGAATCGGCTTGCCCGGGACCAGGGTGATATCGCGATCCTTCACGTGGAAGATCACCTCGCCCTTGAGCACCTGCACGAAGATGGGGTGCACGCTGTGGTGCTCGTGCCAGGACTGGCCGGCCGCCAGCTCCATGAGGGTCAGGTTGCCGCCGTCGGCGTCCACAATCTTGCGAGCCTGGGGCTTGTCTTCGAAGGGCTTTAGCTCCTCGGTGAGCTGGGGGAAAATGATGACGCGGCCTTCATGGGTACCTGCCATGGTACGCACCTTTCTACTCGAGCCGGGCGGAGCATGCGGCCCGGCGGCTAGTCGCCAATACTGTTATTTGGTATCAAAAATACCAATTATTTCCATTGTATTCTGCGCTCCCCCCGCGAGGCAACGCCCACACACAAAGCCAATAAAAACGCGTGCCCCGCCGCATGAGGGCGAGGCACGCATTTGGGTTACGCCTGACGCTTGCTATTGCGTGCGCGCAGCAGATTCACCGTCAGCGCCGTCGTACCGAAGCTCACCGCCACGATCATGCAGGTCGCTGCGGTAAACGCGCCTCCCGGGATGGGCGAGAAAATCGCAATCAGGTACAGAATCACGGAACAGAAGGAAAGGAAAAGCGTCGCAATCGTCAACAACGGCACCAACACCAGGCCTCCGCGCGAGGCAATCGTAAAGTCACCGCGACGCACGTAGCGCAGCAGGGCCATGCCCAGTACCGTCCACATGGAGGTCACGAGAATCGCGGTCACAACATCCACCGGGCGGTGCCAGCCGTTAATGATCGTGGAGGCACCCGTCAGGCAGGTCGCGACCGCCGCCAACAGGGCCACGGTCGGACGCATCAGCCGGGGAGCCGCCAGGAAGAGGGCCGCACCGGCCGCCGCCGCGAACGTCGTGTGGCCGCTGGGCGCCGAATTGCTCACCGCCTCCTGAATACCCCAGTCCGGCTTCACGATGATGTAGTTCTTCAGCGCGTAGGTCGTGACGCAGGCTCCCACGCCGCAGAGCACCCCCACCAGTGCCGGGAGGAACCGGTGCTTCCATACCAGCACCGCAATCAGGCCGAGCACCGCCACCACACCGACAATCGTCGGCAACGAGTCCAGCGCGGTCAGGGTCGGACCGCGATAGTTGAGGAACTGGTTCGTGTACTCGGCGTAGGCCTGCTCATCCACCTGCTGGCCAACGTGCGTGTAGATGAAGAAACGGAAGGCCCCGAAAAGCGAGGCCCCCAAGAAGAGCAGGGCAAAGAGATGCCGCATCAGAAGGCCGGTACTCGGGAAGCTCTTCGGGTCGCCCTCACCCGGGCGGATCGGGTTGCCCATGGGGCTCATCGAGGTCACTCCAACCTGGGAATAGACGTTGCCCGTTTGAGAAGCGGGAGGGAAGGCCTCGTTGGGGTAGGGAACGCCGGAATACGAGGCTCCCCCGTAGGAAACGTTGGGGTTCGCCGCGCGAGGCGGCACCGGCGCGGCGGGTGCAGCCGGAGTCGCGGGCTCAACCCTGGGGGCCGCATAGGGCGAGCGAGAAGCCTGAATGGTCGGTTCCTCAAGCGTCTGGGTGGCCTGCATGAGGCGGGTGGAGCCGTCAGTGTTCGACAGCAAGCGGGTGTCGGGGCTTCGGGCGGGGAGCACCTCGGTGGGGTCCTGTGCATCGTGCGCGTACGCGCGCGCGGAAGAGGAACGGGTGGCCGAAATCGGCTGGGTCGCAGAGATAGGCTGGGTATCGGAGAGCTCGGCCGCGCGGTCCGCGACGGCCTCGGCGGAGAAGGGCAGGGTAGGGGCATTATCGCCGGTCTGGAGCGGGCGGGTTGCCTCAGAATCGCTCACCGCGCCGCTCGCGACGGTTTCGTGCGCGTTCCATCGATAGCTCATAAGCCCCTCCACACTTCGTTTCGTACCTTCTCCCTCATGGCGTTACCTTGCGGCGGTCCACCCGGCGGCGAAGACCCCCAAGCCTTCGCGCGAGTCGAATGCGGTCACCGCGTTGATAGAGTAACTACCTCACTATCTCAGGTTAAGCTATGAAAAGGTAAAGTTTTTGGGTCGCTAAGCTGAGAGTTTCCGCAAAATACGCAGGCTTAACGCGAGAGGTATCGAAAGTTCCCCAAGCTCCCCATTAAAAGCCCTGGTCAGCGGCGTGCCGAGCGCCCGGTTCGAGTTGGGACGTGCCCCATATCGAGGGGCTTGAACCGCTAAAAAAATTTTTAGCGGGAAAGGACAACAGTGAGCGTGCATCACAAATCATCACCCGCAGAGTCCACCCCGGGCGGCGTGCCGCCCCTGGGCTACGGTTTCCGCCTCGCGGGGCTTCCGCTACCCCCGCTGGACGAGGTGCTCGAGCGCCTGGCCGTCGTCGATATCCCCATGAACGTCACCTTCCGCGGTGTGAACCGTCGCCAGAGCGCGCTCGTTCGCGGCCCCCGAGGCTGGGGCGAGTTCGCGCCATTCCTCGAATACGGCGACGAAGAGGCGGCCGCCTGGCTCGCCTGCGCCCTCGAAGCGGCCTGGCTCCCCGCCCCCGAGCCGGTGCGCGAAAGTATTCCGCTCAACGCAACCCTGCCCGCCGTCCCCGCCGAACGCGTGCCCGAGGTACTCGCCCGCTACGACGGCACCATCCGGGAGCTCAAAATCAAGGTCGCGGAGAAGGGCCAGAGCCTCGCCGACGACGTGGCCCGCGTGGCCGCCGCGCGCGAGGCGCTCCCCGAGGCTCGCCTCAAGATCGATGCGAATATGGGCTACACCCCCTCCGGCGCTCTCGAGGCGCTCCGCAAACTCTGCGAGTACGGCCTCATCTACGCCGAGCAGCCGGTCGCCACCATCGAGGAGATGGCGTCGCTCCGTTACGCCGTGGCCAAGGAGGGGCTGCCGGTCCGCATCGCCGCCGACGAGTCGATTCGCAAGGCCGAGGATCCGCTGCGCGTGGCCCGTGCCAATGCCGCCGACCTCATTATTATCAAGGCCGCTCCCCTGGGCGGTGTTCGCCGTGCCCTGGCCATCGTTGAGCAGGCCCAGCTTCCGGCCGTCGTCTCTTCGGCCCTGGAAACTTCGGTGGGCATCGCAACCGGTGCCGCCCTGGCGGCCTCCCTGCCGACCCTGAAGTACGGGTGCGGCCTGGGAACCGTCTCGCTCATGGCCGAGGACGTCGCCGAGGACCCCATGATCGCCCACGACGGGCTCATGCGGGTGCGAGCCGTCGAGCCCGACCCACAGCGCCTCGAGCATCTGGCCGCCGATGAGCCGACCCGCCGGTGGTGGGCTGAACGGGTGAGCCGCTGCTACCGCGTGCTGGAACGCATCTACCGCGGCTAGACCGCCGCTAGAGCATGGGGGGGGGGTGAGCCTCTCAAGAACCGCGCGTCGTCACGAACCGTGCGTCATGAACCAGCGCGCGAAGGTAACCCATACCGGTCCGATATGGGCGCGGCATTAGAATGGTACGGTGACTAAACATCGCTCCATCCCCGCCATGCTGACCGCAATTTCCGTGCTTGACTCACTGATTCGCGCCGGAATGCGGCATATTGTCGTGTCCCCGGGCTCCCGCAGTGCGCCCCTGGCCTACGCCATCGCCGCGGCCGCCGAAGCCGGAGCACTCATCGCTCACGTGCGAGTGGACGAGCGAACCGCCGCCTTCACGGCTCTCGGCATCGCCAAAGCCTCGGGCCGCCCGGTGGGCCTTGTGTGCACCTCCGGTACCGCCCTGGGCGAGTACATGCCCGCCGTCATGGAGGCCTACCACGCCGGCGTGCCCCTGGCAATCATGAGCGCAGACCGCCCCGAGCGCCTGCGTGGAAGCGGCGTCAACCAGACCACCCACCAGGCCGGGTTCTTCTCTCCCTTTGTGCGCGCCGAGGCCGACCTGACCGCTTATCCCGAGCAGGAGGAAGGCGAGCAGACCTTTGCCTTCGCCGCCTGCCTCAACGCTTTGACCGGCCGCGCCACAGAAAACTGGGCCCGTCCCTCGGCCGAGCCCATCGGCCCGGTTCATCTGAACCTCTGCTTCGATACGCCACTCACCCCTTCGGGGCAGTTCGCGCACGCCCTGCCGCAGTGGGCCCAGAGCCTGCTCGAGGACTACGATCCGCAGGAGGAGGCTCGCCTGCGCACTGACCGCGCCGAGGGGTCGGGGCTTTCCGCGCTAGAAAGGGAGTGGCTTCTGAGCTCCCTCAGCACCGGGGCCCAAACCATTGAGGCGAAGGCCCCCGCACCCCCCACCACCTCGCGTACCGTCGTGGTGGCCGCCGACGGGGCCGGGGAATTTGCCGCCGAGTTCGCGCGCGTGCTGAACCTGCCGCTGCTGGCCGAGCCCTCCTCCGAGGCACGCCACGGCGCAACCGCCATTCCGCACTACCCGCAGTTGCTCTCCTCAGAGGGATTCGAGCCTGCCGCACGTATTGAGCGCGTGGTGCTCTTCGGTCACCCGACCCTTTCGCGCCCCGTGACCGCTCTACTGGCCGACGAGAGCGTGACCTGCGCCTACTACGCGCCGCGCCGCGCCAGCTGGTACGAGCCCGGAGCGCGTTCCTTCATCGAAATCTCCAGCCCGCAGCGGCTCGCCGAGTTCGCGCGCGGTGTCGAGGACGCCCCGGCCAGGGGCCCCGAGCCCGCGGAAGAAGAAACCGGTGAAACCGCCGAGACCTGGGTCCAGCAGTGGATGCGTGCCGGCAAGCAATTGCAGCAGGCCGCGCTGCGCGAAATTGAGACCTACGAGCACCGCGCGGACGGTGCCTCGGGCAATAGCCAAGAGGATGAGGAACGCTACCTCGACTACCGCAATCGCACCGCCGGACGCTCCTACGCCCGCCGCGTTTGGCGGGAGGCCGTGGAGCAGAAGCGGCTCCTCGTGCTGGGGTCTTCCAACCTTGTGCGCGATTTGGAGGCGGCGGCCCCCGCCCTGGGCGAGCCCGCCCCCGCGCGCGTCTTCGCCAACCGCGGTCTGGCCGGTATCGACGGCACCACGGCAACCGCCATCGGCGTTTCCCTCTCGGGCTACTACCCCGCCGGGACGGATTCCGAGGGCCGCCCCGTCATCGGCGGCTCCGCCCTACCGGTGACCCTGCTCTGCGGCGACCTGACCTTCCAGCACGACATTGCGTCGCTCAACCTGCCGAGCACCGAGCTGCTACCCGACCTGCGCATCGAGGTCTTCGACGACGCCGGCGGCGGCATCTTCACAACCCTGGAACACGGAGAGCTGGCCCGCGACGAGCAATTCGCCGCCGCGGTGAGCCGCTTCTTCACGGTCGCGGCCGCCCCGAACACCAACCTGGCGCGCATGGCCGCCGGGTTCGGCGCCGAATCGGGTATCGAGGTGCGTATTCACACACCCTAGCGGGTGAGGCTGAACCCCCGGAGAACCACGGGCTGCGGATATACTGAAGACTGTATGCGCCCCACCGCGGGTTTACCCGGCAAATACCCGGTATCGGGCCGCCGCAAGGGATTTTCCCGCTTAGATATCTATCGTCCATCCGCTCCGGGAGCGTGCCGCTCGTATCGCCAATTGTGATGAGCGTTGCGCGCATTTTCCCGGGCCGGATCCCTCTCAAGGAATCTCATGAGCTCACTCGATATTATTGTTGCCGTTCCCTCCGGTGCCGGTTGGGTTCCGGTGCACGCCATGGCGGACCTCCTGGCCCGCTATACCGGCGGCACCGTCCACACCGTCAACGTGGGGGCTTCTCTGTCCAAGGAAACGAAGCTTCTGGCTCGCCTGCCGCGGCTCAAGGGCGGCTCTCGCCGCTGTGTGGTCATCGCCTCCGACCCCGGCCAGCTCTACGCCGTTGCGCAGCGTTCCTTCGCGTTCCGCCGCTACAGCGCCATCTACGGTTGGGTCATAGACAGCTTCTGGGACGACCGTATTCCCGCCATTGCGAAGTCCTCGGTCTACGACCGCATTTTCGTCGCCGACGCCGACGACGTTCAGCCGTGGACCGCGGCTGGCGTGAAGACCCCGGGCGTGCTGCCCTGGGGCGCGGACGTGTGGAGCTCCTTCTCGGAGCGCCTTGCTACCCTGCCCTCCAAGACCACCGATCTGCTACGCGTGGGCCGACAGCCCGCTGCCTACGAGGACGACGAGGCAACCGCTCGCCTGGCCAAGGAGCTGGGTTTGAGCTTCGAGGGTCGCCCACCCTTTGGCGCTACCGACCGCGAGTCGGCGCAGCACCTGCAGGATTCGCTGAACCGCGCGAAGTTCCTGCTGGCCTTTTCCACCTCGGTGAGCCCCGCCCCCTACACCCACCCCACGAAGGAGTACATCACCGGTCGCTGGACCGATGCTCTGGCCTCCGGCGTCACCGTGGTGGGTCAGGTTCCGAACACGACCACCGTACGCGAGATTCTCTGGGACGGTGCGACCGTCGACATCGACCACGCGGATGCTCGCGTGGGCCTCGCCCAGGTTGCCGAGGCTGTCTCGCGTTGGACCCCCGAACAGGGTGAACGTCAGATTCGTCGCGCCCTGGAGCACCTGGACTGGCGCCACCGCTTCGTGGAGCTCTGCGGCGCGATGGGCGAAGTTCCCGCCGCGCTGAAGACCGATTGTGAGGCCATGCGCGCGGAGTACGCCGCGGCGTAGATCCCCTAACGCACGACTGATATATAACGCAGGTGCGGGCCGGCTTCTAAGAAGAAACCGGCCCGCACCTGCATTTATGCCGTATCGGCTATATTGAATACGCTGAGACTCCGGTAAGGCGGTGGGGCACTCTACGTCCCCCACCCATCGCGGAGTACAGGGCCTAGTAGGCAGCCTTGCCCAGCGTAATCGGGCCCGTAAAGCCGCTCGTGTCCGGGTGCTCCACGTCGAAGCTCTCAGAGTCGGGGGCGTTCTCGAGCTGGGCCAAACGGTCCAGCAGGAAGCGGGTCGCGCCCGGCGCATAGGGCAGCTGGTACATTGCGGCGGTGGTCGCCTCGTCCTCGCGGTCCAGGGTCGAGGCACGAATTGACTTGATCGCGCTAATCATGGTGTTGCGTTCGCGCTCCACGAAGGTGCGGTCCACGGGCTCGCCGTTACCGGGCACGAACACGCGGTAGCGGTCGAATTCCAGCACGGCACCCAGGGTGTCAATCCAACGATCGGGGAAGGAATCCTCGAAGTACGGGTCGGTGCCTTCCTCAATGAGGCCACCCATGAAGAGCACGTCCTCAACGCCGACCATGATGTCGCCGTCCGTGTGGCCGGGACCCATGTACATGAGGGTTGCGCTACGTTCGCCCAGGTCGATCGGGGTGAAGGTGATGCCGTCGCCGTTGTTAGCGACCAGGTGGTTGGGCACGACGATATCGGTGGCGGCACCCTGGTGGTGCGCCATCTCGGGCTCGAGGGTCTCAACGTAGGATCGCTGCGCCGCGCCGTACTTGCGGATGGCGCGAGCGGCGCGGGGGTGCGCCCAGAACTCCTCGACCCCCATAGCCGCGAAGACGTCGTTACCAAAGAATCGTTCGTAGTGGCCGTGGGTGTTCACTACGGTAATCGGAAGTCGGGTGAGGCGGCGAACCTCATCATAAATTTCGGTGGCCTGACGGGGACCGGCGCCGGTGTCTACGACCAGTGCCCGTTCCAGTCCGAGAACCAGTCCGGTATTGAGTCGGTAGTTATCCGTCGCGATGCGATACACGCCGTCGGCAAGTTCAATTGTGCGAGCCATAGATACAACCCTACTGGAATTTTTGAGCGATGTTGCGCCATTGCACTCTCAGAGAGCAAGATTTCCCTTTTTGGAAAAGGAAATTGGGCACACTCCGAGAGGTTTTCGGGTTCCGGAGCCCCAGCCGCCCGGCCCGGATCCGCCTTGGTTGCAGTGCTTTCCGCGTAGGATGGAACCATGATTTCTCCAGATTCTTCGAACGATGTTTCCGGTGCGGTTTTCCCCAGCGGCACGGGACGCTACGCCCCCTCCCCCTCGGGCGACCTGCACCTGGGTAATTTGCGCACCGCGATTCTGGCGTGGGCGATGGCTCGCCGCGGCGGTAAGCCCTTCTACGTGCGCGTTGAGGATTTGGATCGTGTGCGGCCCGGTGCTGCGGAACGCCAGCTGGCCGATCTGCAAGCCATGGGCCTGGACTGGGATATCAGCCCGGGCAGCGCGGCAGAGAGTACCGAGGGTAAGGAGGCCGGCGTCCTCTACCAGAGCACGCGCCTTGCCGCCTACGAGCGTGCGGTTCAGCGCCTGCGCGAGGCGGGCCTCGTGTACGAGTGCTACTGCACCCGTCGCGAGATTCAGGAGGCCTCGAGCGCACCGCACGGTGCCCCGGGCGCCTACCCGGGCACCTGTCGCGGACTGAGCGAGGCGCAGCGCGAGGAGCGCCGCGCCCAGCGCCCGCCGGCTCTACGCCTGCGCGCCGAGCGCACGAGCTACACGGTGCATGATGATTTTTACGGCCCCTACACCGGGCTGGTGGACGATTTCGTGCTGGTACGCAACGACGGCACCTACGCGTACAACCTGACCTCCGTGGTGGACGACGCTTTCGTGGGGGTTGAGCAGATTGTGCGCGGCGATGACCTGCTGCCCTCCGCGCCTCGCCAGGCGTATCTGGCGGGCCTGCTGGGTCTGCCGCAGCCGCGCTACGCGCACGTTCCCCTGGCGCTGAACGAAGAGGGTAAGCGCCTGGCCAAGCGTGACGGCGCGGTCACTCTGCCTCAGCTTCAGGAGGCGGGGGTGACCATCCCCGAGGTGCTCGGCTGGATTGCTGCCTCCATTCCGGTGCTGGACGATTCGGGCCGCCCGCATGAGGCTCGGGTTCCGGTGCCGGATGCTTCGGTGATTCTGGAGCGTTTTGACCCGGCCCTCATGTCGCGTGAGCCCTGGGTCGTGCGTAATCTTTAGACCTTCACACCACGTAACGCGGGCTCTTCCTGCCCCGTACCCCCTTCTATGGGCGACACGTTAGACGACACCCCGTCAAGGTTTTTAAACTTTTCGTTTTCTTCGTTTGAAGCGAATATGCCTCTAAGCGTTTAAGTTGCCTTTACCGCTTGACACTTTCGATTCAATACCCGAAGTCCTCTAGTTCTAGGGGATTTTCGGGTATTTTTTCGCACGCAATCCCACTGTCTCCCACGCATACGGTTACCCGCAATATTCCATAAATGTATATTTATTTGTTTACCGCATAACTAAATTTTGGGGCAATGGTTTTATTTTCCGCCCCGAAGAATCTAGAATGTATCCCAGACCACTTATAAAGTTATGGAGTAGCGTATAAATACACACAGACGCTCACTAACACCAGGAGAGAAGGACAACAATGGCCGCGAGTACCTACCAAATCATCGCGCTGGCGATATATTTTGTCGCCATGATTGCGATCGGCCTGTGGGCCAATAGCAAGAACAACAGCCTCGACGACTACGTGCTGGGTGGACGACAGCTCTCCCCCACCGTCGCCGCGCTCTCGGCTGGCGCATCCGACATGTCCGGCTGGCTCCTCATGGGCCTGCCCGGCGCCGTCTACCTCAGCGGCCTCTCCCAGGCTTGGCTCGCCGTCGGCCTGACCATCGGCGCGTGGTGCAACTGGAAGTTCGTGGCACCGCGACTGCGTAGCTACACCGAAGTAGCAGGCGACTCCGTGACCGTCCCTGTCTTCCTCAGCAACCGCCTCAAGGACACCAAGCGCGTGCTGCGCATCGTCTCCGGTGTCGTGATTCTGGTGTTCTTCACCTTCTACGTCTCCTCCGGTATGGTGTCCGGCGGCCTGTTCTTCAAGTCCTCCTTCGGTCAGGAATACCACACCGGTATGCTCCTGCTGGCAGGCATCACCGTGTTCTACACGCTCTTCGGCGGCTTCATGGGCGCATCCTACACCGACATGGTTCAGGGTCTGCTCATGCTCGCAGCGCTGATTGCCGTTCCGGTCATCACCATCATCGATCTTGGCGGTGTAGGCCCCGTGGTTGAGTCCATCAGCCAGGTACGCCCCGACGCGCTGAGCATCTTCGCGGGCACCACCTTCGCCGGCATTATTTCCTCCCTCGCATGGGGTCTGGGCTATTTCGGCCAGCCGCACATTATCGTGCGATTCATGGCGATGCGCACCCCCTCGGACGCTAAGTCCGGTCGCCGCATCGGTATCAGTTGGATGGTCCTGACCGTGTTCGGTGCACTGAGCGGCGCGTTCATGGGCATCGCATACTTTGCACGCCACCCCGAGGCGTCCCTCACCAACCCCGAAACCGCAGAGTCCGTGTTCCTGGACCTCTCGCAGATTCTCTTCCACCCCTTCATCGCCGGTCTGATTCTGGCAGCGGTGCTGGCGGCTATTATGTCCACCCTCTCCTCGCAGCTGATTGTGTGCTCCTCCGCTCTGGTGGAGGACCTCTACGGCATCTTCTCCTCGAAGAAGCTCAGCGCCGGCAAGTCCCTGTGGCTCGGCCGTGCAGGCGTGGCAATCGTGGCACTGGTCGCAGGTGCCCTGGCGTGGAACCCGAACAGCTCCATTCTGCAGCTGGTTGCCTTCGCGTGGGCGGGCTTCGGTTCGGCCTTCGGCCCGACCGTTCTGCTCTCGCTCTACTGGCGTAAGCTGACCACCCAGGGTGCACTGGCCTCCATGATTACCGGTGCCGTTGTGGCATTCGCATGGGGCCAGAGCCCGATGAAGTCCGTGCTCTACGAAATGGTTCCCGGCTTCGCTTCGGCGCTGCTTATCGCCATCGTGGTTTCGCTCATGACCTACAAGAAGAACGACGCCATTGACGAAGAGTTCGACCGCGCGGTTGAGCTCGCCAAGGTCAAGTAAAGGGCCTCTCCCCCAAGGCCCGGGCCGCACACACGCGGTCCGGGCCTTGGCCTGTTTACAGGGTCTTAACCGGCCAAGATACAGGCGTGAGCGCAAGGGCAGAGACCGTTCCCCGCGCATCATATTCTGTTATCGGAATATTATACTGAGCGTGCTTCGTTCCCCGGTCTCGACGAGCCGCACCGCGGGCACCGTAAAATAGGGTCTATGACTGCACAACTTCCCGAAAAGGTCTCGGACATCTTCAACCCCGCCGACTGGCGCGTCGTTGAGGGCTTCGAGGACTTCACCGACATCACCTACCACCGCCAGGTTGAACGCGACGAAAACGGCGAGATTCTGCGCGATCTGCCTACCGTGCGCATCGCTTTCGACCGCCCCGAGGTGCGCAACGCATTCCGCCCGCACACCGTGGACGAGCTCTACCGCGCTCTCGACCACACCCGCATGACCTCCAACGTGGGCACCGTGCTGCTCACCGGCAACGGCCCCTCCCCCAAGGACGGCGGCTGGGCCTTCTGCTCGGGTGGCGACCAGCGCATCCGCGGCCGCGACGGCTACCACTACGCCAGCGGCGAGACCGCAGAAAGCATCGACCCGGCACGCGCGGGCCGACTGCACATCCTGGAGGTGCAACGCCTCATCCGTACCATGCCCAAGGTCGTTATCGCCTTGGTCTCCGGCTGGGCAGCCGGTGGCGGTCACTCCCTGCACGTGGTGGCCGACCTGACCATCGCCTCCGAGGAGTACGGCAAGTTCAAGCAGACCGACGCAACCGTCGGCTCCTTCGACGCCGGCTACGGTTCGGCGTTGCTCGCCCGCCAGGTGGGGCAGAAGTTCGCCCGCGAAATCTTCTTCCTCGCCAAGGAGTACGATGCACAGCGCATGTACGAAATGGGCGCGGTCAACGACGTGGTTCCCCACGCAGAGCTCGAGAACAAGGGTCTGGAGTACGCGGCGCACATCGCCCGCCAGTCCCCGCAGGCAATCCGCATGCTCAAGTACGCCTTCAACCTGCCCGACGACGGTATGCTCGGCCAGCAGGTCTTCGCCGGTGAGGCCACCCGCATGGCCTACATGACCGACGAGGCCGTGGAGGGCCGCGACGCGTTCCTGCAGAAGCGTGACCCTGACTGGTCCAACTACCCCTACTACTTCTAAGTAGTTTCTGAAACACAGGCTCGGAGCCGGATTCAACCCTGAGACCCTCAGCTAAGAATCCGGCTCCGGCGCGTTGTTGGGCGCGTTATTGCTGCCCCGGCGCATGACATGCCCGCACGCAGCCGTTAAAACCAGCCGCTAAGGATTTTCTATGATTACCACCCCCGTACCCGGACTCGAGCCCCTACCCGCCCCCGGGGAGGATGCCCTGCACCCTCACGCGGTACGCTTGCGGGCCGATCGACCCGCCGATCCGCGGGCCCTTCTGGATTCTTTCGGGCGAATCTTCGCGGGGAACGATCAGGATTCCGTCGCCCTGCTCGTGGGTACCTCCGGCTCCACCGGAACCCCCAAGCACACCGCGCTGAGCGCCCGGGCCCTGCGGGCGAGCGCGGAGGCTACCGAGGGCTTCTTCAAGAGCGCGGGAAGCGAGGCCTCCCAGTGGTTGCTGGCCCTGCCCGCGCACTATGTTGCGGGCGCCCAGGTTCTGGCCCGCTCGGTGCTGGCCGGAACCGAGCCCGTCATCGCACGCTCCGTGACCGAGCCGGTGCACTTTAGCCCCGATGTCTTCCTGCGGGCGGTCGAGCAGCTGAGCTCCACCTGTCGCTTTGTTTCGCTCGTGCCCACCCAGCTGCACAAGCTTCTCGAGACGGCCCGGAACGAGCCGCGCACGGGCGAAGAGATTCACGCCGCGCTCTGCTCCTTTACCGGGATTCTGCTCGGAGGTGCCCCCGCCAGCGCTGACCTGCTCGCAGCTGCCCAAGAGCTGGGGCTCAACGTCGTGACCACCTACGGTAGCGCCGAGACCGCCGGCGGATGCGTCTACTCCGGCCGGGTGCTGCCCGGCGTGCGGGTGGAGCTCGTGCCCGAAGAGGGCATGCCGAGTGTGCCCTCCGCGGGTACGGAGCTAACGAATGAGGACCCGGCGCGGGTTGGTCGCATCTGGATCAGCGGCGCGCATCTGGCGCAGGGCTACCTGGGCGACCCCGGTCGTACCGCAGAGCATTTCTTCGCCGCTGCCGACGGCACCCGCTGGTACCGCACCGACGACTACGGCCTGCTGAGCACTCACGCCCCCGGTAAGCCACGCGTTCTGCGTGTGCTGGGGCGTAGTGACGACATCATCATCACCGGCGGCGTCAAAATTTCGGCCCGCGCGGTAGCTGAGGCTCTTGAGAGCCACCCCGCCGTGCGCGAAGCCCTCGTGTGCGGTCTGCCGGATGCACGCTGGGGCTCCGCCGTGACGGCCGCCCTCACGCTCGTGTCCCCGGCCGAGGGCGCGGCTGCGGCCCTCGCCGAGAACGCGGAGCTGCGCGAGGCCCTGCGGAGCCTCTGCATCGAACGCCTGGGTGTGGCGGCGGCACCCAAGCTGTTGAGCATCCTGCCTGACTTCCCGCTTACCAGCACCGGCAAGCCGGACCGCCGCGAAATATACAGTATCCTGGACAGGGACTATCGGGAGGCCTCGCGCGGATAGTATTCGCGCCGAGGTTCTGCCTCACGGCGCCGTCCCGTACCTCCCGTAGCCCTCCTCACCGCAAACGCATCAACCCCTGGAAGGAATCCCCGTGGCCACTGCCGCTCAATGGATTGAAGGCGCGCGCCTGCGCACCCTGCCGCTTGCCGTCGCTCCCATTATTGCCGGTTCGGCCGCTGCCTACGAGATTGGCGAGTTCAAGCCGCTGTATGCCTTCCTGGCCTTCCTGGTCGCGTTTTTCCTGCAGGTGGGCGTGAACTACGCCAACGACTACTCCGACGGCATTAAGGGTACCGACGAAGACCGCGTGGGGCCCTTGCGCCTGGTCGGTTCGGGCGTGGCCAGCCCCCGTTCGGTCAAGTACGCCGCATTCGCGTGCTTCGGTGCGGCAATGCTGGCGGGCCTGGTGCTGGTGGCCCTGGCAAACCAGTGGTGGTTCCTGGCGATTGGCGCCTCGAGTGTCTTTGCGGCCTGGGGCTACACGGGCGGCAAGCACCCCTACGGCTACATGGGCCTGGGTGATGTGTTTGTCTTCGTCTACTTTGGTCTGGTCGCCACCCTGGGCACCCTCTACACGCAGGCCCACACGCTGACCCTGCTGGGCTGGGTGGGGGCTATCGGTATTGGCCTGATTTCCTGCGCACTGCTCATGGCGAATAACGTGCGTGACATCCCCACCGATATCGAGGCCGGCAAGCTGACCCTTGCGGTGCGCCTGGGCGAGCGCTGGTCGCGCGTCGCCTACATCGCGGAGATGGCCCTCGCGCTGCTCCTGACCGTCCTGCTGCTCGACCAGAACCCCTGGTTTATGCTGGTCTTCGTGCTCGTGGGCCCGACCGTTCACTCCTGCACGACCGTGTGGATGCGTGGTGGCCGCGAGCTGATTCCCGTGCTGAAGCAGGCTGGCATCGTGGCGCTCGTGTACTCGGTGCTCCTGGCGCTGGCCGTGTGGCTGGGTTCGCTGGATATCATCAGCCACGAAATTCAGGTGTTCACCGGCTACTAAGCCGCCGGATCCCTCCCAAAGTTTTGTCGTTTCGATACCGCACGGCAGCGGTGAATCAGTCCTGAGCTGACTCGCTTTTGGCGACGACCCGCGATATGTCATAGTGGTTCTATGTTTCGAGCCATGCTGATTATTGGTGCGGGCGCCCTCGTGGTGGGCCTGACCATCTACGCCCTTCTGGATGCCGTGCGCACCCCCGCGCGCGAGGAGCGTACCCTGCCCAAGTGGCTGTGGGTTCTCGTCACCCTGTTCTTCCCTGTGGTGGGTCCCGTGCTGTGGTTGCTGCTGGGCCGCCCCAAGCGGGAGCGCGGCGCCCGCGGCTCTATCTCTCTGCCCGGCGCGGCTCAGCGAGGCAACGCCCCCTCGATGGCTTCCCCCGACGACGATGAGGCCTACCTGCGCTGGCTCAAGGCGAAGGCCGAGCGCGAACGCGCCAGCCGCGAGGCGGAGCGCGCATCTCGAGAGGCCGGCACCGACGGGCACGAGGATTCTAACCCCGAACATAAACGGTCCGAAAATGAAGGGACCGAAGGCGAACGTCCCGAGGACGACCCGAGCCGATAGCCCGGTACGATTCCCCATTCTTAACGCAGGCTGCGGGGCGCATCCCTCAATGGATGCGCCCCGCAGCCTTAGCTATACCCGCGAATAACGCGCGTGACTTAGCTTCCGGGAAGCTGGATAACGCCACCGTACAGCGGTGCGGCGGGCTCGGAGTAGCCCACGAAGCGCGGCATCTCGTGCTCGAAGTCCACGGTGTTGAACGCGAGGGTCGTAACCGAGGCGAGGTTGCACTCGCGGGATCGCGGGTCGTGCTGCAGCAGGCGACCCTCCACACCCAGGCGGGTAATCCAGATCGGCAGCTGGTGCGAGACGATGATTGCTTCCGCACCCTCGCCGCCGATTTCGTAGGCGCGACGGGCGGCATCCTGAACGGCCGCGGCCATGCGGCGTACCTGCTCCAGGTAGGACTCGCCCCAGGAGGGACGGGCCGGGTTGTAGAGCTTCGTCCAGTGACGCGGGTTGCGCAGAAGCTCCTGCGCGTTCACGTGCAGGCCCTCAAAGTAGTTATCGGCCTCGATGACGCGTTCGTCGGGCTGGGCGGTCAGCCCCAGCAGCTCCTCGACGGGTGCGGCCGACTCGCGGGTGCGCTGCAGGGGTGAGCAGACCAGGTGCACGAAGCGGGCGCCGTCTTCAGCGCGTGCCGCGAACTCCTCGGCGCTCAGACGCACCATCTGCCGGCCCTTCTCGGACAGGCGGTAACCGGGAAGGCGGCCGTACACGATACGTTCGGGGTTGTGCACCTCACCGTGGCGCATGAGATGAACTTTAACGGTGTGAGTTTCAGTCATGGGTCCAGTCTCTCAGATAGCGGCCCCCACCCCCAAACAGCGAGAACGCGAAAGCCCCGCTCCTCGTGCAAGAGGGCGGGGCTGAAGAAGCCTATTTACTTCTTGTTGCGGCGCTGGTGGCGGGTCTTACGAAGCAGCTTGCGGTGCTTCTTCTTGGACATACGCTTGCGGCGCTTCTTGATAACGGAACCCATAGGATTTCCTCACTTTACTCGTACCCGGCCGAGCCATTCGACTCGGTAGCTACCCGGGAATATGTATACCGGTATAACCGATCCGGAACGCATTTTAGGCACAGAAATACCCTGCGTTTCGGAGCGCTACCTACCTAGAGTACTAGGTTTGCACCCATTTTCACCATTCGAGAGCCGGTTTTGAGGAGTTTTTCCCCGTTTTTCCGGATCTTCCCGGGGCTAAGCCGGGCTAAAACGGTGTTTCCGAAAGCCTAGCGACGCTTCTTCTTGGACTTCTTCGAGCCCTTGGAACGGCCCCTCGACAGGGCGGAGCCGGAGGTGTGATCCGAAGAAGCGGCATCGGCATTTGCGGGTGCGGAGGTTTCGCCGGGCTCAGTAGTTTCCTCGGGCTCGGAGGTTTCGCCGGGCTCGACGGATTCGACCGGCTCTGCCTCGGAGCCCTCCACCGCGGGCTCCTCGAGGGCACCAGAATCAGCGGTAGCGAGCTCGGGCTCCTCATCGGCGGAGTCCTCGGATGCGGCGGCGTGGAAAGCCTTGAGACGCTCGGCGCGCTCGGCCTCGGCACGGGCCAGGGCCTCGGCGTCCGGTGCGGTTACCTTCTCCTCGGCGTCCTTTTCTTCAGCCGGTTCGGGGGCCTGCTCCTCGTCACCGCGCGAGGCGGGCTCGTACACATCCACGCCGAAGAATCGCTTCATCTTGGACAGCAGACCGCGGCGCTCCGGCTCCTGATCCTGCTCGTGCGGGAGCATCGCGTAGGTATCTTGAAGCGTCGCGGCCGCCTCTAGACGGTTCGAGGGCTCGGCCGAGGGCTCCTCATGCGCCTGCTGAGCGGCCGGCTGGGCGGACTCGGGGGCGGCGGTCTTCTGAGCGGGTGCCTCCACGCTTTCGCGCGAGGGGGCGCGCAGCACGCGGTCGCCGGAGGAAGCGGCGGGCTCGGCGGCACGGGACGCAAGCACGCTCGGGGCAACCAGGGTGTGGCTACGGTCCACGGGCTTGATGATGGTGGCGCGCACCGGGGAAATAATCTGGCCGCTACGGCGACGGGACGTACCGGATGCCGCACGCAGAACCTTTGCGGGTTCCGCCGGCTCCTCGGCGGGAGCGGACTGCAGGGTCCGCTGAGCGTCACGGGCATCGGCCCGAGCCGGCTCGGGGGTGTTCTGCGCGGAAAGGTTCTGCGCGGAGCCGCCCTGCCACGGGGCGCCGGCACTCTGCGCGGGCTGGGCTACCTGAGCCTGGGGAGCACGGGTCGCCGTGCGGGGGTGCGGGGTGCCGAAGCTCAGCGGCACATCCGCGCTCACGGAGCGCGCCGGGCGGGCGGGGGCCTCGGCGCGCGGAGACTCGGCCTTCTGGGGCTCGGTCTTCGAGCGGGCGGGCTGCGCCTGAACCGACTGTACGGGCTCGGGAGCCTTCACCTCGGCAGGTGCGGGGGCCGAAACCACGGGCGCAACGGTCTCACTCCGGGGTTCCTCCGCGGGACCATCCGAAACGGGCTGTGCATCGCCGGAAACCTCAACGCCGGCAACCGCAAAATCTGCATCCGGGAATGAGGGGTCATCGGCAATGGCCTCGTCAAAATCTTCAACCAGGTCGTCGGCCTCAAAATCCTCCAGCTCAACCGGGGCGAAGGAGGCCGCCGCCGGCTCACCGGGCAGCCCGTTCGCGGAGGTCGCTTCTTCCTCCAGGTCAATGCCCGCCTCGGAATACATGCCGCGTAGCTGGCCAATCACCAGTGCGCGCGCCGTCGCAGCATCGCCGGCCTTCAGGGCCTCGGCAATGGCCCGGCTCTCGGCGCGCAGACGCTCCACGGCGCTACTCCACAGCGGCATGCGGCCAACCAGGGAGAGCATCGATTCGAAGCTCGGCTGACGCACGGACGCCAGAAGACCGACCAGTAGCTCGTTGCCGGCGCAACGCATCACCTGGTGGTGGAAGCTCAGCAGAAGCTCCAGGAAATCGCGGATGGACAGGTCGAAGTCTTCCATCTGGGCGAGGACGTCGTCCATCTCGGCAAAGGACACGGTCTTCGGATCAATACGCGCAATCGCCCAGCTCTCCAGCAGAATTCGTGTCTGCACCAGGTCACGCGTGGGGTAGCGCGAGCTCGACATGTGCAGGCGCAGGGCGGCACTTGCGGCGGCGGCAGGCTCATCACTCAGGTGAACCAGCATCTCCTTGCCACGACCGGTGTAGAGCTGCACCAGGTCCATGTCTTCAAGGGTTCGCAGGGCGTCGCGGGTGCGAGATCGTCCCACGCCAACCGCGCGCGCAATCTCGCTGTCCGTGGGCAGGTCCTGGCCCAGCTGAATATTACCTTCGAACAATTCGTTCTCGAGCCAGCGCAGAATTTTACGATGAATAGCCACGTGTATGCTGTCTTTCGCTTAAAGAGGTGAGTGAGAGTGGGTGTTTGAGGACAGGGGGTAGCGCGCAGGGCGCAGGATGCGTAGGCTAACGGCGGCGGCCACGCAGGAAGCCGAAGAGGCCACCGCGGTGTTCCTTCTCCTTGGACTCCTGGGCGGGGACGTACGCCGAGTTGTAGGCGGGCATCGTCTGGTATTCGGGTTCGCTCTGCGCGGGCTCGGCAGGTGCGGATTCGGGTTCCTCGGGGGTTTCCTCGGAGGCTTCTTCAGAGCCCTCGGCCTGTTCCGACGCCTCTTCTGCCGTCGCAGAATCCTCTGCGGGAGCAGCTGCGGAATCTTCTGCGGGTTCAATTGCAGGAGCTGCTACGGTAGCTTCTTCGGAGCGCTCGGAGGAGTCTTCCACGGCGGCGCTTGCCTCAGCGGTGCCTTCCTCAGCTGCGCTTTCCTCGACGATGGGCTGAACCGATCCGCCCACCACGGCAGCGGGGTCGATGCCGTAGGAAGAGGCCGAGTCGAAGCCGTAACCGGAGGACACGGAAACCGCAGGGCTCTCCGTCTTCTCGACGGGCTTTTCGCTCTTTGCGGGTTCCTCGACGGGTTCTGCGGTGGCAGTGGGAGCAACCTGCACCTCGGGGTGGGCGGTGCGGCCCGCGTCGTAGCCATAGGAGGCGGGGGTGAAGGGACGCATCGGGGTGCTGTCTACCGCTTCCTCACGCTCGGGGATGCCCTGAGATTCAGAGTCTCGAGTGGTCTCGCTTGCGGCGGCGGGCGATGCTTCGGCGGGTGCCGGGTGCGCCGGGCGGGCGATGATGCGCGTGTTGGGGGTAATGTACTGGGCGCGGGCACGACGGATTCGCTCCTGCTCCAGTTCCTCCGCGGTGGGCTGGGCCTCGGCTGCAGGCTGCTCTGCGGACTGTGCCGCGGGCTTTTCCTCGGGGGCTTCAACAGCCTTGGGCTCGGCGACCTTCTCGGCTGCCGGCTCGGTGGCGACGGCTTCGGCCTTTTCTGTGGGGGCGTGTTCGCTAGACAGGGTGGCACCGCCGGGCAGGGCCACCGGCGCTTCGCTGGCGCGGCGTGCAATCTGAACCGTCTCGTTAATCCAATCGGTGACGGTTGCGAACACCTCGGGGTTCAGCGAGTAGAGGCGACGCTGCCCCTCCACCGTCACGGAGACGACGTCTGCATCGCGGAGGACTTTAAGGTGCTTTGAGATGGTCGGCTGGCTCATGCTCAGCTTTTCAACAACAGCACCCACCGTATGGGTTTGCTCGGCGAGGATACGCACGATTCGACGACGGGTAGGGTCCGCGATGACAGAAAAAACATCAGAATGCATATAGCGATTATGACATATAAAAGGGGCACCTCAAGCTAAGAATGAGGGTGATGCGGAGAATCCCCTTAAATTTTTTATGCTCTGCACCCCATAAGAACCTCTCGCACGTTCGTTTCGGCTCGTCTTCTCTAGAAATCTCGACCAGATCCACGGCACATGCTCTTTTGATAGCCACCAAACGTTTCAGAGCATTAGAAATTGGGCATACACGGTTATCACGGCAATTTTTAGACAGAATATTCTTATAAGAGAATATAGTGTTTCCCGTGGATTTCTGGAGGTTCCGAGGCTCAATAGCCTTCGAATTCCCAAAAGTGCGAAGGCAAGCCCGCAGAAGAACCATCGGCCCCGCACGAAGGTTCCCGCGTCGTGTGCCTTCGCTCCTGTCCATCGCCTCGGTTCTGAACGCCCGGCGCGATACACTAGGAAGGCACCATTTTGTGCTTTTCTCTATCCTCGCACCCGCATCGCGCACCCCGTCCACGAGCTCATGAAGGAGGCGCATGGGAAACATATTCCGTCACCCCCGGCGCCGTCCTCGACGCCCTTATCGCGGTCGCAACGGCTCGCAGAATCTTCTCAACCCCCGCTGGAGCTCCCTCAGCGGTATTCAGCATAAGTACCGCCCCGGCGAGCATAACGAGAGCTACCGCGAGCGCATCGAAGAGCTTGAAGGCCTGAGCGTCCTCGCGAGCGTCCCGGGTCTCAAATTGGACAGGTTGCCCGCGTTACGCGACCGTCACGAGCACTCCGGTACCCGCCGTCAGCCGAAGGGCCCTCTCGGGTTCAACCGGTATACCCTCGAACGCTTCCGCGATTTCATTGACGCAACCGTTCTATCCTCGCCCTCGCGTACCGCAATCGGCGCGTTCCTTCTGGTCATCATCTTCTTCACGCTTGCCCTGTTGCTGCCCATCTCTTCCAACGATGGGCAGCCGGCCCCCTTCCACCATGCCTTCTTTACCTCTACCAGCGCGGTAACCGTTACGGGTCTGACCACCGTCTCCACCGCCGAGCAGTGGTCAACCTTCGGACAGGCCATGATTTTGGTGGCCTGCCAGGTGGGCGGTCTGGGTACTCTGACCATCACCTCTCTGCTGGCACTAGCCATCGGCCGCAAGATGGGCCTGCGCACCAAGCTCATCGCGCAGGAAGACCTGAACATCAGCCGTCTCGGCGAGGTCGGCGGCATCGTCAAGAGCGTTTCCTATGCTTCCTTCTCCATTGAGGCGATCATTGCGCTCGTGCTGATTCCGCGTTTCCTGACCCTGGGTGAAGACCCCTTTCAAGCCATCTGGCACAGCATTTTCTACTCTGTCTCGGCCTTCAACAATGCCGGTTTCACCCCACACTCCGACGGCATTGTGCCCTACGGCCACGATCTTTTCCTACTCGTACCCATCTGTATTGCCGTGTTCCTGGGGTCGCTCGGTTTCCCCGTTTTCATTGCGATTCAGCGCAATCCTTTCCGCCCCCGGCACTGGTCGCTCACGGCTAAGCTGACCGTCGTCACGACCCTGTTCTTTTTCGTCTTTGGCGCGTTCTTCTGGGGTCTTTTCGAGTGGAATAACCCCGCCACCATCGGCGGCTACTCCCCCGGAGAGAAGGTTCTCAACGCGATATTCGCCTCCGTGATGATGCGTTCGGGCGGTTTTAACCTGGTCGATATGAGCAGTATCGCCCCCGTCTCCACGCTCCTGACGGATATGCTCATGTTCATTGGCGGCGGCTCCGGCTCCACCGCGGGCGGCGTGAAGGTCACCACCATCGCGGTCATTGCCCTGTCGATTCTTGCCGAAGCGCGAGGCGATCAGAAGGTCGTCGCGTTCAACCGCACCATCCCCGAGTCCTCCCTGCGCATTGCTATCTCCGTGATTGTTATGGGTGCTACCGTGGTGGGTGTTGGCTCAGCGGCAATTCTGATTATTAGCGGCGCGGACCTCAAGGAAGTAATCTTCGAGGTCATCTCTGCCTTCGCGACCTGCGGCCTCTCAGACGGCCTCTCCTCCAACCTGCCGCCGTCGGGCATCTACGTTCTCAGCGTGCTGATGCTCATCGGCCGTGTGGGTACAACAACCGCCGCGACCGGCCTGGCGCTACGTTCACGCCGCCGCCTCTACAAGTTCCCCGAAGAAAGGCCCACCATTGGCTAGTGCACATAACGATCCCGTCCTCGTGATTGGCCTGGGCCGCTTCGGTTCCGCGGTGGCCGCCCAGCTGCGCGTGCAGAACAAGGAGGTCCTCGCGATTGAGAAGGACCCCGAGCTGGTGCAGAAGTGGTCGGGCGTGCTGACCCACGTGGTCTCTGCAGACGCGACCGATATCGACACCCTGCACCAGTTGGGTGCAGATGATTTCGGGTCCGCCGTGGTGGGTGTGGGCACCTCGATTGAGGCGTCCGTGCTCATTACCGCAAACCTCGTGGACCTGGGCGTGGAACGCATCTGGGCGAAGGCCATCACCCCCGCGCACGGCAAGATTCTAGAGCGCATCGGCGCGCACCACGTGGTCTACCCGGAGGCTGACGCCGGCCGCCGCGCCGCGCACCTGGTCTCAGGTCGCCTGCTGGACTACATCGAGTTCGACGACGACTTCGCGATTGCGAAGATGCGCCCGCCGAAGGAGACCCACGGCTTTACGCTGGCGGAGTCGGATATTCGCGCCAAGTACGGCGTGTCCGTGGTCGGTATCAAGTCCCCCGGCGAGGACTTCACCTACGCGGACGCCACGACTCGTATTCACTCGCGCGATATTCTGATTGTGTCCGGTCAGGTGGACCTGATTGAGCGCTTCGCGGCGCGGCCCTAAAAGCACTTTTCCTCGCTACTTTGAGGAGCCCGCGAATATACATAGAAAACAGCCTCTTCCCGAAGTTCCGGGAAGAGGCTGTTTTCATAGTTTTGCCCCAGTAGTTTTACCCAGTGCGGGCGGCGCTACCGAACGGTATTAGTCCTCGTCAGCGGTGTACAGCTTGCTCATTTCCGCCGAACGTGCCGCGCAGGCGCGCATCGCCTGCTCGGTCAGCTGGAAGAGGCCGCCGTCCACGAAGGTGTTCAGCGCACGCTCGGTGGTGCCGTTCGGACTGGTCACGGCGCGGCGCAGGGCGGGCGCATCCGGGTTGGTGTCGAGCAGGAAGCCCGCACCGGCAACGGTTGCGCTGGCCAGCTTGAGGGCGGTGTCTGCGTCCAGGCCGAGCTTCTCACCGGCGGCTGCCATCGCCTCCGCAAGCAGGAACGCGTATGCCGGGCCGGAACCGGAGACGGCGGTGACCGCATCCATCTGATCTTCGCGGACCTCAACGACCAGGCCGACGGTGCCCAGGACCTCTTCGACGAGCTTCTTCTGCTCGTCCTTCACGGTGTCGGTGGTGGAGATGGCAAGCACGCCCTTGCCCACGGAGGAGGGGGTGTTCGGCATACAGCGAACAATGGGCTGACCTGCGGGAAGGCACTCGGCGAGGGTTTCGAGGGTCACGCCAGCAGCAACGGACACCACGACAGCATTCGGCGCGAGGGCGGGTGCGATATCGCGGGCAAGCTCAACGATGCCGTAGGGCTTCACGCCGAGCAGCACGACGTCTGCGTGGGCGGTTGCCCTATGGTTGCCGTCAGCTTCGCCACCGGTGGTGATGATTTCTACCTTGTCGCCGAGGCGCTGGGCGAGGGCGGCACGTGATTCTTCGCTACGCACGGTGGCGCGGATGTGGGCGGGGTCGTGGCCTGCAGCGAGCAGACCTGCGGCGATGGAGCCGTTCATGGAGCCGGTGCCGAGAAAAGCAATAGTTGCGGTCATCGTTGATCCTTCCTAATGGGGTGCCTGCGCCCGGCGGCTACTTTGCACAGTGTGCGGCGGGCGCATGGAGGCGTACCCTTCCAGCTTAGCGGGTGCGGGTGGTTTGGGGCACACCGAACCAACGCGTGAAAGCCGAGAGTTGATGCGCCGACCCCGTGGGCGAGGCTCGTGTTGCCATCCGAAACCGGGTTTTCGCGTTGCCCCCGTTGCTGAGGCGCAAAAAGCGCGGGCGTAAAATTAAATCGGCTTTGTCTCCCCCGATTTCGCTGCGGTTTCCATCCGGTTTGCGCCACGGCTTTCGCCGCGGTTCGCGCGGGTTGTGAAGCCTTCAAACCACACAGCACGCAACACGCAAACCCCTTTTTTTCTATGTCTTCTCATACTGGTTCTTCCTCGAAATCTTCCTCGAATAGCCCGCAGAATCCTGCGGGTTCCCGTTCTTTTTCGTTTCGCCTCCTGCTGGGGCTGACCCTTGCCGCGCTGGTCACGGGCGTGTTCAGCGGCTTGGGTGCGATTGCTCTGCATTATGTTCTGGACTTTATGCAGGAGCTAACTTTCGGTCAGTCTGAGGGGCATCACCCGATGGTGACTGACGGCGCCGATCCGGCGCGTCGTGCCCTGGTTTTAGCAGCGCTGGGCCCGTTTGTGGCGCTGGTGTGGTACTACCTGCAGTCCGGTGGGCGGCGTGTGGTCGGCGTGAAGGCGCAGATTGCGGGTGCTACCGAGGAGGACCGTACCCCGTCGCTGTGGCGGCAGATTTCGCATTCGGTGATTCAGATTGTTGCTGTGGGTGCGGGCTCTCCTGTGGGTAAGGAGGTCGCGCCGCGTGAGCTGGGCGCCCTGGCCGCGGGTCGGTGCGCGCGTCTGCTGGAGCGTATTGGCGGCACCCGTCCGGATGGTTCGCTGCTGCTGGGCGATCGCGAGCGTCGCCTGCTGGTGGCGGCGGGTGCGGCCTCTGGCTTGGCGGCGGTGTATCAGGTACCGATTGGCGGCCTGGTGTACCTCGTGGAGGCGATGGCCGCGGATCTGAGCCTGCGGTCGCTGTATGTGGGTGCGGTGACGGTGTGGACGGCGACGGTCACGGCGAATCTAGTGATTGTCAATGAGCCGACGTACCCGGTGCCGCAGCTTCCGTTGGATGCGACGACGCTGACGGTGGCGGCGCTGACGGGTGTGGTGTTGGCTCCGTTGGCGTTGGGTTTTAGGGCGCTATCGCAGCGTGCGGAGAAGTTGAAGGCGAAGGATCGTTCTCTTCTGTGGCGTATTCCTGTGGCGTTTGTGCTGGTCGCGGTGGTTTCGCTGTGGCTTCCGGAGATTCTGGGTAATGGTCGTCTGCTGACTCAGCACACGTTTAATGTGTCTTTGGATGCGGCGGCTGGCGGTCTGTCTGCGGTGGCGGCCTGGTATGTGGTGGCTCTGTGCGTGGCGAAGGCTGCCGTGGTGCTGTTGAGCCTGCGTTCGGGCTCGTACGGTGGCACGCTGACGCCGGGTTTGGCGTTGGGGGCGGCGGCCGCGTTTAGCGTTGCGGCGCTGGTACTGTGGGCGTTCCCTGCTTTGGGAGGGATGCCTGGTGGCGCGTCGATGGTGTTGTATGCGGCGGCGTTGACGGGTACGGCGGCGTTCTTGGGTATTTCGATGAATGCGCCGCTGTCTGCGCTGACTCTGTTGATTGGTTTTACGGGTCAGGGTGCGAGTGCGTGGCTGCCGATGGCGGTTGCGGTGGGTACGGCGGTGCTGACCCGCTGGGCGTGGATGCGAGTGTTCGGAGCCAAGAAGTAGATTGCAGAAATAGGGGCGGCCCCGGATGCGTGTGCGTCCGGGGCCGTCCTGATTTGTTGTGCCGAAGAACTGCCTTAAATTTGCTTTGACGGCTTTGAAAGGAATAGCAGATAGACTCCGAATACGAGCTTAATTGCCGCGTCGATATACGCAATTACCTCTAACGGAATGTTGGTAAAAATATATCCCGCAAACACGTTAATGGCACAGGCGAGACCCAGGTATATCATTGACTTTCCATGCACAAAATAGTATGGGAAGAAGTGTAGCGCGGTTGCCATCAGCGCTCCAAGCCAAATCAGTCTCCAATTTTCAGTTGCGAAGAATGGGCCACCCAGCAAAACCATTAAGACAAATAATAGAATAACGGCGCGCGAGGATACTTTCTTTTGAAATTCGCTCGAAGGTCCATCGGCTAGTCTATTCAGCACCTTCTTGTTCATGTTGATTGAGAAAAAGCTGACGACGTACCCAATGCTGAATACTTGCATATTTATTATTTGTTTTCCTCCGGTCATGGTGGCTATTGCTATAACTGCCGCCACCACGATTAACCACAGACCGCATGCCCTCTTGTAATTAAATTCTAACTTTTCGTCTTTGTTGTAGCTTAGAAAAGCCATCGATACCTCCAGTAGTCCCTCGTGAGATTATTTCTATTGTCGCGCCATTAAATTTTAATATGAAAAAATTCTGCAATATATCAATATTGCCCAGTCCTTCTGTCTGTTAATTACATCCCCTGTGATTATATCAAAAATAACAATAGACAGTCCTTCAAAAAACGAAAGAGGTAGCCCCGGATGCGTGTGCATCCGGGGCCACTCTCTTTTGCGGTACTGCGCCGAAAGTTGTGCCATAGGTTAGTGTCTTTGGTCGTAGTTAAAAGCCATGGCAGAAGACGCTAAAACCATGGTACAAATCCTGGAGGGGGTTATGGCTCCTTGACGATGAGAAGCCGTAGAGGACGGGGGTCTAGCCAAAATTTGTTAACCACGGCTCAGGGATTCCCACTTTTTAGAAATCCGCAGAATAATCCACCTAACAAATGAGCCCTTTTTACTTTGCAAAGATTCCCGTCGATTGGGGCGGACAACTTTCAACTTCCG
>NZ_KV810430.1:305736-393375 GCF_001812775.1 Rothia sp. HMSC068F09
CAGCAGGCCTAGAGAATCTACGACGAATCAATTTTTTATAGGTTTTCTTATCATTGACAGATATATCCAACTTATTAGAGCTTTCCTCTTTATTGATTCCAAAGATTTCCGCCTTATATTTACCTCTAACATTGAAACCCTTTTTACTTTGCAAAGATTCCCATCGATTGGGGCGGACAACTTTCAACTTCCGACAACCAGCAGGCCTAGAGAATCTACGACGAATCATTTGCTTTGATCCTTTAGCCTTATTATAGGTTTCCTTATTCTCAATAGGCGCATTTAAATTATTAGAAGCTTCTTCTTTATCGATATCAAAAATATCCAACCTATATTCACCGTAGTTGTATCCACGTTCTTCATGCCCCCAATTTACAACCCAATAAGGAAGACCAAATTTAAACACTACCCAAATATAGGAAAATTTTGAATTCACTGCCTCTGGACAATATACAAAATTGCGATAATTCTCATCCCATAGAGCGAAGATACATCTTTGCGCGTTACTGTTCCCATTAGAAGAGCTCTTTAAAATATCTTTAAACTCTTCAGCTGATAAACCCTCTTGAACAATACGAAGATACCCATACTCAGCAAAATACTTCCCTGTCAAATTCAGAATTACTACATCTATAATATTAGTGAAAGATATTGTCCCCCATAGGGTAAAGGCAATTAATAAAGGATCCGCAACTATGGATATAATATCCCACTCGCCAAGCTTAAAACCTTTTGTAAAAATAACACCGTAAAGATCAACCACAAGGAAGCATACGAATGCGATCGCAAGCAGAATTAATAACAGGGAAATAAATATTCCAATTACAGTCAGACCAGCAATTTCAAAGCTTGGAGTAAAATTGGCTTTATTGCCATTAACTACTACCCCATGAGGGATATCTAAGAGACGCTTTTGACCATTAGGATCAGGGCAAGCGGAGAGTACTTTACGCTCCCAAACTGCGCGCTGGAAAGCTACTTCTCGCGAAGCCTCAATTCCCTTATATTCATCCGAAACCTTAGAGAGTGCGTCTACATCTTCAAAATTAACAAGTTCCTTATAAGTCTTAGAAATTTCAAGCCATTCTTTATACCGTGTCAGTTCTGGTGGAGTAGCTTGTTTAGACAGTTCCATCTGCTTGTCAGTCTTCCGACCACTCCGCCAAGCAACAAGGAGCGTTCCAAGAAGAGCAATTACAGCAGGAATCCAAGCCGCCCACAGCGGCGCACTCGATGCTTTAGCGTCCTGATTCCCATCAGCAAACAAATGTGCCAATAGCAGTAAGTCCATGTTTCCTTTTATTCCTTTTCGACAACTTTGTTGGTGGATAAACTTCCTAGACAGCCGCGTTTTACATCGCTGTACAGCCGTCAACGTTCACAGATTATCACGAAACAATAAAGTACAACTTGAACCCCGCAGGCGGGTGCCCATTACGCACCAGCCTGCGGGGTTCATTGCGGCTATTCGGCCACGTCACGCCCGGGTTACACACCCAGGAGGGTCTTCGGGTTGACCGGAGTACCCGTACCCTCCGCCAGGTGCTCAATACGCTTCAGGATCAGGCCCTCACGCAGCGCCCACGGGCACACGCGCATCGTCTCAATACCGAACGCCTCCATCGCCGCCTCCGCAGCGATAGCGCCCGCCAGCATCTGCTCCGCACGAGCCTTCGAAACACCCGGCAGGTCAGCACGCTCAGACACCGTCATCGCCTCCATGCGACGAGTCCACAGGCGCAAATCCTGCAGGTGCATCTCACGCTTCACATGCGGGCCCGCCGAATACGGCGCCGCACCGCAAATACGCGCCAACGAACGGAACGTCTTCGACGTACCCACCGTCATATCCGGCGCACCATAACGCAACAGATTCTCCGCCACCGGGGCAATCTGCTCACGCACATACTTACGCAGACGCTTCACCTGCTTCGGCTTCGGCGGCTGCTCATCAAAAAACTCACGCGTCAAACGGCCCGCCCCCAACGGCACGCTCATCGCCGCATCCGGCAACGCATTCGTACCCGTCGAAAACTCAAAAGAGCCGCCACCAATATCAAAATCAAGGATGCGGCCCGCACCCCAGCCCTGCCAGCGGCGCACCGCAAAGTACGTAATCGCCGCCTCTTGGTCGCCCGAAATACCGTTCAGGCTCACGCCGGTCTGCTCACGCACCTGCTGCAGCACCGCCGCACCATTACCCGCCTCACGGATAGCGCTCGTTGAGAACGCCAGCAGGTCCTCCGCCTCATTCTCGATAGCGAAGTCGCGGGCGCTGGTCACGAAGCGGGTCAGTGCGTCCGCACCCTCCTGTGAGATATTGCCCTCAGCGTCGAGGTACTGCACGAGCTGCAGCGGAATCTTGTGCGACGCGTACGGTTCGGGGCGCGCCCCGGGGCTGCCGTCAATCAGTAGCAGGTGGACCGTATTCGACCCGACATCCAGAACTCCCAGGCGCACGGTGCGCTCCCCTCCCCCGCCCGCGGCGGGATATCGTCTGTGTGCGGTACCGCAGGTGCGACGCCTCTCCCAGTCTCTCAGAGGCGCGGCTCACTCCGCAAACAATCCGGGCGGATGCCCAGCATCAGCACAGCGCGAGCCCAAAACACAGCGCGGGCACAAAAACGCGCTGGGCACCCCGACCCCGAGCACAAACGTTCGCCGGGCATCCATTTTCCCGAGCGCGCAAAAGGCGCAGGAGGCGCCCCACCCCACGCGGGGGGTTCGGGGCGCATCCTGCGCCTTCAGGCAAACCCAAACAACTAACTAGATTTTCAACTACCCTGATTTTTCTTCATCACTCTTAAGAGCCAAGCCTCCGTCATGCAGGATCTGGCAAATTGTTAATGCAAGGGTTACCTGCACCTGCGCTTCCTTCTCTGATATTTCAGTAGGTTCCTGACCATGATGTCCTGGCTCATAGGGCATCATCCTTACTAAAGATATAAATTTTTCAACAGATTCTTTATTACTACCGGCCGGTATTGCACATACCCATTTTTCCGGCTTCGCATTCATATCTCGAATCAGCGTTGAAATTGTTGCCCTTTTATTTTTGGGGACAACAATAGGAGTCAGCATACATTCTACGGCTTTGCGCGCATACTCCCACGCTTCTTTATAGTTTCCGTCGTACATATATGCATTTTTCCAACTTTTTTTAAGGTGTTCTCCAGCAAGATTCGAGACAGCCTCAGAGAGCTTAATATATCTCTCTTGGGCAGCAGGTATAACTCGGCGCTCCAGATATAGTCGCTTATCTTCAGAAGAGATAGAAATTTTCCAGTTCACATTTGCGTATCGCAAGATATCTTGAATGTTGTGGATTTCCTGCACAACGGACTCATAAAAGGGATAAGAATCTTCAGATATTAACGAAGTCGAATGCAGAATAAAGTCGAATCCATCCATATAAGATTTTTCATCAGAGTCCATATATGAATAAAATACATCCGCTAAAGGCATGCTAAAATCTATGGGAACTCGCAATCTAGCAAAAAATAAATCAAACTTTGGATAGATATATCGTGCAAGATTTTTTATACTAGCTGTAATAATTGGCTTTGTTGCATTTGGAATCGTGTTGGATAAAGAAAATTCTTCCCTGTCACCATTCCGAATACTTAGAGGAACCCAGTCTTGATTGTTTGCCATTCTCTCCCCTAACGGTTAGATAGATATACACATCCTATTTTACTAAAGTTTTATAGGACAGGGTCACTCCGCAAACAATCCGGGCGGATGCCCAGCATCAGCACAGTGCAAGCCTAAAAACACAGCGCGGGCACAAAAATGCGCCGAACATCCCGAGCACAAACGTTCCCCGGACACCCAAAAGCCCGGGCACGCAAAAGGCGCAGGAGGCGCCCCACCCCGCTAAGGGGTTCGGGACGCATCCTGCGCCTTCAGGTAGAAGAGCTACTCGGCGGTCTTCTTCGCCGCGGTCTTACGAGTGGTCGTCTTCTTCGCGGTAGTAGACTTTGCGGTCGTCTTCTTAGCAGTCGTCTTCTTAGCCGTAGTGGTCTTCTTCGCGGCGGTCTTACGCTTGACCGGGCCCTTCGCGCGCTTGTCAGCCAGCAGCTGCACCGCACGCTCGTGGGTCAGCGACTCGACCGACTCCGCACGCGGAACCGTAATGTTCGTAATACCGTCGGTGATGTACGGGCCAAAGCGGCCGTCCTTCACCACGATCTTCTTCTCGCTGACCGGGTCCACGCCTAGCTCAGCCAGCGGAGGCTTAGCCGCCGCACGACCGCGCTGCTTCGGCTGGGAGTAAATCTCCAGTGCCTGCTCCAGCGTAATTGTGAAGATCTCGTCCTCGCTGCCAATCGAACGGGAGTCCGTGCCCTTCTTCAGGTACGGGCCGAATCGGCCGTTCTGCACGGTAATCTCCACGCCCTCAGCGTCGGTACCGAGCACGCGCGGCAGACTCATCAGCTGCAGTGCCTGCTCCAGGGTCACGGTCGCCAGGTCCATGGACTTGAACAGGGACGCGGTACGAGGCTTGGCGGGCTTCGGCTTCTTCTTCGGCTTGGGCTTACCGTTCTTGTAGTATTCGGTCGGCTGCGCGTCCAGGTATGCCTGGATCTGCTCCTCGGTCATCTCCTCGATCACCTCGGTAACGTAGGGGCCGTAGCGACCGTCGCGAGCCACAATCTGGTTGCCGGAGACCGGGTCCACGCCGAGCACGCGGCCGTCGGACTTGCCCTGTTCGAGCAGTTCGCGTGCCTTCGCTTCGGTCAGTTCGTCCGGTGCCAGGTCGGCAGGTACATTCGCGCGGACCGGTTCGGTCAGCTCGCCAGTCTCGGTGTCGAGGGTGCCTTCGGCCTCCAGGTAGGGGCCGAACTTGCCCACGCGCAGCACAATGCCGTCCGCAATCGGGATGGAGTTGATGCTGCGGGCGTCAATTTCGCCGAGGTTGTCAACGATGGGCTTTAGGCCGCGCTTGGAGTCGCCGCCGAAGTAGAACTCGTCCAACCACTCGACGCGGGACTCCTCACCGCGCGCGATGCGGTCGAGGTCTTCCTCCATCTGGGCGGTGAACTCGTAGTTCACGTAGGGGCCGAAGCTGGATTCGAGCAGGCGCACCACGGAGAACGCGGTCCAGGAGGGAATCAGCGAACCAGAACGAACGTTCACGTATCCGCGGTCCATGATGGTCGAAATAACCGCCGCGTAGGTGGACGGACGGCCAATGCCCAGCTCGTCCAGGGTCTTCACGAGGGAGGCTTCGGTGTAGCGCGGGGGCGGCAGGGTCTCGTGACCGGCGGGCTCAATCGCCTCTGCGGTCAGAGCCTCGCCGGCGGTCAGGTTCGGCAGGCGCTTCTCAGCGTCCTTCGCCTCACGTTCAGCCACGCGGGATGCGTCAACGCCTTCCTCGTATGCGGCGAGGAAGCCACGGAAGGTGATGACGGTGCCGGATGCGGCGAACTCGGCGTCCTGACCGTTGGAGGCCACGGCGCCCAGGCGCACGGAGGCGGTGGAACCGGTCGCGTCGGCCATCTGGGAGGCGACGGTACGCTTCCAGATCAGCTCGTAGAGGCGGAACTCGTCATTGGACAGAGAGCCGCGCACGGCGTCCGGGGTGCGGAAGGTGTCACCCGCGGGACGAATTGCCTCGTGGGCTTCCTGCGCGTTCTTGCTCTTGGAGGTGTACACGCGCGGTGCGGAGGGCACGAACTCGGCGCCGTACAGCTCGGAGGCCTGGCGGCGTGCGGCCTTGACGGCCTGATCGCTCAGCGCAACCGAATCGGTGCGCATGTAGGTGATGTAACCGTTCTCGTACAGGCGCTGCGCAACCTGCATGGTCACGCGAGAGGAGAAGCGCAGCTTACGCGCGGCTTCCTGCTGCAGGGTGGAGGTCGTGAACGGCGCTGCCGGGCGGCGCTTGTACGGCTTGGTCTCGACCGAACGCACCGAGAACGCCGCTGACTGCAGGGCGGCCGCGAGCGCGCGGGCCGCCTCCTCGTTCAGGTGGGTGACCTTGGAGGAGCTGAGGGTGCCGTCGTCAGCGAAGTCCTTGCCGGTGGCGATGCGGTTGCCGTCCACGGCGACGAGCTTGGCGTCGAAGCCCTCGGAGGTCGCGTTCAGGAAGCGGCCGGACAGGTCCCAGTAGTTGGCGGCGACGAAGGCCATGCGTTCGCGTTCGCGCTCGACCACGAGGCGGGTCGCGACGGACTGCACGCGGCCTGCAGAGAGGCCGCGGCCGACCTTGCGCCAGAGCACGGGGGAAATTTCGTAACCGTAGATACGGTCGAGGATGCGGCGGGTCTCCTGCGCATCGACCAGGTGCAGGTCGATGTCGCGCAGTTCGCCGAAGGCACGCTGAATGGCTTCCCGGGTGATTTCGGGGAAGGTCATGCGGTAGACGGGCACCTTGGGCTTGAGGACTTCCTTCAGGTGCCACGCGATGGCCTCACCCTCGCGGTCACCATCGGTTGCCAGGTAGAGCGCGTCTACTTCTTTGAGCTTGCGCTTGAGCTCGGTAACCTTCTTCTTTTTGTCGGGGTTGACCACATAGTAGGGTTCGAAGCCGTCTTCAACGTCGACCGCGAACTTGCCGTAGGGGCCCTTCTTGAGGTTTTCGGGCAGCTCGGAGGGCTGCGGAAGGTCACGGATATGACCCATGGACGAGTCGACCAGGTAGTCCTCGCCGAGGTAGCCGCTAATGGTCTTGACCTTGGAGGGGGACTCCACGATTAGCAGGGCTTTTCCATTCTTGGCCTGAGCGGGCACGGCACTCCTCTATCTATGTGTTGTCGCTACGTATTCAACCATAACCCACACGAACGTCCGGTCCGGGCGGTCGGGGCGGTTCAATACGATGGGTGAGGTGTTTCGTTGAGCGATTAGTGTGTTGGACTCCCGGAGCGGGGGTCGAGGTTGCGCCCCGCACCGTGTGTGCGCTGAGACGCGGTGGTCGCAGGGTACTCGCTCCATCATACGGTACCGGTGGACTGATTGGTGCACGGGGCACCCGTTGACGTGCTCACCGGGGATCCTGCGGGGCCGCGTTTTCCGGGGTGTGGACGCTAACCGCTAGCTGGTGAGGGTATCAGAGTCGGGGTGGGTGCCGTCCAGGTATGCGGGCAGCAGCGGGTATTCGCGGCCGTACACGGTCTGCGGCACGATGCGCACCCACTGCATTTCGTGCGTGTCGGAGTCCGGCAGGTCGAAGGTGCGCACGATCTGCGGGGTCATCTCGGGCGGGAGCCAGTGGGCGACGCCGACCACGATGACCGAGCGGATGCCGTCCTCGAGGGTTTCGTCGATTTCGAAGGCGACGCGGCGGCTGACCACCACGGAGGAGAACTTATTGCCGCGGGTGGTGCGGATGTAAATTTCCTGGTTGGCCACGGCGTAGAGCACGGGGAGCACGTCGACGTGCTGCCCGTCGGTCATGACGAGTCGGCCGAGGGTGTTCGCGTGCAGGCGCTCCCAGCATTTCTCGGCGCTGATGCTTTCATCGGGGTAGAGATTGCTCATGCTCTACAGTGTATGCGATGTTGGGCCCGCGTCAGGGTAGCGGCGGGTCGCTGTGGATAACGGGAAGGTGGTGTGGGCCCGGTGCGTAGAATGGTGTGCATGAGTATTTCTGCCCCCGACTTCGCCCCGGAGTACGCCGCTGTTGCGGATGCGCCCCGCAGCGACGACTACGCCCGCCTCGTGCGCCTGCGCGAGCGCCTCACTGCCCTGAACTACACGTACGACGCCGTGCAGGAGCTTTTGGGCGCGAACGCCGCGGATGCGATGGCCCGCGACCAGGTGGTCCCCGGAATTTGGCGTGTCGAGCAGATTTTGCGCGGCGAGTACAGTGCGGAACAGAAGAACCTGGCGCGCCTGCTGGCGTTTTTCCTGCTGGCCCGCCCGCTGACCGAGGCGGAGGCCGCAGAGGTCTTCGGCGAGATCCTGCAGGACTTCGCGGAGGCATCCCTGATTGAGCGCGACGCGGCAGGTCGCTGGACCGCGAGCGTTGACCTGCGCCCGCACGCCGCCGACGACGGCACCGAGATTTATGTGGCCGCGGACCTGGGCGCGCATCAGCGTCCCGGCGTGCTCCGCAAGGATCACGTGCTCGGCATCGGTCACGCGTCCCTGACCCTGGCGCAGATTACCGAGCGCACCCCCGTCGAGCGTGCCCTGGATGTGGGTACCGGCTGCGGTATTCAGACCTTCCACCTGCTGGCTCACGCGCGTCACGTGACCGCCACCGATATTTCGGAGCGCGCCCTGGCCTTCACCCGTTTTAACCTGCTGCTGAACGCTCCCGCCCTTGATATTGACCCGCAGAACCCGCAGGATCGCGTGAGCCTGCGTGAGGGTTCCCTGCTGGACCCGGTGGCCGGTGAACGCTTCGACCTGGTGGTGTCGAACCCGCCGTTCGTGATTACCCCGCGCGTGGCCGGTGAGAGCGCCGAGGAGCAGTTCACCTACCGCGACGGCGGCCTGCCCGGCGACGAGATTGTCAGCACGATGGTGCGCCGCCTGCCCTCGGTTCTGGTGCCCGGCGGCCGCGCGCAGATGCTAGGCAACTGGGAGATTATTCGCGATTCCGAGGACCCCTCGCAGCCGCGTTCCTGGGACGAGCGCGTGCGCGCCTGGGTTGAAGATGCCGACGCCGAGGCCTGGATTATTCAGCGCGAGACGCTGAGCCCCGAGTCCTACGCCGAGACCTGGCTGAAGGATGCGAGCGAGAACCGCGACCGCAAGCACTACGAGCAGACCTACCTGGCGTATCTAAACGACTTCGAATCCCGGAACGTTCATTCTATTGGCTTCGGCATGATTTGGCTGCGCCGCCCCAGCGAGGACACCACCGCCGGCCTGGCCGCACCCCTGCTGCGTTTTGAGGAGATTACCTACCCGATTCAGCAGCCCATCGCCCGCGCCCTCACCGAATCGGTGCGCCGCTACGACCGCCTGGCCGCCATGGACGATGAGGCGCTCCTCGCCGCGCACCTGGAGGTCGCCGAGGACGTCACCGAGGAACGCCACGGCCGCCCCGGTGCCGAGCATCCCAGCGTCATTTTGTTGCGTGCCGGTTCGGGTCTGTGCCGCACCCAGCTGCTCTCCACCGAGACGGCGGGTTTCACTTCCGCGAGCGATGGCGAGCTTGCCGTGGGCCAGATTGTGGCGGCCCTGGCGATGCTGCTCTCCTGGCCCGAATACGACGAGGCGGCCGCCGCCGCGCGCGGTACGCAGGAACAGCATCCGCGCGACACCCTGCTGCACGCGGTGCGCGAGCTGGTGCTCAAGAGCTTCCTGCACTTTAGCGACGAGCACGCGGGCGCAGCATCGGCTGACGAAAATGCCGCTGAGGTATATGCGGCAGAAGCGCAGGGCTAGGCGTGCGCATTTGGTCCCTGCACCCCTCCTTGCTTGACCGCCGTGCCCTGGTCGCCTGCTGGCGTGAAACCCTGCTGGCGCAGAAGGTTCTGCGGGGTCTGACTCGCGGGTACACGAACCATCCGCAGCTGATTCGTTTTCGCGCGCATCCGCAGCCGCTGGGGGCGGTTGCCACCTACCTGTGCGGGTTGGCGGATGAGGCGGATGCCCGCGGCTACTCGTTCAACCGTGCACTGATTGGTGCGGGCGAAGATGAGGCGGGCAAAGATAGCACAAACAAAAATAGCGCAGTTAAAAACGGCACAGGTAAAAACTGCGCCGACAAGGCAGGAAACCCGTACACTTCGGTCGCGCATATTCCCGTTCCTTTGGGTCAGCTGGAGTACGAGCTCGCCTTTCTGCAGCACAAGGTGGCTGGGCGTGACCCCGAGTGGGAGCATCGGTTGAGCGAGCGCCTGGCGGCACGCGGCGAGCTGGCGGCGTGTGCGCATCCGCTCTTTGAGGTGGTTCCGGGCGCTATTGAGCCTTGGGAAAAGACGAAGGACTTTTAGACAGAAGGATTTCTAAGAACGTGAGCATAGTAATGCCCCGGCAGAACCCTTGCGGGTGCCTGCCGGGGCATCGCTGTATGTGTGGCTCAAGCTGTATGGGAACAAACATCTCAGCGCGTTACAGAGCGCTGGAAACAGCTTGGCACGGGGTCTTTACCCCAGGACCTTCACCTCATGGTCTTTACTTGGTGGTCAGCACGGGCTTGATCTCCTTCACGATTGTCTCAAGCATCTTCAGGTTGAAGTCCACACCCAGCTGCAGTCGACCCGCCGCAATGAGATCGGCCATGGCGGCAAGTTCAGCCATGTAGAGCGGGTTTTCGTAGCGCATGTCTGGGTTGCAGCACTGGCTCTTCAACGTCGGGTGACGGGTCAGTCGTCTTCGAGGTCCTCTAGCACTTCGAACGGCGACTCGACGTCGCCGCGCCAGGCCTCCAGGCCTTCGCGCACCGCGAGCACCGCCACGACCAGCGCCGCGACCGAGTCAGCCCACCACCAGCCGAACAGGCTGTCGAGGACGAGGCCGATGAACACTGCACCGGAGAGGTAGATGCACAGGATGAGCTGCTTGGCGTCGGCCATCACGCTCTTGGAGCCCAGCTCCCGCCCGGTGCGGACCTCAATCCACGCCAGCAGAGGCATGACGACCAGGCTCAGCGCGGTGATACCGAGACCCAGCGGGCTGCGGTCGGGGCCCTCCTGGCCGACCAGGGCCAGCACCGCGTCGATCGAGACGTAGGCCGCCAGCGCGAAGAACGCGATGCCGATGGCCTTGACGGTGACCGTTTCCCACCGCTCAGGGTCCTTGCGGGTGAACTGCCAGGTGACGGCCGCGGCCGAGAGTACCTCGACAACCGAGTCGAGCCCGAAGCCAATGAGCGCCGCGGACGAGGCGAGGACGCCTGCCCAGACTGCGACGATTGCCTCGATTACGTTGTACGTGATCGTGAAGCCGACGATGAAGCGGACGCGCCGGTGCAGCATCGCGCGGCGCGCGGTGGTCAGGGTCTCACTCATGCTCCCGCCGCCGTTCCACAGCAGCCCGACACCGAGCATGCCGGGTCGATGCACGGCGCGGCCTCGTCCACCGCGAGCGTGACGTCGATCAGGGACGTCAGCGCCGCGGCGAGGTGCGGGTCGGCGATCTCGTAGCGCGTCTGGCGGCCCTCGGGCTCGGCAACGACGATTCCGCAATCGCGCAAGCAGGTCAGGTGGTTGGACACGTTCGAGCGGGTCAGCTCCAGCTCGCGCGAGAGCACGGCTGGATAGCTCGGGCCGCCGAGGAGGGTCATCAGAATCCGGGAACGTGTCGGGTCGGCCATGGCGCGGCCGAGCCGGTTCATGACGTCGAGGTGTGAAGCAATAGTCAGCATACGATGACTATACAGTGATAACTGACCAATTGTCCACTTGTGCGGGCTGCCGCACGTGCTCCGCGCCCTTGCCCTCGGGAGGCGGCAGAGTTCGCGCTCATCAGCGACCACCGCCCATCACGGAAGCGACGGCGGCACGCTGGCGGCACGCGGCGAGCTGGCGGCGTGTGCGCATCCGCTCTTTGAGGTGGTTCCGGGCGCTATTGAGCCTTGGGAAAAGACGAAGGACTTTTAGACAGAGGGATTTCTAGGCAGAGGGATTCTAGAACTTCTGCATCTGAAAACACTTGCGAGAGCTTTTAAAGCGCGGTAAAGCCCCGCTCCCAAGCTATGGGGGCGAGGCTTTACCGATGTGACTGAGGGCTGTCTTCTACACCGGGTATCTACCGGGTAGCGCCGTGGTACGTCACGTATGACACAGGTTTTTACCCCGGTCCCTATCGGCTGAGTGTGAAGGTGACAGGGCTTGAAAACCATTACGTTTGCGCATGATCTGACAGATTCTGAAGGTGCGTGATGAGCCCGGAGCGAGGTTTATTCTTCCTCTAGCTTCCGCACCCCCATTTTTCCATTTCATTCAGGGTGTCAACATTCGGGGCACCAAACACCGTCTGCCTGCTCTGATATGCTCCGCGCGGTCACTCTCATCCACAGGGTGCAACTTCTACAGGAGCGGTGCATATACCGTCGTCCGCGTAGCGCTTGATGTACCATCTGCGCCGAACATCGGCGCCAATATATTCCCTGTTTTCTTCCTCTCAACTGCCTAATGTAGAAGACTTATCCCTGGGATTAGCAGCTACGAATAGTAGCGGTGGTCTGTAGCTCGTTATTCAGCTGAACGTTCGGCACCTCAGCACCCGAGTAGGTGATGGTAGCCGATTCCACCTGCGAGGTCAGGGAGAAGCTCTTAAAACCGTATGCCGGGTAAACTTCAATCACACCGGGCAGAATAACAACCTGACCGTAGTACTTAGAACCGGTCTGAGTCAGAGTGTAATCTCGGCTGGTCGTGTAAGTAATCGTGCCGGTAAAGGTTGCGGTGCCGTCGCCGTTATCCTTGATGGTCGGCACAGAAGCATTCCAGGTGCCAGCCACGTTCGCGGTACCCAGGTACGGAGCGGTAGCATTCAAATCGCCCATGCGGCCGGTGAGAGTCTTAGTCCACTTCTGAGCGGATCGCTGAAGGGCAATATTGTTGAGAGTCCACTTCCAGTTGGAGGTAGTCGGGACGACCACGGTCACCAGGGTGCTGAAACGCGCACCCGCCTTCAGAACTGCCTTAGAACCAGAGACGTAACCGGTACCGGTCTTCACCGCAGTGGTGGGTACAGAGAACCAGAAGCCGGTCGAGCTAACATAACCACCGTTAGAACCGCTACCAGAGTTGGTCACAGGAGTGTAGCTACCCGCGCCAACCTTTGCCATACCATCGGTGAAGCAGCCTTCAGAAGTAACATTCATGGTCGGGGTATAGGTGCCACCGTTAGCCCAGTATGCCTGGGGGCTGGTGGGGCCGTTAAAACCAGCGTCATCACTGTGGGTATAACCGACAAAACCACCGTTATAAGCGGTGGTCACGAAGAGACCGTATTCGCTGCCGGCAGTATCACCGGTGCTGGCAGCATATGCCGGAACGACAGCGGATGCGGCGATAACGGGGGTTGCCCAGGCTGCACCGGCTGCCAACTGGCGGCGGCTCAAACCGGGCTGCTGAGCCTCGATAGAGGATTTTTCAGAAGTCATGAGGACTAGTCCTTATCTCGTATGTTGAGTGATAATTCACGATGCGCTACCGAAGATGCTCTGAAAGGGTCGGTACAGGAAGAAGTATCCACCTGGAAGAACGCTCTTATCTCCGGGCTTTCCGGATGAGCACTCGATCTACCCTTTTCACGACGGTTCATCGTCGTTGGAAAATCCTGGGTGGCGTGTTAAGACTAGGCATATTCAAAAGATAATAAAAATGCATTGAGATGCATTAAATAAAATTTTTAAATAAATTGCATTTATATGCTTTGAATTATTTATTTTCAGTGCGGAGAAATATGTGGCTTTAATATAGCCCACAACAGGCAATACCCCTTTTTCCGGGTATTTATTCTTGTAGAAAGCCACAAAAAACCACACTCTTCACCCCCGAAGCCAACACTTACCTTCAGGCAGAAGAAGAGAGTCGCCACTATTATCGTGACGTTTATCACCTTTGCCTACCCAACACAAATATTACTCGAAAGTGCTGCCCTGCCCCGTCAAATCAACGAGTCGGACGACTTTATGAAACACAGGGAAAAACCCGCTCCCCCACCTTTGAAAGGTTCAGGACGCAAGGCAACAGACCTTCCACCTAGGATGCGCCTCGATAGGATGTGCCCCGACCCCACATATTCTCAACCCTCACATGCGGATTCAAATAGCCCGATAGCACACAGATCGCCCCCGGAATCATAGCTCCGGGGGCGATCTTCATAATGAAAATTAGTTTAGGGAATAAAGCGCAAACTTACACGTGGACGATACACCCAGACAGCATGCTGTTTTTACACCGTTCTGCACCCTATTTATTTACCAATAAATATTTCTAAAATAACCAATAAATTCAATAATTTTATGATATTTACTTGGTGGTCAGCGCGGGCTTGATTTCCTTGACGATGGCATCCAGCATCTTCAGATTGAAGTCCACGCCCAGCTGGTTCGGTACGGTCAGCAGCACGGTGTCCGCTGCCTGAACCGCCTCGTCACGAGCGAGCTCCTCGGCAATCTCCGCCGGGTCACCAATGTAGCTACGGCCAAAGCGAGAGAAGCTGTTGTCGATAATGCCGGTGTAATCCTGTGAATCCTCCGCGGCGCGGCGACCGAAGTAGCGCGCTGAGGTCTCATCAATCACCGGCAGCACCGAGCGGGAGACCGAAACACGCGGAACACCCGAGTTACCCGCCTTCACCCACTCGGAGCGGAAGAGGCGAATCTGCTGCGCCTGCTGCTGGTCGAAGGGAATACCCTTATCTTCAAGCATCAGAGTCGAAGACATGAGGTTCAGGCCCTTCTGCGCGGTCCACACGGCGGTGCTATCGGTGCCCGCGCCCCACCAGATGCGGTCACGCAGGCCCGGCGACTGCGGCTGGACGGGGGCGTACTTGCCGGGAACGCGAGCGCTGGGTGCCATACCCTCACCCTCGATTGCCTTGAGGAAGATGTCGAGGTGACGGCGCGCCATGTCGCTCTCGTTTTCACCCTCTGCCGGGTAGTAGCCGAAGCTCTCAAAACCGCGAATCACGGATTCGGGCGAACCACGGGAGACACCGAGCTGCAGTCGGCCCGCCGCGATGAGGTCTGCCATGGCGGCAAGTTCTGCCATGTAGAGCGGGTTTTCGTAGCGCATATCAATCACGCCGGTGCCCAGTTCGATGCGTTCGGTCTTCGCCGCGATGGCGGAGAGCAGCGGGTAGGGGGTTGCCTGCTGCTGGTCGAAGTGGTGCACGCGGAAGAACGCGCCGTCCAGGCCGATGTCTTCGGCCCCTACCGCCAGGTCGATGGCCTGGTGCAGGGATTCTGCGGCGTTCGGTACGCGGGAGCCGGGGACCTCAGCCCAGTGGCCGAAGGAGAGGAAGCCGAGCTTCTTTTCGGTGCCAGCCTTGGGTTCGAGGTGGCTGATGCGGATGGATTCGTCGAGCTGCGGGGTGCTCTGGCTGTTGGAGGCGGTGGGGGTGCTCATGGTTTTTCCTTTGCGGGTTGCGCTCGGGCTCTTGTAGTGCCGGGCTGGTGGTTTAAATCTAAACCCAGATACTTTACATGTCAAGTATTTTGTTTCGGAGTATTACACACAGAGCACCGCTCCCCTTTCGCCGCACACACCACCCGCACGCCTCACCCACACGAGGCACGCATACCGCCACAAAATGCTGGCGCAAAATATAGCTGAAAAAGGGCACAAAAAGCCCGGCGGCACGAACACATCGCACCACCGGGCCCTTCTATTCAACAGCCAAAACTGCAACTATAACCGCAGAAACAAGCTACATTAGGAACGCTTCGCCAGCGGAACCCACAGTTCCATACGGTAATCAGCCGCCTGCATATCGCCGCGGCCGTAAACCTCCAGGCCACCAACCGGGCGGTACTGCGGATTCTTCGCGAAGAACGCCTCCTCAAAGCTCGCAAAGCCAGCCGGAATGGACTCCGAAATCGGGCCGGTCACCTCAACCACCGCATAGGTGCTCGCAGGCAACTCCAGCACGCCCAGACCTAGCTTCGCCGCGCTCGCCGGCTCCGAAACCAGGAAACCCGCGGTGTAGCGGACCTGCCCCTTCGGGTTCGGCTGAGTGCACACGCCCAGGTACTGGGTCACATTCAGAACGTCCAGCATTGCCGGGGAGGCCTTCTGATTCAGCTCATCCCACAGCGGGGAGAAGTCCTCATCCAGGGAAAACACCCGCGAAACGCCGGCAACGACCATCGCCGGGTGTTCCTCAACGCGGGGCTCTGAAATCTGAACCGCGTTCTCCTTGGCGGAGGCCATTAGGCCCTCACCTCGGCGGCTTCGCGGTCCACCGAGCACTCGGGCACGCAGTGGCGCTTCGCATCATCAGCTGCGCACTCGGGGCAGAGCAGAACCAGCTCACGGCAGTTCTCGTTGGAGCAGTTCTCGAACTTATTCGAGGGCGCGCCGCACTGTTCGCACTTGCCGATGGTGACGGTGTCGGGGGTGAACTCCATGTGCATGCGCTTGTCGAAGACGTAGAGCGAGCCTTCCCACAGTTCCTTATCGCCGTACTTCTCGCCGTAGCGCACGATGCCGCCGTCGATCTGATAGATCTCCTTGAAGCCGCGGTTCTTCATGAGCGCGGAGAGAATCTCGCAGCGGATGCCGCCGGTGCAGTAGGTGACGACCGGCTTGTCCTTAATGTCGTCATACTTGCCGGACTCAATCTCGCGAATGAAGTCGTGGGTGGTGCGCACGTCGGGGACAATGGCGTTCTTGAACTTGCCAATCTTCGCTTCGAAGGCATTACGGCCGTCAAAGAAGACCACCTCGTCGCCGCGCTCTTCAACGAGCTTGTTGACCTCTTCGGGCTTCAGGTGCACGCCGCCGCCAACGACGCCGGTCTCGTCCACCTGCAGCTCGTCGGGAGCGCCGAAAGCCACAATCTCGTCGCGAGCTTTCACGGACAGGCGAGGGAAGTCCTCCGCACCACCCTCGGACCACTTGAACTCCATGTTCTTGAAGCCGGGGTACTTGCGGGTTTCCTTGGTGTACGCCTTGACCGCGTTAATCTCGCCGCCGAGGGTGCCGTTAATGCCGTGCTTGGAAATCAGGATGCGCCCGCGCAGGCCGAGCTTCTCGCAGAGGGCACGCTGCCAGAGCATGACCGCCTGCGGGTCGGCGATGGGGGCGAACTGGTAATACAGAATAATCTTATTTTGAGCCACGAAACTATTTTAACGTGCAATACCCTCAATACATACAGAATCCTTGATGCGTGCGAACCCTCGGCACAGAAATACGCCCGATGCCCCGGAACGCCTCCGACCGAAGACGGATGGGCCCGTAACGAACGAGGGAGTTCGCGCGCGAGCCGAGACCTACAATTGAAGCCATGCCCCAGCACGCAGCTCATCACCCCGCAGACCCCCAATCCGCGAACGTAGACCGTTCGGGCCCACCGGCGGCACCCGGCGTGCCCCGCCGCCTCGGCGACCTTCCGGGCACCACCCAGCAGGCTCTGAGCGCCCTCCTCCCCGAGCTGTCGCCCGCCTCCGCTCTGCCCGAGCAGATCACCCACGTGCACGCCATCCCGGCCCGCGAGGCGGAGCACGCCCCCTGGCCGCAGTGGATGCATCCGCGCGTGGTGGAGGCCTTCGAATCTCTCGGCATTTCGGAGCCATACGCTCACCAGGTCGCCGCCGCGCAGGCGGCCCACGCCGGTCTTGACGCCGCCCTGGAGGCGAGCGCCGCCCGCTACGGCTGGCGGAGCGGGCACCCCACAGCTTCGCCCGGCGACCAGATGTCCGCGCCGGGTCGCGCGCACGCGGAGGGACCGGGTAGCGGCGGGCACGTTATCGTTGCCACGGGCACGGCATCGGGCAAGACCCTGAGCTACCTGATGCCCACGCTGGACGCCGTTTACCGAGCTTCGTGCGGCGAACCGGTGAGCTCAACTTCCGCGTATTCCGGGGCTGAGAACCTCAATAATAGAGCGAATATTCTTTATATTTCTCCGGCGAAGGCACTCTCCGCAGACCAACTCACCGCCCTCACCTCCTACAATCTTCCCGGGCTTTACCCGGCCAGCTACGACGGGGACACCCCCACCGGCGAACGCCGCTGGATTCGCGAGCACGCCAACTTCATCCTCACCACCCCGGACATGCTCAACTACTCGATTCTGAGCAACCACCGGCAGTGGGCCTCCTTCCTGCGCGGGCTGCGCTACGTGGTGCTCGACGAGGCCCACAGCTATCGAGGGGTCTTCGGCGCGCACATCGCCAATCTGATGCGCCGTCTACGGCGCGTCTGCGCCCTTTACCGCAGCGTGCCCGTGTTCTACGGCGCCTCGGCCACCAGCTCCAACCCGGTCGAGTCCTTCGCCAAGCTCATTGGCGTGCCGCAGCGGGCGGTCACCGCCATCACCGAATCCACGGCTGCCCGCGGCGAGACTGCGGTGGTGCTCTGGGAACCCGAGCTACTCCCGCCCGCAGCAACCGACCGCCTGGCCGCCGGTGCCCGCAGCACCCAGCAGGAGGCCCTCAAATCCGAAGCCGAACAGAATGCCCCGCGCCGCCTCTCCCCCATCGAGCAGGGTGCGCAGATGCTCACCGACCTGGTGCTATCGCGCACCCGCTCGCTGGTCTTTGCGGGCTCCCGTCGCAGCGTGGAGGTCCTCTCACAGAAGACCCAACGCTACCTCGACGAAGTTGAGCCCGGCCTCGCCCACCGTGTCGCCGCGTACCGGGCAGGATACACCCCCGAAGAGCGCCGCGAACTCGAACGCAGGCTCCGCAACGGCGAGCTGCTGGGCCTGGCCAGCACCTCCGCACTGGAGCTGGGTATCGACATTTCCGGGCTGGACGCGGTCATCGTGGCCGGCTGGCCCGGCACCCGCGCATCCTTTACCCAGCGCATCGGCAGAGCCGGACGAGGCGGCCAGGACGCGCTCGCCGTTCTCATCGCCGACGACAACCCGCTCGATACCTACCTGGTGCACCACCCGGAGGCGATTTTTGGGCAGGACGTTGAAGCCACCGTTTTCGACCCAACCAACCCCTATGTGCTCTCCCCTCAGCTCTGTGCGGCCGCCCAGGAGGCCCCCATCCGCGTTGAGGAGCTGAACCTTTTCGGCCCGCACACCGAGGCGCTCCTGGATCGCCTGGTGCAGCAGGGGTACCTGCGCCGCCGCGCCGACGGCTGGTTCTGGACGCACGCCGAGTCTGCCGCCGACCTGGTCGACATCCGCGGAACCGGTGGTGGCCCCTACCAGCTCATCGACGGGCAGGAGGGTACGCTCGTCGGCACCATGGACGCCGCACACGCCATGAGTCAGGGGCACCCCGGAGCGGTATATATTCACCAGAACGTTCTCTACGTGGTCGAATCCCTCAGCGAGGACGAGCGCGTGATTCTGCTCAGCCGCGCCAACCCGGACTTCTACACGCGAGCTATCGAAACCACCGAGGTGCGAGTGCTCGCCGAGCGGGCGCGCGTACGCTTCGAGGAGGCCCGCAGCGTAGGCCCCGGCGAAAGTTCCGACACCGTCCTCACGATGCACCGCGGCCAGGTTCAGGTCACCAACCAGGTGACCGGCTACAAACGTTTCTCGGTCTACGGCGGTGAGCACCTGGGTAACGAGCCCATGCCCATGCCCCCGGAGGTGCTCATCACCGAAGCCGTCTGGTTCACGTTCGAGCCCAGCTACCTCTTCGGGGCCGGAGTGACCGAAGAGGACGGCCCGGGCACCCTGCATGCCGCCGAGCACGCCGCCATCGGCCTGCTGCCCCTCATCGCCACCAGCGATCGTTGGGATCTGGGAGGGCTCTCCACGCTCTACCACGTTGATACCGGCCAGCCCACGATCTTCGTTTACGATGCCGCGCAGGGCGGTGCGGGCATCAGCGAGCGCGGCTTCGGCGCGGTTCGGCGGTGGCTGAGCGCCACCCTCGAGGCCATCGAAAGCTGCGGATGCGAGCAGGGGTGCCCCTCCTGCGTACACTCGCCCAAGTGCGGTAACCGCAACGAGCCCCTCAGCAAGGCCGGCGCGATGGCCCTGCTGAGGGCCATGCTGAAGAGCATCGACGGAAGCACCGATACGGAAGAGGGGGCGACTCCCGGGATAGTCGCCAGGGATTAGAAAGCCGTCGAGGGCTAGACTCCCGAAGCTCAATCCGTCGGTGGCGCTTCCTCCGCGGGCATCTCCTCGGGAGGGTCCTCAACCTCGGGGACTTCCGGGGCGTGCTCCCCCAGCGGGTGCGCGGCTCCCGCCCGGGCTCGCGCTCTCGCCGGGCCCAGCACGCTCATCGGGCCGCTGACCGGCACTGCGACCGTCACCTCCACGGTTTCGGGTCGGTCCGGGAAGATGCACGCCTCCAGCCGGGCGCCGTTCTTGACGGCCCATTCCTTGGCCACCTCGCAGGGGTCTCCGGAGGCAAGACCCCTGTAGGCGTCCGCCGCGGCCAGGGCGCTGAGATCGGCCGCGGAGGAGGCTCGTCGATTGGCGGAAACCACCCCGATGAGTCCGGCCACCGTCACCGTCATAATCAGCAGAACGGCCACGATGCCCAACGCGAGAACTGTGCCGCTGCCCTCCTCCCGGGACCCCGCGGATACCGGGTCGCCCGCCCTAGCCGGGTTCGCCAGAGTCGGCGCTGTGCCCTCCCGGTTCTTCCGGTTCATCGATGTCTCCTTCCTGTCGGGCGTGAGCCTCGGCTCGCAGGGTCCATCCCGTCGTGGCGCCGATAACGCCGGGAGCGGGGCGGGTCACCACGACCTGCACCTGCGAGGCCTCACCAGGCTCCCCGTTCGCCGCGCTCACCTGCACGCTCTGCGCCGGGTCGATGCGTTCGACGACCGCACGAATCTCGGCTTCCGAGTCGCCCCGGGCGGCTGCACGGGCCGCCGCCCGGGCCGATTCTTCCAGCTTTACCTGGGCCACGCCGGTGGAGGCTGCCCCCAGGCAGAGGGCGAGCACCGCGGTCACGGCGGGCAGGGCCACCGCGAACTCGGCGGTTACGGCGCCCAGTTCCTCGGGCCGAGGGTTGTGCCTCCGAGACCTACCCACAATACGACCTAAAATGACACGAACGGTCATTCTTTATTCCTCCTTTCTGTGCTGATATTCCAGGTGTTTCTACCGGTCACAATTAGGCCTGGCCCAATATCTTATAGCCCTATATCAGGCCCGTGTTTCCCGCAATCGAGAGGGCGTTACGCACGATGTCCAGGAGCATTGAACGCACCTCGTCCGATTTGAGGATGACCACCAGCAGCCCCGCGAAACCGACCGCCGCAAGCATGACGATTCCGTACTCCGCGGTGGATGCGCCCTCCTCCACGTCACCGGCGGGGGCGTAACGTTCGGCTTCGTGCGTTTCACGCTCCGCGGCACCGAGAGCGGTGGAGCGCACGAGCGGTTCGTCCCCGCATGAAGTCCCGTAACACCCGGTCGGTTCAGCGGGCTCAGTCCCATCTCCCGCAGCGCGCGAGCTACGTTCTTCGCCTTCGTCAAGTGCGCAACCCAGCGCGCAGCAGGTGGGGCCACAAGAGTCTAGGGTGCATCCCTCGGCCAGGGCACGGGCAATATTCAGAACGCGTTCTTCGCTCTGAGCCAGCTCCTGCGGGAGCCCCATCGGGGCCTCGCTCGAGGCGCCGGGCAGGGTAATCTTGGGGGCCTTCGTATCGGGCAATTCATCCCCGTCGAAGAGGTCCGCACATTCCTCGCGCAATTGTTTGAGGGTCGTGGCGATGGCAACCGAGAGCGGCACGGGCCCGAGGATAGTCTGGGCAGCCTCCGCCTCGTAGCGGTCGGTTTCATTCTCTCCACGTCGTTCGGGGTAGGTGGGGGTCAGAATGTTCGTCATTGGTCTTCCTTTCTCAAGGTATTTGGGATTGCGCACCGAGCGGTTCGTTCAACTCGGCGCGAGAATGTGGGATCGTTCCCGCGGGGCCTACCCGGTGAGGGTCGGCAGGAGCGAAATGAGGATGGGCACGATGCCCAGGCAGATGAATGCCGGTAGGGAGCAGAGTCCGAGGGGTACGACCAGGGCAACCGAAAGTTTTCCGGCGGCCCGCTCCGCGGCGCGACGCTCACTCAGGCGTTGCGCGTCGGCGAGGGCCCTGAGCAGGGGCGCGCTCGGGCTACCGGCGGTGTAGGCCGGGGCGAGTGCGTCCCTCAGCGGACCCCAGCTTCCCGTGGCGGTTCCGGCCCAGGCCGCCTCCCAGGTGGCTCCCATCTGCAGTCGGCGGCATATCGCTCGCAGTTGCCCGCTGTTCAGGGCCTCGGCGAGAGCCGTCAGGGCCGAAAGTGGCGAGAGCCCGGCCCTCAGCTGCGCGGCGAGCAGCTCCAACATGAGAGCCGTGTCCACTCCGGGTGGAGCGCAGGCTTCCGTGTGCCCCAAAGACGCGTGCCCCAAAGAGCCGAAGCGTCGAGCCTCACGACCGGTCGGTTCCCTCGCGAGGTGCCCACCGAGTCGGACGGGCTGAGCGGCCGGGGAGCTCCTGCCCTCACTCTCCTCCTCGGCCCGGCGCACCAGCCGGGCCGTCCATCCTCGCCCGATAAAAGCCAGGGCGAATCCGAGCAAGCCCGCGAGGGCACCGGCCACCGAGCCGGTAAGCACGCCCAGCGGATCGCTGCCCATCAACATTCCCAGTCCCAGCCCGATGAGCGGTAGCCACGAGAGGATTCGACCGGTAGCTCGAGGCGCCGCCAGCGCGCTCTGCCGTCCCAGGAGCGCATCGATACGTTCCTCGGCGTGCTCGGCGGCCCGCTCCAGACTGGTGGCCAGGGGCGCTCCGGCGTTTTCGCTCATGCGCAGGCTGAGGGACAGGTCGCGCAGGCGTTCTCGGCTGTGAGGTCTCAGGCTGCGTTCGTCCTCGTCAAGAACCTGTTCGCAAGCCAGATGCGGCGATAGTCCCCAGGCCGCGGCGGTCTCCAGAGCCCGGATAAACCGGCGAATATCTTCACCGATCCGTGGGTGCTCTTCGGGGTACGAGAGGGATTGCACCGCCTCGTGCAGACTCATTCCCGATCGCAGGTTGAGGGCCAGGGAACGCAACACGAGCGGCCACACGCGCATCTCTTCGGCATCCGCCGCGCCGGGGCGGCGATTCTCCCAGCGCTCCCGCAGGTTCAGCGAGGCGGTTCGTGCGGCCCTCATGTTCTCCCCCTTTCCCGGACGCCTCCGGCTGACTCCGACGGGGCTACCCCTCGACCGGGCTCCGGATTAATGGGAATCCTCCGCACCCGCAACCGCTCTTCGGGCCCCTCAACGTGCAGGCTATACACGCCCTCAATGCGGCGGCGGCCGCCCTGCTGCTCGAGGTGAATAATGCGCTCAAAAGCCGTCACCGTATGCAGAGCAACCGTTCTATAATCCAGGCCCGCGAGCGCGCCCAGGGCAATCAGCCGGCGAGGCACCGCCTCGGCACTATTGGCGTGCAGCGTGGTCCCGGCACCGCGGTGACCGGTATTCATGGCGGTCAGCAGGTGCACCACCTCCGCCCCGCGGCACTCCCCCACAACCAGGCGGTCCGGGCCCATGCGCAGGGCTTGCACGATGAGTTCGCCCAGGCCGATAGCGCCCGCCCCCTCTGAATTCGCGGCTCGGGTTCTAAGGGCAACGACCTGCTCGTGTTCGGGGGCGAGCTCCGGGGTGTCCTCCAGAATGACGATGCGCTCGGCCGGTTCACACAGCCCCAGCAGGGCGTTGAGGAGCGTCGTCTTACCGGTTCCCGTACCGCCGCTAATGACGAATCCACGGCGCTCGGCCACCATGCGACGCAGGTAGTCGGCGGTTGCGGCATCACACAATCCGACGCTGACGAGGCGGTTTAGGCCAGGGCGTTCCCTTGCCGGCAATCGGATGGACAGGCGGGTGCGCTCGCTCAGGGGCGGAATGATGGCGTGGATGCGTCGACCCACCTCATCGCTGACGTCGGCAGCCGGGTGCGCGGTATCCAGTTGCCCACCGCGGCGGCGAATAAGGCGCTCGGCCAGGGCACGCACTCGCTGCTCGTTGCCGAGGCTCAGGGCGACGGGGCGAACCTCACCACCGAGGCCCGCCCAAATATCGCAGGGTGAGTTCACGTAGATGTCGGTGATGGCGGCGCCGAGTTTTTCCCCCGCTTCGAGGAGCAAATCGAGCGCGCCAAACCCGTAGAGCTCAGACCCCAGGTAGCGCAGAGCCAGTTCTCGGTCGACGGGTACGTGTTCGACGCTGGGGTAGCTCCACGGGGCGGTCCCCCGTTCGGCGGCGCGCGGACCTGCGGGATGTGCAGTAAAAACGCCCGGTAGCTTCCCCGGCTTTCTCCGTAGGGATAGGGTACCCGAGAGGACCCGGGGCATAAAACGGTGCAGAATCCCCGGGGCTACCCGGGGCGACCCCGGGAGCGCACCGGGCGGCGGGGCTCCGTCTATCTCGGCGATAACCTCCTCCACGACCCCCTCGAGGAGAGGACGCAACGGCGACTCGAAGAAGGGCTGTGCTGATGAGGGCCCATTAAAGGCCGCGGCTCCGTCGAGCGCGAGGGAGCTCCATTCCGGGGAACGCAGGATGCGCTCCCTCGCCTGTACGGCCACGGCGCGGGCCCGGTAGTCTTCGGGCACCATCAGCGCGGAAACACTCGCCCCGGCAGACACCCCGCTAGGCATAGGCACCCCGTGAGGCGCCCCAGCTGGCGGTGTGGGGGCAAGGCCCTGTTCCGACTCCCGCGGAGGAATCTGCGCCCTCACGCGCGGCGAGTCAGCGAGTAGGGTGCGCTGCGGGTTCTGTAGCTGGTCGGTATTCTTCATGGGTTCATCACACCACGTGAGGAAAACCCCCAAATATAGAACAATCGTTCTGTGGATAATTCCGGCTTAAACCCCGAAAAATCCGTTATCCACAGGGCGTTTTCGCCTCGTTTTGGCCGCTCAGCCTCCGTTCCGACGGCTTTATGACGAAACGCGAAAACCGCACAGCCCCAAAGTCGTCCGCCCCAAAACTCGCTTACTCCAAAACTCACCCGCTTCAAGACCCGCCCCCGCTTCGCACAGCACCCCTGTCTCACACGGCATCCCGGCCTCGCACAGCGCCCCCAGCCTCGCACAACCCCTTCAGCCGCTCAGCCGCTCCTACTATCCACAGGCTCGACGCCCCGTCACGGCCCGCACCCGGTCGTCACCGATAATGGAACTATGTACATCCTCCTCAGCCCCGCCACCGGTGCGGACATCACGGCCCGCACCGGCACCGCGAATCAGCCCGTCACCGCCCGCATTGCGGCGGGCGTGCCCGCGCGCGGACGGGCGGAGAGCCCGGTGACGTCCTGGGGAGCTTTCCACTACGAAGACCCCACCGCCGAGCAGCTGGCCGACCCTTCCTTCATTCCGCAGATTCTGCGCGCAGACCGGGTCAGCGCCGCGAACCTGGCGGCCTACGTGCGCGAGGTTGAGCGGAGGGCCGAGCGGTCCCCGGACCGCCGACCCCCGCGCTGGATCTGGGCCGATACCCGTCACATCGCACCCCTGCTATTGCGGCGCGGGGTGCGCGTGCACCAGTGCTACGATCTGCGGCTCGTGCAGCGTATTCTGCGGACCGCAGCCACGCATCCCAGCCGCTTTGTCAGCTACGAAACCGAGCTGGACCTCTCGGAGCTCACCGAGGCTCTAGAGCCCCAGGGATACCTGCCGGTGGCCCGCCAAATTCAGGGGCAGGAGGAACTATTCGGCGCGGATTTCCTGAGCGGTGCCGCTCAGAAGAACGCCGGTTCAGCCGGTGCTTCCGCAAAGAATCCCGCGCAGGCCTCGGGGACCCACGATCTTCTTGAGCCAGCGCCTCACGAGCCCTTCGAGGCACAGCTTTCGGCCGGGCCCGTCCGTCTTTTGCCGGAACACCCCGTCGTGCGCGCCCTCATGGGCGAATGGCTGGCCCAGGCGCGGGCCATCAGCTCCTCGAAGCATCCCGAACGTCTGCGATTGCTGGCGGCGGCCGAATCGGCGGGCGCCCTCGTCGCTGCCGAAATCGGGTACTACGGCATCCCCTTTAACGTGAGGGCTCACCACGAACACCTGCAGGAACTACTGGGCCCCCGGCCCGAGCCCGGCCAACGCCCACAAAAGATGCAGGAGCTGGTCGAAGAGATCCAGCGTATGCTGTTCATGCCCACGCTTAACCCCGACTCACCGCAGGAGCTTCTGCACGCCCTGCAGTCGGCGGGTGCCTCGGTGACGTCGACCCGGTCCTGGGAGCTCAAGAGCTGGGCGAAGGCCGTGCCCTCGCAGCGGCAGAAGCGGCAGGCCCTCATTGAACCGATTCTGCGCTACAAGAAGCTGTACCGCATCTGGACCGCCAACGGCTGGACGTGGTCCGACACCTGGGTTTCTGAGGGCGCTTTCCGCCCGCACCTCGAGGTGGGCGGGGCCGCGACCGGGCGCTGGGGCGCTTCGGGCGGCGGTGCCCTGCAGCTTCCCGCCGAGATTCGGCAGGCAATTCAGGCCCCGGAGGGGCAGATTCTGACGGTGACGGACGGCTCGCAGATTGAGCCGCGCATCCTGGCGGCCCTCAGCCGGGATGAGGCGCTCGCATCGGCCGGACGAGGCGCCGACCTGTACGCCGGCATCGCGGAGTTGGCGCGTCTCAAGGGCGTGGGTCTGACGGAGCGCGCCCACGCCAAGGTGGGCATGCTCGCCATCATGTACGGCGGACGCAGCGGCGAGATTGGGGCGCTTCTTCCGCACGTTGCGGCCCTCTTCCCGCAGGCCATGGAGTTCACGGAGCGGGCGGCGCGCATCGGTGAGGCGGGCGGTCAGGTGACGACTTTTCTGGGGCGCACTTCACCGCCGGTGAGCGATCGTTTTCGCGAGATTGTGGCGGATCGTTCCTCGCCGGCGGCCGAATCGCGTGCGGTGTCGACCGCGCGTGCTCACGGCCGCATGACCCGCAACTTTATTGTTCAGGGAACCGCCGCGGAGTGGGCGCTGTGCTGGATGGGTTCGGTGCGCACCCGCCTGCTGACGGAGACGATTTTCGGCATGCCCATGCGCACCCGCATCGTCTATTTTCTGCACGATGAGCTGCTGCTGTGCGGTCCGGAGCTGGAGGCCGAGCGCGTGGCTCGCATCGTGCGCGAGTGTGCGGCGGAGGCGGCGCGTCTGCTTTTCGGCAGGGTCCCGGTGGATTTTCCCGTCTCGGTGCACCACGTGCACGATTACTCCGAAGGTAAATAACCCGCGGCGGGCTGTGCGGGCCGCCGCGGGGTGGGGCCGCGTTCGTTTCCACCGGCTGGCTCCACCGGCTGGCCGGCACGCCATACGGCCGGTAGATTTAGGGCTCGTACCCGGGTGCCGGACGTAGATCGTTGCGGTTCCAAGGCACGGTCCAGCCAAGCGAGTCGAAGATGCGGTCCAGCAAAATCGCGGTGAATCCCCACACCGTGAACTCCTCACCGCCGGGCATGCGCACATCGAAGGCGGGGGTGCGGTGCGAGGTGCGGCCGCGTTTGATGTAGGCGGTGTGCCGGTTGGCGGGGTTGAGCAGATCGCGCACCGGAACCCGCGCGATGAGGGCCGATTCGTTGCGGTCGACCACGCTGACAGGCACGGGGCTGTTCCACCAACCGATGACGGGGGTGACCATGAAGTCGCTGATGGGAAGCGGCAGGGTGCGTAGCTGACCGAGGACCTGCACGCCGGCGGGGTCCAGGCCGGTCTCCTCCACGGCCTCGCGCAGTGCGGCGATGTGTGCGACCGGTTCGCCCGTGGACTCGGCGAGCGCGTAGTCTTCGGGGTCGATTTTCCCGCCGGGGAAGGCGGGCTGACCGGCGTGCGCGCGCAGTGTTGCGGCGCGCACGAGCAGAAGCATGTCCAGGTCGGCACCCACGTTCTCGGGGCATCCTTCGAATTCGCCCGTGGAGGGCGAGTCATCGAGCACGCCGAAGAGAATCAGCACGGCGGCCTCCTTGCTCAGGGGGCTGGCGGGGGCGCTGCGTAGCAGGGCGTCCACGTCAAATTCGACCCCGCCGCTGGCGAGGGCCTCGAGAAGGTCACGGGCAGGGTGCTCGGTTCCGCTGGTCACGGTCATAGTTGGCTGCTCTCCGCATCGTATGCAGGCGTGGGGTTGTGCTCGTCCATGGCTCGCGCTATCCGTGCGGGCCGTCTACGGCGATTTCACCAGTGTACGGCAGGGGCCGGCTAGGCGCTGAGCGGGTACCCCTCGGCCTGTAGCTGGCGGCGGGTTGCGCCCTGCAGAAAGCGAAGGTGCAGGTCCTCGCGGCCGGGGGCCATTTCGTATTTCATGAGCTTGCGGGCCTTCTGCTCGTTGGTCTCGCCGATGCCGTAAGAGGGGCAGAGATCTGCAACCGGGCATACGCCGCAGGCGGGCTTCTTGGCGTGGCAGATGCGGCGGCCGTGGTAGACCATGCGGTGCGAGAAGATGGTCCAGTCCTTGCGTTCGATGAGCTCTGCAACGTCCTTTTCGACCGCTTCGGGGGCCTCGGCGGTGGTGAATCCCATGCGGCGGGCCAGGCGGCCAAAGTGCGTGTCGACGGTCAGTCCGGGCACGCCGAAGGCGTTGCCGAGCACCACATTTGCGGTTTTGCGGCCGACTCCGGCGAGCTTGACGAGCTCCTCGAGGGTGGAGGGCACCTGCCCGCCGTGCTCCTCGACGAGCTGGCGCGAGAGGTTCACGATGGAGCGTGCCTTGGCGCGGTAGAAGCCGAGGGACTGGATGTAGGGCTCGACCTCCTCGTAGCGTGCGGAGGCGAGCGCGGTGGCATCCGGGTAGCGGGCGAAGAGCGCACCGGTCACGGAGTTGACGCGCACGTCGGTGGTCTGCGCCGAGAGCACGGTGGCGATGAGTAGCTCGAAGGGGGTGTCGAAGTCGAGTTCGGCGACCGCGTAGGGGTAGGTTTCACCCAGGATACGGTTGATTTTGCGGGCGCGGCGCACCGTGGAGAGGTGGCTTTCGGGTGCGCGGGCCTTGAGCCGGCGTGCGGCCGCGGCGGCTTTGAACTCTGGGACGACGCGAATCTGCAGGAGTGATTCGGTGTTGTCTGCCGCAGTGTCTTGGGCCGGGGTGTTCTGTGCGGCCGTTGCGGGGTGGGTGGCGTTCTCGGTCATAGCGTGAGGGTACCGGGCTTTGGGGTGCGGACGGTAGCGAGGTTCACCGTAGTTGGCCCCCCGTCTTCTATACCGCGTCATTTTCTGGGCAGTTCGCGTTGGCTCGTACTGTGCGGGTGCCTGCTGTGCCACACTGGTTCTATGTCAGATACGATTTTTGTGCTTAACGGCCCGAACTTGAACCTGCTCGGGCAGCGCCGCCCCGAGGTGTACGGCTACACGACCCTGCACGATATTGAGCGTTCAGTGCGTGAGCGTGCCGCCGCCCACGGTTTCGACGTTGAATTCATGCAGTCCAACCACGAGGGTGTTCTGGTGGACGAGATTCAGCGTGCCCGCACGCGCGGGGCCGCCATCATTATCAATCCGGCGGCGTACACGCATACCTCCGTGGCGCTTCACGACGCTCTGGAGGCGGCGGAGCTTCCGGTGGTTGAGGTGCACCTGTCGAACGTTCACCGCCGTGAGGAGTTCCGTCACCGTTCCTTCGTATCCCCGCAGGCCACCGCGGTGATTGCCGGTGCCGGCGCTTACGGTTACGTCATGGCGGTAGATTTCCTGGCGCAGCATCTGGCGGAATAGCAGCGCAGCATCTGGCGGAATAGCAGCGCAGCATCTGGCGGAATAGCCCAGTGCAGCATTTGGCGGAATAGCATCGCAGCATCTCGCTGAGTAACTTGCCCTCCCCCGTTCGTGAAATAGTTCAGGCTCCCGTTCCTCGTGCGAGGGCGGGAGCCTGATCTGTTGTGCCGCTGTTCCGCGGCTCGATACTAGCTACTTACGGCAGGATCCAGTGGAGACGGCGGCGGTGTTGTTACCGCCCTCGGCCAGGGCCTGCTTGAGGGTGGTCGCGGTGATGGCGTAGCCGGTCTGGCCGGTGGTTGCCTTACCGAAAATCACGCCAACCACGTTGCCGTTCTCGTCGAGGACGGGACCACCGGAGTTGCCGTGCTGAACGTCGGCTGCCAGCTGATAGACCTGGCGCATGGCGTTGGCTCGGCCGGTGTCGGCGTCGATGGTCTGGGTGTTGCCGATGCCCTGCACGGTGGCGGGCAGCGCCTTGAACGGGCCGCCCTTGGGGTAGCCCATGAAGGTCACGAGGCTACCCGCGGAGGCGTTCTTACCGATGGTAAGCGGCTTCAGGGGAAACTTCGGCACGCTGATGAACGCGAGGTCCTGTTCGCTATCCATGTAGACCACGGTGCCGGGCCAGGTGCGTCCGCGGGAGTCCTGCACGACCGGGGAAGTCACGCCGGCGACCACGTGGGCGTTGGTGACGACCAGGCCCGTGTCGGCCACGAAGCCGGATCCGGTGGAGGTGTAGCCGCACTGCTCTGCGGCTCCCAGGATCTCCACGACGGAGGCGCTGGCAGCGTCAAGCGCATCGGACTCAACGCTCTGGGTCGGGGCGGATGCTTCGGGGGCGATGAGCTCGCTGACCTCGGGAATGGAGGTGGAGGCGAGCACGTTGTTACGGACCGAGTCGATCTGGTCTTTAAGGGCGTCGGGGGTGCTGGTGACCATCCAGGTCAGGGTCTTGGACTGGCTGAGCGCAGTGTTCAGCTGCGGGATGGGCACGGTGCGCATCGAAATGGTCAGCACGACCAGCACGAGGGCGCAGGCGGCGAGGTTGAGCACGCCGCCGAAGAATCGTTCGATGCCCTTCAGCGGGGTAACGTCGGTGACCTTCCGGATGGTACGTCCGGCGACGATGCCCAGCCACTGCCCGATGGTCAGGCAGAGGATGAGCACGCCAACCGCGGTAATGAGGCTCCACTGGGTCCCGACGGAGGCGACGGCCAGGGGCACGAGCCAGGCAGCGGCGCAAACGCCCAGGCCGAGGCCAAGGAAGGTGCCGAGGGTCGTGAAGAAGCCGCTACGGATTCCGGCGAGGAAGTAGAGCAGTAGAAGAATGGGGATGACGATATCAAGGGGGTTAATGTCAGCCATTTTGACGGGGCCTCCTTGGGGGTGGGTAGAAATGATCAGGGATGCACCTACGATATGCGGCCCGTCGGTGGGCACACCCAATGGACCGATAGTAGACCCATAAGCTGTGCTAAACCTTAGAATTTGCCGGGAATGAAAAACTTTTGTTGTAAAGCTCCGGATTCTGAGTGCTTAAACCAAAATTTTAGGGTACGCTCTTATCAGTTGAATATGTCACACCCGCTTGAGCCGTCTCACACTTCAGTTGTGAGATACTTTACATAGGTTCAGGCTCACTCACTGCACATCACGGGCTTCGGCTCTTCACCTCATATCTAGGAGAACTTCATGGATCTCGAGATCCTCCGTCGCACCCCTCTTTTTGCGAACCTTGACGACGCAGCATTTGCCCTGCTGACCGATGACATTCAGGAGATTGACCTCTCCCGTAACGCCGTCCTCTTCTACGAGGGTGACCAGGACGATCAGCTCTTTGCCGTGCTCTCCGGCAAGGTGAAGCTGGGTCGCACCGCCGCCGATGGCCGCGAGAACATGGTCGCCATCATGGGCCCCGGCGATGTGTTCGGCGAGATGGCTCTCTTCGATCCTTCGCCCCGTTCGACCAACGCGGTGGCTGTTTCTGAGACCCGCCTGGCAGCTATTAAGCACGAGTCCTTCAAACGTGCCCAGCAGCTCGACCCCTCGATTTCCGACCAGGTTATCAAGACCCTGGCTCGTCGCCTACGCCACGCTAACGAGGCCCTGGCTGATCTGGTCTTCTCCGATGTTCCCGGCCGCCTGGCCAAGGCTCTGCTGGATTTGGCCGACCGCTTCGGCCGCCCCGCAACCGACGGTGTGCTCGTTGCACACGAGCTGACCCAGGAAGAGCTGGCACAGCTGGTTGGCGCATCCCGCGAGACCGTGAACAAGGCTCTGGCCGAGTTTGTTTCCCGCGGCTGGATTCGTCTGGAAGCACGCGCCGTGGTCATCCTCGATCTGCCCCGCCTGCGCCAGCGTTCCCGCTAGGCGGTAGCGGCATAACCGCTATCATTCTTCGACCTTGCGGTCTTTCATCCCGGCCCTGCCAGGCAGGATGAGTGCCGCGACGTCACGCTTTGAATACGGCAGGAGCCGCCTCCTTTGCATGGGGAGGCGGCTCCTGCCGTTAATTTGCGCGTTGAGCGGTGCGGCCGAGGCAACTTGGGCCTCGGTAACGGTCGGTCTGAGAGTGTGCATGCCCAGCGTGCGCAGGCCCGAGGCTATGCGACGCGTCCGTCCAGCTCGCTTCCGGTCTGGGGCACCGCGCCCAGGCCTCCGGTGAAGACCGGCCCGGTCGGAGCGGGAGGCTCCACCTCGGTGAAGGAGAGCATGCAAGCGCCGTTATGGCTCACGAGCACGGCCTTGCGCACCTCGATGCGGCGGCGCTTCGACAGCCACGCCACCGAGGTTTGGGCCCTCGCGAGAGACTCCAGCATGCACATGACGCCGGGGGTCACGAGCTCTTCCAGGCGGCGACCCACAGTATTGGGCTGGCCGATGCGGTCGCCCAGCTCGCTCGTATCGCGCGCTTCCAGAAGCTCACGCACGTTCAGCCAATCACCCCACACGCCCTTGCCGAGCAACAGCTTCGGGTCCTGCCCCACCGGCAGAGCGGTGGTGAAGTAGGCGATGTCGTAGCGCTTGAGGAAGAAGTCCGGGGACTGCCAGCGCGCCACGGGGCGCAGCAGGTCAGCGCGAATACTGAGCCCGCTCGAAGACAGGAAGTGCGCGAAGCTCTTGTCCTGATCGGCCACTGCCTCGCGCCAGGTCATCAGCTCGGGGGTGCTGGAGCGTTCCACGACGTCCTGTTCATCCTCGCCGGCAAGCAGAATACCCGTCTCCTCGAAGGATTCGCGCACGGCGGCCATGACGCTGCGGCGTGCTTTCGTCACGTCGGAGTAGTGAAATTGCTTCTGCCAGTATTCGGCGCCGGGGCCCACCCAGGAGGCGGATTCGTCGTCACCGGGGAGCGCGGTACCGCCGGGGAAGGCCACCACGCCCAGCGGTGAAGTGCCCGGGCGGTAGGTCAAGATGGTCTCCAAACCGTTGTCGCCGTCGCGCACAAAGATGACGGAGGCCGCCTGGCGCATCGTGCAACCGGGGGTTCCCTCGTTACCCTCTTCGCACCAGCTTTCCGCGGCGGCCCGCATGAACTCCGGGATCACGTAGAGGCGCTGAATGGCCTCGGTGCGGGGTGCGGGCGAGGAGTTGCGGCCCGTGAACATGCGGGGACGTTCGGGCTCGGCAGGTACCTCCGCAGTGCCGAATCGGCGCTCCTGCACTGGCAGGGGCAGCGTCTTCACGTCGTGGGCGCCGCCGGGAGTCTCAACCTGGCGACCTTCCTGAGAGGCGCGCTGCGCCTGGGCCGCGCGGATAGCCGACAGCGGCAGTGCGCCGGTGTACAGCTGATTAGACATATTCAACAATAATCTCGACCTCGACGGGCGAATCCAGGGGCAGCACGGGCACGCCCACGGCGGAACGGGCGTGCTGGCCAGCCTCGCCGAAAATCTCGCCGAGCAGCTCGGAGGCACCGTTGATTACGGCCGGCTGAGCGGTGAAGTTCACCTCGGAGGCCACGAAGCCCACAACCTTTACGACGCGCTGAACGCGGTCCAGGTCACCAATCACGGACTTAACGGTGGCCAGGGCGTTCAGCACGCTGATGCCCGCGTACTTCTTCGCATCCTCAGGGTTCACGAAGCCCTCTTCACCGGAGCCGGAGACCTTACCGGTGGCGGGCAGAACGCCGTCGACGAAGGGCAGTTGGCCGGAGGTGTACACGTAGGAGCCGGAGGTCACCGCGGGAACGTAGGCGGCGACGGGGGCGGGTGCGACGGGCAGCTCGTAGCCGAGTTCGCGGATGCGGGCTTCGATGCGAGATTCAGTCATGATTACTCCAGAAGGATTGCGGGTGTTCACACCCGGACGGTGATGAGATGTGTGCGTTGCGTGCCGTTATACAGTTCTTTCCACGGGTCCGCGGTGTACCCTTCACTTTTCGAAGGGTTAAACGGCTAACCGGCGGCCCGCCTCAGCTATTCCCAATTGCAGCCACGTTTTCGGCGCGGAGCGAAGATAGCTGGGGGAGCCGCCGGAGGGGCGACGTTTAGTCGGCCTTCTCGCGCTTAAAGTAGGCGATGGGGTTACCCTGAGTGGGCGCGACCATGTTCGATGCGGGGGCTGCGCCGGCGGGTGCGGAGGCACCGGGGAGCACGGTGACGAGCTCCCAGCCGTCCTCGCCCCAGTTATCGAGGATTGCCTTGGTCGTGTGGATCATCAGCGGTACAGTTGCGTATTCCCATTTCTTCATACCCTCTAGCCTAGCTTTCGGGGCCCTACTTGTAAAAGGGATTGTCACATTGTGTTTTTCACGTGCTGCGCCTCCCTTTCCGCGTCTCCGGCGGCTATCTAGCGGTCGGAAAACCCGAGTGAGCGCCTCAACCGAGGTTCTCTCCAGAGAGGGCTTCCTCTCACAGCTTCATGGGTTAAACTGAATGAATGGCTTCATCTAAGAAAACCCGTGCGCGTCGCCGCCCGGGAGATTTTTTGCAGTTCCTCGCGTTCAGCGTGATTGCCGGTTTCCTCGCGGCAATCATTGTCGTGCCTCCGGCCGTGAGTGCCGGCATGGTCGCGAACGCATCGATGTCATGGTTCCAGGACCTCCCCGAAGATATTGCGGAAGGTCCCTTCTCGCGTCCCTCGACGATTTACGCTGCGGACGGCACCACCGAAATCGCGACCTTCTTCGACGAGAACCGCGACCCGGTCAAGCTGGACCAGATTTCTCAGCACATGAAGGACGCCATCGTTTCGGTTGAGGACCGCGACTTCTACAAGCACGGTGCGGTCTCCGCGATCGGTATTGGCCGTGCGTTCCTCAACAACATCGTTAACTCCAATAGCGGCCGCCGCCAGGGTGCTTCCACCCTGACCCAGCAGTACGTCAACAACCTGATCGTGGACGCCGCGGTGTCCCGCGGTGAGGACGCTACCGCGACCCTCAACGGTAACAAGACGTACGCTGCAAAGATTCGCGAGATGAAGCTTGCGATTTCGATGGAGCAGAACAAGTCCAAGGATGAAATCCTTGAGGGCTACCTGAACATCGTGAACCTGGGTGGTTCCAACTACGGTGTCGAAGCTGCCGCACAGTACTACTGGGGCATCTCCGCTAAGGACCTGAACGTGGCCCAGTCCGCGCTTCTTGCCGGTCTGGTGCAGGCACCGAACGTGTACGACCCGACCGTGAACCCCGAACTCGCCCGTGAACGCCGCGACGTGGTGCTTGGCACCATGCTGCGCGACGGCAAGATTTCCGATAAGGAATACAGCGAGGCTATCGCCAGCGATATTAAGCTCGACGTCCACCCCAAGTCGCAGGGTTGCTCCCTGAGCGGCGATAAGGCCTTCTTCTGCCGCTACGTGGTGAACTACCTGCTGCAGGACGAAAGCTTGGGCGCTACCGCCGAGCTGCGCAACACCGCGATTAAGCGCGGCGGTCTGAAGATTGTGACCACCCTGAACCCCGAGGCTCAGACCGTGGCCAAGCAGGCTGTGGACTCCACCCAGCCGGCCGCCACCAACTGGAACGACGTGAACTCCGCGCTGACCAGTGTCGAGCCGGGTACCGGTCGCGTGATTGCCATGGCTCAGAACACCGAGCTCGGTACCCCCGCCGACGCGAACGACCACTCCAAGACCGAGTACAACTACAACGTTGACGCGGCCTACGGCGGTACCAGCGGCTTCCAGCCCGGTTCGACCTTCAAGCCGATTATTCTGGCTCAGTGGCTGATTTCCGGCCGCGGTGCTAACGGTACCGTGAACGGTACCCAGCTGTTCTGGCCCACCAGCTTCGGCTGGAACGCCCGTTGCTACGACGGCGGCAAGTACTACTACACCGGCCAGGCAAACGGCTGGTCCTACAAGAACGCGTTCAACGGTGGCCTAGGCTACAACACCGCGGCGTACGGTATCCGCCAGTCGCTGAACTCGTACCTGTACGGCATGCTCTCCCAGCTGGACCTGTGCGATGTGCACGACCTGTCCATCAAGATGCACGCGCTGGACGGTACCGGCGAGCCGCTGCACAGCATCCCCGACCTGGGTACCAACATTGGTGGTACCAAGTACGGTATCTCCCCGCTGACCAGCGCTTCGATGTACGCGATCTTCGCTTCCGAAGGTAAGTACTGCACCCCGCGCCCCGTTGATAAAATCCTAAAGAACAACGGCGACACCATGAAGGAATACCAGAATCAGTGCGAGCAGGTTCTGGACCCGGATATCGCAAACGGTGTCAGCTGGGTTCTGAAGGGCGTTATCCAGCCTGGCGGTTCTGCTTCTCAGCGCGGTATCGGCCTGCCGAACGGTTCGGCTGCGAAGACCGGTACGAACGATAACTCCTCGCAGACCTGGCAGGTGGGTTACACCCGCGGCCTGGCCACCGCATCGTGGGTTGGTTCGAACAACCTCGGTTTCCGCTCTCTGAACGGTGTGGGCATTAACGGTCGCGTGCTGAACTACGTGGATGGTGCAACCTACGCTGGTGCCCAGTGGCAGACCTTCATGAAGGCCATCGCCCCGAAGTACGATACGAAGGACTTCACCATCCCCAGCGATAAGGTTCTGTCTTATAACTCCAACCCCAGCTAAGGCTGAGGTTTGAAAGGCGATTGATGATGTGTGAAAACGCAGTCAACGCCCGCGTCCCCGTGGCGGTCCCCGACGCACGCGGCTCCTCCCCGCTCCTGAAGAAGGTTGCGGGGGCGGTAGCCGCCACTGCAGCCTTGGGGGCCGCCACGGCGGCATACGGGCACTTTGTTGAGCTGAACAATTTTCAGCTCCGCACCGAGTCCCTGCCGGTGCTGCCCGCCGGTAGCCCCGACTTCAGGATTCTGCACATCTCGGACATGCACATGATTCCGGGGCAGCGGAAGAAGACCGAGTTTATGCACTCGCTGGCCGCACTCGAGCCGGATCTGGTCATGAACACGGGCGACAATCTCTCTCACGTGGGCGGTATGGAGCCGCTGTTGGAGGCGCTCGACCCGCTGATGGATTTCCCCGGCGTGTTTGTGCCCGGCTCGAATTGCTATTTCGCGCCCATTTTCAAGAATCCGGCACGCTACCTGTGGCAGCCGCGCACCCCTCAGACGATTGAGGAGGGTTCGCGCGTGGCCCTGCCCATAGAGCAGATGCACGAGGCGTTCGAATCGCGCGGGTGGACCGGCCTGGTCAACCGCTACGATACGCTGAAGCTAAACGGTCTGCGCCTGGAGTTCTCGGGCGTGGATGACCCGCACCTGCGCTACGATAAGCATCCAGGTTTCGCCCCCGGTGCCTTCGACGAGAGCACCGAGCCGAGCGTGCGCATCGGCGTGGCTCACGCCCCCTACATGCGCACTCTGCACCGCTTCGTGCAGGACGGCGCACAGGCTATTTTTGCCGGTCATACACATGGCGGTCAGGTCTGTCTGCCGGGCGGTCGGGCGCTTGTCAGCAATTGCGATTTGCCTGCCTCGCGCGCCAAGGGCGTGAGCGAGCAGTCCGGCATCCCGGTGCAGGTTTCCGCAGGCCTGGGCACCTCCCGCTTTGCGCCGGTGCGCCTATTCTGCCCGCCCGAGGCAGTGCTCGTGACCCTGACGGCACGCGACGCCGGTGAGCCCGCCGGCACGGCGGGTGGTCGCCGCTAATGTCCGAGGCTTCAACAACGCACACAGGAAAGCAACGCCGCAACCCATTCCTCGAGACGGCGCCCGAACCGATTCCCGCCCCCATCGACTACGCGCACGGTCAGCATGCCCCGCGCACCCTGGCCGCCTACGCGCGCCCGATTCGCCTGCGCTGGAGCGTGGGCCTGCTGGTGGCCTTCGGGGCCGGCGTGCTGGAAATTTCGATTCCGCAGGTGCTCCAGATGATTGTGGATCACCTCTCGCACAGCGCCACTGAGAGCGCCATCTGGGCGGCGGGCGGCCTGGTGCTGGTCCTAGCCATTGCGCATGCATCCTTCGCGTACTGGCGACGCTGGCTGCTGGTGGATCCGACCTCCACCATTGAGATGTCCATGCGCATGAACTTCTTCGATCGGCTGCTCAGCGCGCCAATTGCGCTGCTGGACCGTTGGCCTTCCGGCCAGCTGCTGACGCGTTCGATGAGCGATTTGGGCACGATACGCCGCTGGCTTTCCTTCGGCATCGTACAGCTGCTGACGGTGATCGTCATGTTCCTGGGCGGCGCCTTCTACATGCTGCAGTCATCGCCCCTGCTGGCGCTGGTCTTCGTGGTGACGGTGCCGGTGCTGGTGCTGTCGCTGGTGAACTTCACGCGCAAGTACTACCGGGTCTCCCACGAGATTCAGCAGCTGACCGGTGACCTTTCGACCCGCATCGAGGAGTCGGTGCGCGGCATCCGCGTGATTAAGGCGCTGGGACGCTCCCCCGAGCAGATTCGCGACTACTCCCAGGCCGTGGATGTTCTGCAGGAACGCGAGTACGGCAGATCGATGCTCGTGGCCCGCGTGGCGCTGAACCAGACCCTGATTGTGGGTGTCTCCACGGCGGTCGCGCTGGCTCTTGGCGCTTCGCAGGTCGCCAACGGCGCGCTGAGTCTGGGCGCGATGACCGCCTATTTTGCGGTGCAGACGACCGTGCTGAGCCACGTGATTCGTTCGACCTCGCTCATGTCCGCGTACCTGAGCTATAAGGTGGCTCTTGAACGTCATAACGAGGTCATGGATGAGCCCGGCTTTGAGATTGTGCGGCTGATAGACCCGGCGAAGGCCGACGAGTACTCCCCGAACCCCGCGAACGCTCAGGATTCCGCGCAGCGCTCTTCTCTTTCTTCTCTTCCTTCTGACGCCTCTGGAGCGGCACGCTCCGGAAAGGAAAGCATGCAGTACCCCAGCGGTGGCGCCGTATCGGTGGCCTTTAACCAGGTTTCCTTCAGCTACGAGGAGTCCGCCCCCGCGCCCAATCCGGCGGCTGATTCTTCGCTGGAGCACGGCGCGCAGCTTCCGCGGGCTGACGTGCTGCACGACGTGACGTTCAAGGCGTTCCCGGGTGAGATTCTGGCTCTGGTGGGCGCCACCGGTAGCGGCAAGTCCACGGTGCTCTCGCTGGTGCCTCGCTTCTACGAGCCGACCTCCGGCTCGCTCCGCCTGGGCTCGCACGATATGGCGGATCTTTCGGTGGAGCAGGTACGCGCGCAGACCGCGTTCGTTTTTGAGGAGGCGGTCCTGTTCTCCGGTTCGGTGCGCGAGAACGTGCTGATGGGCGTGGCCGACCAGTACGAGGGCGGCACCTCCGACGAGGATTACCCCGGCAGCGACGAGCTGGAGGCAACTCTGAACACCGCGCTGAAGCTGGCTGCCTGCGAGTTCGCCTACGAGCTGCCGCAGGGGCTGGACACGATTATCGGCGAGGAGGGTCTGAGCCTTTCGGGTGGCCAGCGTCAGCGCCTGTCCCTGGCGCGTGCCCTGGCGAAGCGCCCCTCCGTGTTGCTGTTGGATGACCCGTTCTCTGCGCTGGATGTTGACACCGAGGAGCGCATCATTAACGGTCTGCGCGAGGGCCTGGAGGGCCTGGGCGGCGCCACGACCCTGCTAACGGCGCACCGCCCCTCGACGGTGGCTCTAGCGGACCGCGTGCTGCTGATGGTTGACGGCACGATCACGGCAGAGGGTACCCACGCCGAGCTGATGGAATCTTCGGAGCAGTACCGCCGGCTGATGACCATGGAGGAGGGCTAATGCCAGCCCATTTCCCGGTGCCTTCCGGGCGGGAAGCCAGCCCCGAGGAACGAGCCGAGACGAGGAGGCGCTCCCTCGCCCTGCTGAGCCACTCCCTGCGTCCGCATCGCGTGGCGCTCATCGTGTCAATTCTGTCGGTTTTTGTGGTCACGATTGCCTCGGCGGTTCAGCCGTTGCTGATTGCCCGCGTGCTGGACAGCGCCATCGCGCCCCTGCGTCAGGGGGATTCGGGGCCGCTGACGGTTCTCGTGGTGCTCTTCGCGGTGACAGTTGCGGTGGGCGCTCTCTGCAGCTGGCTTAACGTGGCCTGCACGGTGCGGGTTTCGCTGGGCGTGGTGGTGTACCTGCGCAAGCGAGTCTTTGCGCACGCCCAGTCGCTGAGCGTTTCTTTCCACGAGAAATACACCTCGGGTAAGGTTATTTCGCGCCTGACCAACGATATCGATACGGTGCGTTCCTTCCTGGACAGCGGCATCAGCCAGCTGGCCATCACCCTGCTGTCGATGGTTATTTCTGCGGCGGCTATTTTTGCGCTGGACTGGCGAATCGGCCTGCTGATGATGTTCATGGGTGTACCGATTTACTATCTGACGCGCTGGTTCCAGCGCCGGGCTACCCCGGTGTACCGCCGTATGCGCACCGATTCGGCGCGCCTGACGAGCCGTTTTGTCGAGACTTTTGCCGGTATCCGCGCGGTCAAGGCTTTTGGTGCGGAGGCGAAGCTCCGTTCAGAGTATGCGCAGACGGCCGAAAGCTACCGTGTGCGGGTCATGGACTCGGTTAAGGTCTTCGGCATCTACTCCCCCGTGCTGATCCTTCTGGGTGATGTGTTTATCGCGGCGGCCCTGGTGCTGGGCGGTTACGCGGTGCTCGGCGGCGATATGCAGGTCGGTACCCTGCTGGCGCTGGTGATTTACGCGCGGCGCGTGTTTGAGCCGGTCATGCAGCTTTCGGAGTTTTACAACATGTTCCAGTCCGCGATGTCGGCATTGGAGAAGCTGTCTGCCTTCCTCGCGGAGAAGCCCGAGGTTGCCGATCCCGAGAATCCCGTTTCTCCCGTTCTCGAGAAGACCGGTCCTGCGGTTTCTTCGCCTGAAGACTCGGCACGCGGCGCCCTGGTGGAGTTGGATAATGCGGTCTTCGGCTACACGAGTGAACGCCACGCCCTGCAGAAGACGAGCCTGCGCATCGAACCGGGTACGACGGTGGCTCTGGTGGGTCCGACAGGTGCCGGCAAGTCGACGATTGCCAAGCTCGTGGCGCGATTCTACGACGTGTCCTCGGGTGCTGTGCGCATCGACGGCATGGATGTGCGCGACCTGACCGATGCGCAGCTACGCCGCGAGGTGCTTATGCTGACGCAGGAGGTGTTCCTGTTCTCCACAAGCATCCTGGAGAACATCCGCATGGGTAACCCGCAGGCGAGCGATGAGCAGGTGAAGGCGGCCGCGAAGGCGGTGGGCGCCGATGCGTTCATTGAGCGGCTACGCGATGGCTACGACTCGCTTTTGGGCCGCGGCGGTATCTCCCTGTCCGCGGGCCAGCGTCAACTGGTGTCCTTTGCCCGCGTTTTCCTTGCCGATCCGCGCCTGCTGATTCTTGACGAGGCGACCGCCTCGCTGGATATTCCGAGCGAACGCGCCGTGCAGAAGGCCCTGCACACACTGTTGAGGGGGCGCACGGCCCTGGTGATTGCCCATCGCCTCTCAACGGTGCTCAGCGCCGACCGCGTGCTGGTGATTCGGGATGGCGCCGTGGTGGAGGATGGCTCCCCGCAGCAGCTGATTGCCGCCGGTGGTCGCTTCGCGGCGATGTACGCCTCCTGGGATGAGCTGAACCGGGCGCCGGAGGAAGGCGAATAACCCGGCTCCGAGGCTTGCTTCAGCCTCTAGCACGGGTCGAGCGATTTTTTGGTTGCTCTGTTTGCGTTCCGTATTTTTTTGGGTTATCCTAGGTGAGTTGCCTACGGTATTCGCCGATAGGTTAACCTCGGGATGTGGCGCAGCTTGGTAGCGCGCGTCGTTCGGGACGACGAGGTCGCAGGTTCAAATCCTGTCATCCCGACAGATAGCCCCGGTCATGGTTTCATGACCGGGGCTTTGTCGTATCTGCGGTATTCTTCCCGCGCAGATTCTGGGCATATACAGACGACCCCCTACCCGCGGTACGCAGATAGGGGGTCGTCGTTCACGCTATGTTTCTAGCCGCGCCCGGAGATAAGGGCGAGGATTGCCTCCAGGGGGCCGCGGCCGGCCAGGGAGCGCGCCATGCGGGCCCAGAGTGCGCAGAATCCCACCGCGATGATGATGCCCAGAATCAGGAAGGCGGTCCAGTACACGGCGGTGCCCCAACCTCCCGTGGCGATGTAGTGCTCACCCACGGTAAAGGCCTTGATGGTGGGGCCGGCGTAGATAATGAGCGCGCTCAGCACGATGGAGGCGCTCAGCGACATCTGCCCGAGGCGGGCAACGGGGGTGAGGGCACCCGCCTGTGCGGAAAGTAGTCGCGCACATTCGGCCCAGAAGTAGAGCGTGGCGGCCAGACTGAGGGTCAGCTGCACGTGGGGCGCATCCAGCACGCCGAGCCCGGTGTAGGGGTTGAAGACGCGGTAGACGGAGAGCGCCAGCACTGCGAGCACGACGGGCACCGCGATCTTGGCCCCCAGGCTCGTGTAGAGGCGCACCAGCAGAATACCCAGGCACATGACCCAGAGCAGCTGGGCGCTGGCGGTAAGGTTCAGACCGTTGGCTTTGAGGAAGGGAAAGGCACCGGCGCTCCACGCATCGGCCCGCACTGCGGCTTCGAGGAGAATGTCGTGGGTCCAGGAGAGGTACGGGCTCGCGGCAATGGTCAGCACGGCGAGGACCCAGAGCGGCAGGTACACGACGGCCAGGGTCAGCAGGGTCAGGATTGCCAGGGGAATGAGCATATCGAAGGGCAGCGAGTATGCGAAGCCCTGGGCGGGCGTGGTCACGCCCGGTAGCGGAACGTAGGCCGCGCCCTGCACGACGGCGACGCCCAGCACGAGCAGGGCGAGGAAACGCACGATGGTCCCGGCGAAGAGCTGCGGGAAGCTTGCGGTACGCGCGTAGTGCCAGGCCGCGGCTCCAAGGATGGCGGCGAAGAGCGGCTCGGCGGGGGTGACCAGTTGCGGCACCCAGAACCTCCACGAGACGGGGATAAGTTGCAGCCAGTACCCGAAGGCGATGAGCAGGGTGAGCACGGCGTAGGCGCGGGCCAGGTCGAGTCCGAGGTCGCGTCGCGTTCCGCCGAGGGAGGCGGCACGCAGGGTGGAGCCGCCGGAGGTGGTGGGCGCTGTGGTTCGTGCTGCCATGTGTCGCTCTTTCGGGTGGTTCGGTGTGGTGAGTGCGCACCGGGTGGCGATGCCTCCGGCACAGGTGTTAAGTGTAGCGTCGATTGCTGTGCGAGCCGGGGCGCGACCGATGGAGCCCTCGTCACGTTGCCCGATGCTTCTTGTGCATCGACTTGCGTGTCGGTCTGCCGATATCCCACGGAGTGACGAGGTGAGAGGCTCTCGAATAGGAACGACGGTGTGAAGTATGTAGTATAGGTAGGTTCTTTAATGGCGTTCCCGGACACCGCCCACTATATTCTTTAGTCTGCATATGAGGTTCTATGTTTCCCACTCTGCCATCCCTTTTAACGGTGGCCCCGGAGGTTTCCGGTACTGTGCTCGCTTCGGGAACTACCCTGAGCGACGCGGCATCCGCTGAGAGTAACGCCCAGTTCATTTCCATTTTTTGGATTACGCTGGTCGCGTTAATTTCTCCTGTGCTTTCGCGGCTGACGGGCAAGCGCATCCCCGATGTGGTGTTCCTGCTCATTTTTGGCATGCTCATCGGCCCGAACGTGCTACATTTGGCCGGTACCGAGGGCGGCATCCCCCTGCTGAAGGAGCTGGGCCTGGGTATGCTTTTCCTCATTGCGGGCTTTGAGATTAACGTTTCCTCCCTGCGTAGCCGCCAGGGCTCTACCGCGCTGGTGACCTGGGGTGTGTGTTTTGGCTTGGGCATGTTGGGCGCAGCGCTGATCACCGGTTTCTCTCACGAGATGAATACCTATGTCGCGGTAGGCGTGGCGCTGAGCTCCACGGCGCTCGGCACCCTCTTGCCGATGCTGAAGTCGCACGGTGCGGCCGGCACGGCGGTTGGCAATGCGGTGCTGGTGCACGGAGCGGTGGGTGAGCTTCTACCGATTTTTGCTATTTCTCTGCTGCTTTCTTCGCGATCGCCGGGCATGGCGTTTGTGGTGCTACTGGCATTCATGGTCGTGGCTCTGGTGACGGCTCTGATTCCGCATCGCCTGTTTGCGCACCTGCCGGGTCTGCGCCAGATTATTGCGGCTGAAGCCAATACGACCGGCCAGACGATTCTGCGTCTTGCGATGTTCCTGCTCGCGACCCTTATCATGTGCACCGCTCTCTTTGATCTGGATGCGGTGCTGGGCGCCTTTGCGGCGGGCATTATCCTGCGTTCGCTGACTCCTCCCGCGGCTCTGCACCTGATTACGCGCCGTCTGGAGACGGTGGGTTTTGCCTTCACTATTCCGCTCTTCTTCGTGGTGAGCGGCATGAGCATCAGTGTTTCCGCAGTGGCTTCGAATCCGTTGGGCCTGGTCGCGGTGGTTCTGGGTATTCTGCTCTGCCGCGGCGTACCGGTGTTCCTGGCCGATATGCTGGTGGATACCCGTTCGGGCCTGACCTCGAAGAGCCAGAAGGCCCAGATGGCTCTCTATTCTGCAGCCGGTCTGCCCATTATCGTGGCGGTGACGGAAGTTGCGACCAGTTCGGGTCTTCTGGAGGAGTCCACGTCCTCGCTGCTGGTGGCAGGTGGCGCCCTAACGGTTCTGCTCTTCCCTCTGCTTGCACTGTCCATTCGTCGCGCTTTGGGTGATTCGGATTCCGCCTCGGAACCGCCGAGCCGTAAGGAGCAGATGAACGCAAAGAAGGCTCAGCGTAACGCGCAAGTGAAGCTGACAACCGGGCTCATCCCGACGGTCCGCGCCGAGGGCACGGCGCAGAGCCGCGATGAGGAGGGTGCCCCCACCCGCGCTACCGCGAAGAAGCGTGCGGTTGCGCGCTCCTCTTCTCGAGATTCTTCACGCAATCTCTCAGACTAGGTTCCTCCCGACCGCATAGAGTGGCTGTATTCCTACTCTGCGCCCATCGCGCTGAGTATAAGGTTACATCCACTCTATGTGGTTTTTGTCTATAAAACCCAAACACTCGCTATTCCTTGCATAATACCTCTATTCCCTCAAGTTTTTGCACTCCAGGCACTGAAGTAAACTTTCCAGGATGCTCTTTAGTGGACAGCTACCCTTGAGAACCCTGTTTATTCCTGCCTTCGGAGCCCTTTTTTCATTAAATTCGGATTTTTCACGCAAATATTACGAGACATGACGTGTCTTAGCTTTTGCGGGTGACAGCCTGTCTTATAAAATTGAAAGTACACAGGGCTCGGTCCCTAAACACACATAAAACAACTACATACGCAGAGCCGCTTCTGCCTTGGCAGGAGCTGGTGCGCACCCTCTCACACGGGGTGTGCTCTTGCCGGAGATATAGCACCCGTTATACCCCCGAAGGCTCTCAATGATGAGGAGGAATATATGAGCGAGAGAGTTTACTCTCCTTAGATAGCACCTCTAGGCCTCGCACTGAATCCTAACGATTGTCTGCACACACAGTCACTTCCGAAGGAAACATCATGCACCATCTACTCCTTACCGCGAGTACCGGTGGCGTGGAGCTGGACTTCCCGGCCTGGCTCCGAATTACCCACTTTATTAACTTCATTATGATGGGCTTCCTGATTCGTTCAGGTTGGGAAGTTCTCGCCTCTCACCCCCGTCTGTACTGGAACAACCACTGCACCCCGGGTTCCGAGTGGATTAAGTTCACCAAGGACAAGGTCCCTACCACCCCCGGCGCATTTACTGCCCGTGACGATCAGCGTTCCCTGTCGCCGCTCATCTCTCTGCCCGGCAAGGGCCAGATTGGTCTGGGCCGCGCATGGCACGCCCTGGTCACCTTCATCTGGATTGCTAACGGCCTGATTTACGTGGGCCTGCTGTTCCTGACCGGTCAGTGGCGCCGCATCGTCCCCACCAGCTGGGACATCATTCCCCAGGCTTGGGAGTCCATCCAGATTTACGCTGGCCTGCATATCCCTTCGATTGAGCACTTCCAGCCCTACGATGCTCTGCAGCAGATTATGTACTTCACCGTGGTGTTCATCGTCGCACCGCTGATGATTGCAACCGGCCCGATTATGAGCCCGGCCTTCTGCGGTCGCTTCCCCGGCTACGTGCGCCTGTTCCGTAACCGCCAGACCGCCCGTTCCATCCACTTCCTGGGTATGGCCTTCTACTGCGTGTTCACCGTCATCCACGTGGCTCTGGTGTTCGTTGTTCACCCGCAGTACAACATCGCCCACATGATGCTGAACAAGCCCTACAACGAGATTGACGCTGCTCAGTTCGCACAGGCAGTGACCATGCTGATTGGCGGCATCGTCTTCGCTGTGGCCCTGTGGCTCCTGGCTTCCTACTGGTCCCTGCGCGACCTGCGATTCACCCAGACCTTCATTTGGGGTCTGACCCAGCCGATTCGTAACGTCCTGCTGGATCGCATCTCCTCGCGTCAGGTTCAGAAGAAGACCTTCACCGATGCTGACATCTCCCCCTTCCACTGGGTCAACACTCGTCCCCCGACAGAGCGTGAGAGCACCGAGTGGAACCGCTTGAAGGAGCAGGAGTTCGTTGACTACCGCCTCGAAATTGGCGGCCTGGTCAAGGAGCCGAAGTCCCTGAGCATCGACGACCTGAAGAAGCTCGGCAAGGAAGTCAACATCACCATGCACACCTGTATGCAGGGTTGGACCGGTATTGCTAAGTGGGAGGGCGTGCGCCTGCGCGATGTCCTCGCACTGGTAGAGAAGACCGACGAAGCTCGCTACGTCATGGTCACCTCCTTCGGCCACGTGGGCCACACCTACGACGGCCGCCCGACCGAACCCTACTACGAGTGCCTGGACGTCTCCATGGCAATGGAAGACGAAACCATCCTGGCATGGGGCATGAACGACAAGCCGCTGCCCGACGTTTACGGTGGCCCGCTCCGTCTGCGTGCTGACTCCATGCACGGCTACAAGATGGTGAAGTGGGTCAAGAAGATCGAGTGGATTAACGATTACCGCGACGTTGGCGACGGCCAGGGCGGTAGCCGTGAGGACTCCGGTCTGCAGCACTTCGACGCACGTGCCTAATTCGTAGCGCATCCTCTCAGGCCATTCGGTCCGTGTGTATCTGGCGGACCCGGCTCTGAGGAGCACACACCCTGGGCGGGGGAAGAGCAATCTTCCCCCGCCCTTGTTTTGCGTCCCGCGCCGCGCATAGCCCAGCTGTCGATCCCCGGGGAACCCGCGAACAACTCGGCGGCCGTTCCCGCACCGGATATTTCGCGCAGAAGCGTCTATGCAGGAGCGCCTGTACAGGAGGTATTCTCTCAGCAGGAGCCTCGGCCGGAGCGCCGTAGCGCTGACTCGAGCACTCCTAAAACGCCATAGATTCTCCGCTGACGGCCTGAGATATATCGTGCGATGAAGGGATAGGCATAAACGTAAGGAACCGCCTAGCGGGCTTTGAAAGCCTGCTAGGCGGTTCCTTATCTAGAGGTTCCGCTTACTTGGCGTCGTAGATGATGACGTCCAGGGTACGGGGGCCGTGCACACCCTCCACGCGAATCAGCTCAATATCGCTGGTTGCGGAGGGGCCGGAGATCATGGTCACCGGGCGGGTGTAGGTGATACGCTCAATCGCCTCGGGCACCAGCTCCACCACGGTGGAACGCGGGACCACACAGATGTGGTGGTCGGGCACCAGGGTGATGGCGCGGCGGCCTTCCTCCGGGTTGGTGTTCAAGAAGATGGTACCGGTCTCTGCGCAAGAGACGGTCGAACCGGTCACCACGGCGTCCACGGCGTCCAGTTCCTTCAGGCTCAGGCAACCGGGCTTGAGGGTGCTACCGGAGTCGGTGACGTGCTTACGCTCGGCGGTATCGGCGGGCAGCCACTTCTTATCCAGGCCCTCGGGCACCACGTAGGTGGACTTCTCACCCAGGCGCTCCGCGATAACCTCGGAGATGTTCTCCGGGGTGGCGAAGAAGACGTTAGCCTTGTAGTCGATCAGACGGCCGACGAGCATGTCGATGGTCTGCTCCTCGGTCAGCTCGCTGACGCGACGGTAGTTACGAACCGGCTCCGGTGCGGGGCCTACGCCCTCGAGAGAGGAGCGGATGCGTGCGAGGATATCTTCCTTAGCAGAGGACATTAGTTGTTCTCCTTAGCTTCGCGGGCTTCCTGAGCAGCCTTAGCGTTTGCAGCCGCTTCAGCTGCCTTACCCTTGTTGGCCTCGATGAGTGCCTGAATGTCAACGCGCGGTGCGTTATCGCGTGCCGCGGTCTTACCCTTCTCCTTCTTCCACCAGTTGCGGAAGGATTCCTTGGGAGGCTCGGGGATGTCGCGGTACTCGGTCCAACCGCCGACGATACCGGGAACAGCGGTGATCTTGTGCTTGCGACCGGCGATGAGGCGGGACATGGGCAGACCGCGCTCCGCGACCGACATCATCTTGCCGGAGGTGAAGAGCTTCTTCGCGCCGAGCATCATGGCGTCCATCTGCGAGAAGGGAGCCTTCTTGTTACCCTCGAACTCGCGAACGGCGTGCTTGGACTCGACATCCTTGGCGCGCAGGTGCACGAGAACCTCGGGGAAGTTAATCTTCACGGGGCAAACCTCGAAGCACGCACCGCAGAGCGAGGATGCGTAGGGCAGCGAGTTGTTGTGCGCAGCCTCGATACCGGAGAGCTGCGGGGACAGAATCGCGCCGATGGGGCCCGGGTAGGTGGAGCCGTAGGCGTGACCGCCGGCGCGCTCGTACACGGGGCACACGTTCATGCAGGCGGAGCAACGGATGCAACGCAGAGCCTGGCGGCCAACCTCGTCGGCCAGAACGGCGGTACGACCGTTGTCGATGAGGATGACGTGCATGTTCTGCGGGCCGTCACCGGGGGTGACGCCGGTCCACATGGAGGTGTAGGGGTTCATGCGCTCACCGGTGGAGGAACGGGGCAGCAGCTGCAGGAAGGCCTCGTAGTCCTGGAAGGTGGGCAGAATCTTCTCGATACCCATGAAGGTAATCAGGGTGTCGGGCAGGGTGAGGCACATACGGCCGTTACCCTCGGACTCCACGATGGTCAGGGTACCGGTCTCGGCGATGCCGAAGTTAGTGCCGGAGACTGCCACGGTGGTGTTCAGGAACTTGTTGCGCAGGCGGTTACGGGATGCCTCTGCCAGTTCTGCAGGCTCATCGGTGATGTCCGGGTTGATACCCTCAATCTCGCGCAGGAAGATGTCGCGAATCTCGCGGCGGTTGCGGTGAATTGCGGGCACCAGAATGTGGGAGGGGCGGTCGTGGCCCAGCTGCACGATTTCCTCGGCGAGGTCGGTCTCGATGGCGTTAATGCCGTTTTCCTCGAGGAACTCGTTCAGACCGGTCTCTGCGGTTGCCATGGACTTGATCTTGATGATTTCGTCCACGCCCTGCTCGCGGATCAGGTCCAGGGCGATCTGGTTTGCCTCGGAGGCGTTGCGGGCCCAGTGCACGTGGCCACCGGCAGCGGTGAAGTTGCGCTCGAACTGCTCGAGCAGCTCGGGGAGGTTTGCCAGAACGTAGTTCTTGACGCTCTCACCGGTGTTGCGCAGCTCCTGCCAGTCGGGCAGCTCTGCGGTGACGCGGGCGCGCTTGTTACGAATCGCGTGGGTCACGAAGCGCAGGTTGGAGCGCAGCTGCTCGTTCTTGAGCTCTTCCTTGGCGTACTTGGGGAAGGGGATTTCTTCGAAAATGTTGCCCTCGCCGTAATGAACGACCTTGGGCATACCAAGCTGAATAGCGGTCATGAGGTCTTGTCTTTCCTTAGGCGATTGAGAGCTCGATGTTCTTCGAGTCAATCTTGAGCGGGTTTTCCTTGGTGGAGGCGAGGATCTCAGCGAAGTGAATGGTCTTCACGTCGGAGCCGCGGCGCGAGAGCGCACCACCGATGTTCATGAGGCAGGAGCAGTCACCACCGGTGCAGATGGATGCGCCGGTTGCCTCGACGTTGTCGGCCTTGTCGTTGACCATGGCGCCGGAAACATCGGGGTTCTTGAAGGAGAAGGTACCGCCGAAGCCGCAGCACTGGTCCATGCCCTCAATCTGGGTGTACTTGATACCCTCAACGGTGCGGACCAGGTCCTGCTGGCGGGTGCCCAGGCGGAGCAGACGCATACCGTGGCAGGAGCTGTGGTAGGTGACGTGCTCGGGGAAGTAGGAGCCGAGCTGCTCGGCTGCGTTAGTGATGCCGAGGACGTCAATCAGCAGCTGGGAGAGCTCGAAGGTGCGAGAGGCAATCTGCTCAGCCTTCAGAGCCAGGGCCTCATCGCCGCGGCTGCGGGCTACCATAGCCTGCTGGTCGCGCAGGGAGGCAACGCAGGAACCCGAGGGGGCAACGGCCACATCCCAGTCCCAGGAGTCGAAGGCCTCGACGTGGTTCTTGATAATTTCGTAGCCGTCATCGAAGTAACCCGAGTTGACGTGCATCTGGGAGCAACAGGTCTGGTTCGGGGGGAAGACAACCTCGTGGCCCAGGCGCTCAAGAATTTCGACGGTGGCGCGAGCTACGCGGGGGTACATGCCGTCAACAATGCACGTGGAGAAGAGTGCAATACGCATGACTTGCCGTCCTTTCCTCTGTATTCAGAGTTTCTCGGTCTCACCGCCTGCGTCTGGGGCAGGCGGAGCATTGTTCTGCGTACTTTGCCGGGCCGTTGGTGGGATACCCATAAGCACGAACAGACGGTGCACGCCCCAAGTGGAGGTGGGATGCGGTGGGATCAGAAACCGTGGTGATGTCTTATCTAGTCCTTGCTATTTAACACTGTTACGTTTCTTTTCTCTACTCGGAATAGGGCATACTTTCCTTGTTAAATAAAGGGTTAGGTCATCCTGACTCTAAGGTACACTTTCTTACCTTCCGGTATATGTGACCCCATCTCTTCTTGAATCGCGAATCAGAGCATCTCGCCGGAGCGTATTTGAACGCTCATCAAACGCAGATATGCAATGTGAGAATTCGCGGAAAATAGGCACAAACCCCCTTTCTTTCAATGTTTTAGAGGCATTATTTTTCACGAAACCAACAATCGGTGTGCATTTTTCCCGCGTCACATTCGATTCCCTGACGTACAGAAATGGGTACCCTTAGGTCGGTCTCGCGAGTTGTGTGTCAGAACCTGGAATTAACTATCAGCGCCGCAATATAGCGGCAAATTCACAGAAAAATTTCGAGCCCGACCCGCTCGACGACCCGTAACGAAGCTGTGTGCTTTTGGTGAAACAGCAATACGTCGGGTATGGTTTTATACATGCGATGAATGGTCTGACCACATCCCCCGCGAGAGAACAAAGATCCGTTCGCTCACGCACCGTTAAATGGTCAGACCATACACAAGACACACCCTGAACCAAAGGAGTTCCAGTGGAAACTTATACCGCTGTAACCAATGCAGTGGGAGGTAGCCTCGGCCTCAGCGCGCTCGTGGCAACCATTCCCCTCCTCACCTTCTTTGTGATGCTACTGGGCGTTAAGGCACGCGCTCACTGGTCCGCACTCGTGGCACTGGCAGCATCCATCCTCGTAGCAGTCCTGGGCTTCCACATGCCCGCTGACCTCGCCGGTCTGAGCGCCGTCCGCGGTGGCATCTACGGCCTGGTCATCTGCTGGGTTATCCTCGGTGCAATCTGGTTCTACCAGCTCACCGTTCTCTCCGGCCGCTTTGAAGACCTGCGCCGCGTCTTCGACCGCCTCGGCGGCGGCGACCTGCGCATCCAGGCTATCCTCATCGCATTCTGCTTCGGCGGTCTGCTCGAGGCACTGGCTGGCTTCGGCGCTCCCGTTGCAATTACCGCAACCATGATTCTCGCCCTGGGCGTTAAGCCCCTCAAGGCTGCTATTACCGTTCTGCTCGCTAACACCGCACCCGTGGCATTCGGCGCAGTTGCTGTCCCGATTACCACCGCAGCTGACGTCGGCGGCAAGGACGCACACGTTATCGCAACCATCGTTGGTCACCAGGCTCCGTTCCTGGCAATGCTCGTTCCGCTCATCCTGCTCGTCATCCTCGACGGTATGAAGGGCCTGAAGGACGCTTGGCTGCCCGCACTGATCATCGGTGTTTCCTTCGCAATTACCCAGTGGGTCACCGCTGCTACCCCCGCGTTCAACCTGACCGACGTTGTTGCTTGCATCGTCTCCATGGGTGTTGCTGTTATCTTCCTGCAGTTCTGGAAGCCGCGCGGCGTCGAGGGCGTTCGTGAACGCTACGGCCTGCCCGCACAGGCTGAAGAGAAGGAAGCTCTGCCCGCCGTTCGCGTCTGGATGGCACTGCTGCCCTACGTCATCGTCGTTGCAATCTTCGGTGTTGCTAACCTGCACGCTGGCCTGAAGGCATGGCTGAAGAGCTTCGTCCTCAAGATCGACATCCAGGCTCTGAGCTCCCGCCTCGTCACCGCTGACGGCAAGCCCGTCAAGGATGCAGTCTACAACTTCGCGTGGATGTCCAACCCCGGCACCCTGCTGATCATCTCCGGTCTGGTTGTTGCTGTGGTCTACTTCTTCTTCAACGAGAAGGGCCGCTACGCCTTCAAGTTCCCGGCAATCTTCACCGAGTTCGGTTCCGTTGTCTACCGCATGCGTTGGTCCATCCTGACCATTGCTTCGGTTCTGGCACTGGCATACGTCATGAACTTCTCTGGTCAGACCATTGCTATGGGTACCTTCCTGGCAGGCCTGGGCACCGTCTACGCGTTCCTCGCACCGGCTCTGGGCTGGATCGGTACCGCTGTGACCGGTTCGGACACCAGTGCGAACGCACTGTTCTCCAAGCTGCAGGTGTCTGCTGCTGAGAACCTGCAGCACGCAGGTATCCACGGCGCAACCCCCGAGCTCATGCTGGCTGCTAACACCACCGGTGGTGTGGTCGGTAAGATGATCTCCCCGCAGTCGCTGGCTATTGCTGCTACCTCCGTGGACATGGAAGGCAAGGAATCCGACATCCTCAAGGCTGTCCTCCCCTGGTCCTTCGCTATGCTCCTGTTCGTCTGCGTCCTGGTCTTCCTGCAGACCAACGTTCTGTCCTTCCTGGTTCCCTAATCTGAGGCTCACCCCTTAGAGAGTTCTTGAGGTGAAAGCCTCAAGGGCCGTAGGACATTCGCCCCGGTATTTTCCGGTGGCCACGGCGGGGCGGCGAACCTTCTCGGTTCTGCCGCCCCGCTTTCTTTGTCCCTCGGCTTCCCTTCACTTCGCTTCAGCCGCTCGGAGCTTCCGCTCTTCCATACTCCCCCTCGTTATTAGGAGATTTCATGCCGCAGACTTCTCAGGATGACCTTCGGCCCGGTGCCTCCCCATCCGATGCGACAGCGTCCAAGCCGGTTCAGCCTGCGCGGCTCCACGCTCATGAACCAATACTGAAGGACCGCAGCTACAGCATCGTTCTGGAGACTTTTGAGCGTCGCCTGCGTCTGGGTGAGCTACGCGTGGGCGATAAGCTCCCCTCCGAGCGTGAGCTGGCGGCGCGGTACGGCATTTCCCGCCCCTCGGTGCGTGAGGGGCTGCGGGTTCTAAATGCGCTGGGTCTGATTCGCTCGAGCACGGGTTCGGGCCCGAAGTCGGGTGCAATCATCATTTCGGAGCCTTCGGATGCGCTCAGCTGGGCGCTGCGCATGCACATTGCGACCCGTAGCCTGCCGGTGAAGGACGTTGTCTCAACCCGCCTGCTGCTGGAAGGCCCTGCCGCCCGTGCGGCGGCGGTTGCACCGGATTCCCCGGAGCGTGAAGCGGCGTTGGAGCGGGCGCGCGTGCACCTTACGGAGATGGATGAGCAGATTAGTGATGAGCGTTTCCATTTCTGCGATACGCGTTTTCACTATGAACTGTCGAAGCTCGGCGGCAATATTGTGCTTGATACGGTCATTGACTCCCTGCACATGGCAACGATGAGTTATGTGCAGGAGGCGGTTCCTTTCCTGAAGGATTGGGAGGCGGTCAAGCGCACGTTGCAGGAGCAGCATTACGGCATTATTGAGGCGATCACTTCGCACGATGAGCAGGCCGCCTATGAGCGGGTGTGCGAGCATATTACGTGGTTCTATTCGCTGTCTGATCGTGCTGCGGAGGAGCGGGCGCGGCAGCATCCGGCGCGGGATATTCTGCACGAGGATTTGTGCCACGAGAACGTACACGATGAAGACGTTCACGCCGGCTAGGCTTCGCCCCTCAACCGCATAAACCCATATAGCTAAAGGGCGGTGCCCCGGAAGAATGACCTTCCGGGGCACCGCCCTTTAGCTATCTCAAAGACTTATTTCGGCCCGAAATATTGAGTTTAGAACTTCGTGCCGGTCAGACGCTCATACGCCTCAACGTAACGGGCACGAGTCTTCTCCACAACCTCCTCAGGCAGGTGCGGCACGTTATCCGAACCGTCCCAACCCGCCTCCGGGGAACGTAGCCAGTCACGCACATACTGCTTATCAAAGCTCGGCTGGGCATGACCCGGCTCGTACTGCTGAGCGTCCCAGAAACGCGAAGAATCCGGGGTCAGCACCTCATCACCCAGAGTAATCTCGCCGCGGTACGAATCAGTACCGAACTCCATCTTGGTATCCGCCAGAATAATGCCCTGCTCGCGAGCAATCTTCTCCGCAGTGGTGTACAGGCTCAGGCTCAGCTCCTCCAGGCGCTCGCCCACCGGCTGACCCACCTCAGCGTACAGCTCCTCACGGGTCACCAGCTCATCATGCTCACCCACCTCAGCCTTACCGGTCGGAGTGAAAATCGGGGTCTCCAGGCGGGAACCATCCACCAAGCCCGCAGGCAGCTTCACACCAGCAATCTCACCGGTCTCGTTGTACACAGCCAAACCCGAACCGGTCAGGTAACCGCGCACAATGCATTCCACCGGGAACATGTTCAGGGAGCGGCAAATCATCGCGCGACCAGCCACAACATCCGGAACGTCAGTGGACAGCACGTGGTTCGGAACCTGCTTAAGCTGTTCAAACCACCACAGGGACATCTGAGTCAGAATCTTGCCCTTATCCGGGATCTCGGTGGGCAGAATACGGTCAAAAGCGCTAATACGGTCCGAGGCAACAACCATGACCGAACCGGCACGGAGCTCAGCGTCATCATTGACGGTCAAGCCGGTAGCGTCAAAACGTTCCTCATTCGGAACGTACAGGTCGCGGACCTTACCGGAATAAATGTGAGTCCAGCCCGGAATTTCCACGGGGTTAGAACGAGAAGTCATGAGAATTTCTCCTGATGAGGTGGTGTGATGTGGATGCAAAAAGTCTGTGTAATTACAATACCGCGACAGGCGCGGCTCCCGATAGTGCCATCAGTCATCAATACGGCACAATCTTGAGAGCCCAACCTGCCCCGGTCGCCGCCGACAGCACCCCGAGCTGAGGAAATGAACCCGGGAAAAGCTGAGGCGGCGAGGAATAAAGAAGCGAGTGGCAAAGAAGCGACCGGCTCCCCCACCCTCAAGCGGGGAAGCCGGTCACCTTAGGTTTTAGTCGCGCGGGGCGGGAATGTGGATGCGGTTCTCCACGGCCTTCAGCGCAATATCGGTGCGGTACTGCGCGCCAGCCCAAGAGATAGCGCGAACACCCTCGTAGGCGGCGTCGCGGGCGGCGCCCAGGTTCTCACCGAGCGCCACGACGGCCAGCACGCGGCCGCCGGCGGTGTGGATTTCCTCGCCGGAAACCACGGTGCCCGCGTGAATCACGTGCACGCCCTCCAGGGCGTTCGCCTTATCCAGGCCGGAGATAGCGTCACCCTTGCGGGGAGTGTCCGGGTAGTTCTCAGCAGCCATAACCACGTCAACCGCGGTGCGGGGATCCCAATCCAGCTCGGTACTCTCAGAAATCTCGCCGCGAGCAGCCGCGCGCAGCAGCTGACCCAGCGGGGTGCGCAGACGCGCCAGAACCGCCTGGGTTTCGGGGTCGCCAAAGCGGGCGTTGAACTCGATAACGCGCACGCCGCGGTTGGTCACAGCCAGGCCGCAGAAGAGCACGCCCACGAACGGGGTGCCGCGCTCAGCCATGCGCGCTACGGTCGGGCGGGCAACCTTCTCCACGACCTCCTGCACGAAGCCCTCGGGCAGCCAGGGAAGCGGGGTGTAGGCGCCCATACCACCGGTGTTCGGGCCCTCGTCGTTGTCGAAAATGCGCTTGAAGTCCTGGGCCGGGGACAGCGGCAGAACGTTCTTACCGTCGGAGATGACGAAGAGGGACACCTCGGGGCCATCCAGGTATTCCTCGATGACTACGGAGCCGCCGGCCTCGAAGCAGGCGCGCGCGTGCTCAACCGCTACGGCGCGGTCCTCGGTCACCACAACGCCCTTACCGGCAGCCAGGCCGTCATCCTTGACCACGTAGGGGGAGCCGAACTCGTCCAGGGCGGCCTCAGCCTCGGGGAGGGTGCGTGCCTCGTGGGCACGCGCGGTCGGTACGGAGGCCTCTTCCATGACCTTCTTCGCGAAGGCCTTGGAACCCTCCAGCTGAGCGGCAGCCGCGGAGGGGCCGAAAACGTCAAAACCCGCCTCACGCAGTGCGTCAGAAACACCTGCGACCAGCGGCGCCTCCGGGCCAATAACGACCAGGTCGGCGTTCAGTTCGCGTGCCAGGGCAGTTGCCTGGGCGGGATCATTCGCATCAATTGCGTGGACGGGAACATCCTGAGCAATACCGGCGTTGCCGGGGGCGCTGTGTACCTCAGTCACCTCAGGATCGCGCAGAAGCGCTCGAATAATTGCGTGTTCGCGGCCGCCGGGGCCCAGTACCAAAACCTTCATGCTATTCAGGGTACCCGGTATCACTCTAAAAATGTGAGCTGGGCTCACTAAAAATGCGGCTCTTCTCATGTAGCGGCACATTCGCAAGAATGCACGCTAGAGAAGAGCCGCACAGCGCGGTAACCGAAGCTACCGAATCAAGCTAAAGCCTTAGATGAGGGCGGTAATAGAAGCCAGGCCGCCGAAAAGAATACCGGGAGCGTTCGCAATGATAATCGGAACATCCTTCTTGGGGCGCCACAGACCGTACAGAACCCACAGGGTGCAGTTCACGGCAGCGACCAGGGGCTGGATCCAGTCACCCTTGTGACCGTTCAGGTTACCGATAATCTGCGGGAAGTAGAAGACGTACATGAGCACTGCGGTCACAGAAGCAACGCGAGCCAGGATGGGGAAGAACTTTGCGTGGAATTCGGAATCTGCGCCCACGCCGCCCTTGTGGGAGGTGTTCTGTGCGGAGGTGTTGTTTTGCTTTGCCATGGATGTACTCCTTTACATGGTTTGCCGCTCACCAATCAAGAGTGAGTTGAGGGGTAAGGGGCATTAAGGATGCATACTCGTACCGGGACGCGCCTGACTAGTTGTGCCTGGCTAGTTTCGCCTAGATATAGGACCCCGGGACCGCATCAATTTCCTAACTGGATACATACGCCCGTTCTCAGACTGCATATTGGGGCATGTCAGAGATGGTGAACCGTGGATACACTCATAGCTCATCGATTGACGGGGTGGGGTTTTGCTCATCTGCCGCTGCCTTGGTCATCGCCATATTCATGAGGCGGTACGTCGAGGCGCCGGAATGGTTCGTCGGGCGTCAATCGTGGTCGGTCCTATGCGGTGCTGGGTTTTTCGGTTCGTGCGGGCTGTGCCTCGCTCACTTACCTTAGTCTTACCCGTTGCGCTTGAGCACCCTTCAATTATAAAAATGAGTTACTCATAACTTCAACTCGCAGTAAACGTGAATCTCTTCACACGGCTCTCCCTCGACCGCGCCAGCCCACCCTAGCTCCGCGCCACCAGACACAAATAGGGTCAAGCCGCGCACCCAGTTTAAACTAGAAGAATGACCAACAGCACCACCCCACAGGCAACCACTCACACCACCGACCACAGCAGCGCCTTCGACGTAGAACTCGCGCAGCTCACCCGCAACAACTTCATTGAGGCACGCCACCGCGGCCGCCTCATCCTGCTAGGCCCCGACGGCGATGTGCAGCTTGCCCTCGGCGACATTCACGAACCCTTCTACCTGCGCTCCGCCGCCAAACCGCTGCAGGCCATCGGATCCATGAAAGCGGGCGCACCCCTGCGCGGCTCCCAGGTCGCCATCGCCTGCGGCTCGCACCGCGGCACCTTCGAGCAGATGCGCGCTGTACAGGACGTACTCACCCAGGGCAGCACCGAAACCAACCCGCTCACCCCGGCGAACCTGGCGCTCAAGCCCACGCTCCCCTCCGACAAGCAGGCACGCCAGGCTATGGTTCAGGCGAACCTTGCCGCTACTGCCCTGGCGCACCCCTGCTCCGGCAAGCACGCCGCATTCCTGTGGGCATGCACCGCCAAGCTTGAGCGCGGCGATCTCGAAGAGGGCTCGCAGAACTGGACTCTGCACAACTACCTCGACCCCGCCCACCCGCTGCAGCAGGTCATCACCGAAGAAATTGAGGCGTTCACCGGCGAGCCCGTAGCCGCAATCGGCGTTGACGGCTGCGGTGCGCCCGTGCACGCCGTCTCCCTGGCCGGTGCCGCACGCGCCTACTCGACCCTCGGTGCGGCAATCCGCAACCTCGGGGCGGATGCGCGCGCCTCCACGGTCGCGACCGCCATGGTGGATTACCCCGAGCTGATTCAGGCGCCCGGCTCCCCCGACACCGTGCTCAGCGAAGAGCTCGACGCAATCGTCAAGGGCGGCGCGGAGGGTGTTCTCTGCATTGGTCTGCGTTCGGGCGCTTCCGTGGTGGTGAAGATGAGCGACGGTTCGCACCGCGCCATGTACGCCGTGGCTCTGCGTGCTCTCGTTGCTGGCGGCTACCTGAGCACCGAGGAATGCGAGCGCCTACTCGCGCTGGTGGTTCGCCCGGTGACCGGTGGCTACGTGGACGGCAAGCCGGTTGTGGTGGGCGAGATTCGCGTGCACGAGGAGCTTTTTACTGAAGCCCCGGAGGGAAAGTAGCCGTGGCCATTCGACGCAAGACGAGCGAGGAGGCGGGCATGGCGGCGGTCCGCGAGGTGCGCGCGCTCTTCGCTTCCTTTGATTCTGAGCCTTCCGAGACCGCACTCGTACCCGTCGAAATAGAACAGGCGTTTGCCGCGCTCCCCCGTTCGGTGCGTGCGACCTTCGTGCGCTTCACTCTGGAAGAGCTGGCAACCCTCGCCCCCGGCAATAGCGTGGAGGTGCGCGTGCCCCCGCTGGGAGTCACCCAGTGCGTGGCCGGCCCCCGCCACACGCGAGGTACCCCACCCTCGGTCGTAGAGACCTCACCGGCTGTCTGGGCGGCGCTCGTGCTGGGCGTCTGCCCGTGGGATCGCGCCGTGGCAGCCGGTGCGCTCGATGCCTCCGGCGAACGCAGCAACCTCTCCGGTCTGCTACCGCTCTTCTAGGCTCGCGTTCGTTCCCGCTAATCCGCACGGTTTTACCCGGCTTCCGTGGCCTGCGTTGAGATGTCCATACCGGGGTATTTAGCGTATCCTTCACCACATCCACGCCGAAACCCGGTACACTTTTAAGGGTCTGTTGTATGCCATCGCACATACAGGCAGGTACGAGCGCAGAAACACACATCCGTCTCGCACCCGCGCAGACGCATCCGCAGTCCCAACGTCGAAAAGAAGTGACTTGATTCGCCCCGACGGAAAACTCACTCACGACCTCGATCCGATTGACCACGGCCCCAAGGACGCCTGCGGCGTCTTCGGCGTCTGGGCTCCCGGCGAGGACGTGGCAAAGCTAACCTACTACGGCCTGTACGCGCTCCAGCACCGCGGCCAGGAATCAGCAGGTATCGCAACCAGTAACGGCAAACGCATCCACGTGTACAAGGACATGGGCCTCGTCTCCCAGGTCTTTGACGAAGCAACGCTCAGCTCCATGCCCGGTGACCACGCTATCGGCCACGCCCGATACTCCACCACCGGCGCATCCCACTGGGCTAACGCACAGCCCACCCTCGGCACCACCCCGCACGGCACGCTCTGCCTGGCCCACAACGGTAACCTCACCAACTCTGCAGACCTCTACGAGCGTGTGCTCGAAAAGAACGGCGGCAAGCCGCCCAAGCACGGCGAGCTGGCACAGGGTAACACCACCGACACCGCACTGATCACCGCGCTGCTGGCGGAGCACGACTTCGGTTCCCTCGAAGAGGCGGCCCTCGACCTGCTGCCGACCCTGCGCGGTGCCTTCTGCCTCACCTTCATGGATGAGCACACCCTCTACGCCGCACGCGACCCCCAGGGCGTTCGCCCGCTCGTGCTCGGTCGCTTGGAGCGCGGTTGGGTTGTTGCCTCCGAGACCGCGGCCCTCGACATCGTTGGTGCCTCCTTCGTTCGCGAAGTTGAGCCCGGCGAGTTCATCACCATTGACGAAAACGGCCTGCGCTCCCAGCGCTTCGCGGAGGCCAAGCCCGCCGGCTGCGTCTTCGAGTACGTTTACCTGGCCCGCCCTGACACCTCCATCGCCGGTCGCAGCGTCTACGAATCCCGCGTTGAGATGGGCCGTCAGCTGGCCCGCGAGCACGCGGTTGAGGCCGACCTGGTCATGCCCACCCCCGAATCCGGTGTTCCCGCCGCAATTGGTTACGCCGAAGAATCCGGCATTCCCTACGGCAACGGCCTGGTCAAGAACGCGTACGTGGGCCGAACCTTCATCCAGCCCTCGCAGACCATCCGCCAGCTCGGCATCCGTTTGAAGCTCAACCCGCTCAAGTCCGTCGTGGCGGGCAAGCGCCTTATCGTCATCGACGATTCCATCGTTCGCGGTAACACCCAGCGCGCCCTCGTGCGCATGCTCCGCGAGGCCGGCGCGAAGGAAGTGCACGTGCGCATCTCCTCGCCGCCCGTGAAGTGGCCCTGCTTCTACGGCATCGACTTCGCCTCCCGCGCCGAGCTGATTGCGAACGGACTGTCAGTGGATGAGATTGCCTCCTCCCTCGGCGCCGACTCGCTCGGCTTCATTTCCGAGGAAGGCATGATGGCCGCCACCGAGCAGCCCGCCGAAAACATGTGTACCGCCTGCTTCACCGGCAAGTACCCCATCGAGTTGCCCAGCGAAGAGCGCCGAGGCAAGTCCCTCTTCGATTCCGAGGAGAAGGGCAAGGGTGGCCCGCTGGCCGGTAAGGCCGCCGAGGTGACCGTCGAGCGCGCCGTCCCGGCCAAGCCCGAACACGCCGAGGCCGTTTCGATTGACACCCGCGAAGGCACCGAAACCCTCGAGACGAAGTTCGACCCCTCCACCGTAAAGGTCTCCGATGACGACCCCGGCATGGGCATGTGCAACCCCGGCCCCGACGCCGATCTTGAGGGCCTGCTGACCGAGGCGGACCGCACTCCCGCCAACTCCTCCGCCACCACTACCCCGAAGGAATCCTAATGAGCGAGAACCCCACCACCGTAACCTACGCGAGCGCAGGTGTTGACGTTGAGGCCGGCGATCGCGCCGTCGAGCTGATGAAGGACGCCATCAAGGCAACCCACAACTCCTCCGTTGTTGGCGGCGTGGGCGGCTTCGCGGGCCTGTACGACGTCTCCGAGCTCGTCAAGTACCGCAAGCCCTACCTGGCCACCTCCACCGACGGCGTGGGCACCAAGGTTGCCATTGCTCAGGCCCTGGATATTCACGACACTATCGGTTACGACCTGGTTGGCATGGTTGTAGACGATATCGTGGTCTGCGGCGCCAAGCCCCTGTTCATGACCGACTACATTGCCACCGGCAAGGTCGTTCCCGAGCGCATCGCCGATATCGTGCGCGGTATTGCGGGTGCGTGCGCCCAGGCCGGTACCGCCCTGGTCGGCGGCGAAACCGCTGAGCACCCCGGCCTGCTCGCAGAAGACGAGTACGACGTTGCGGGCGCGGCAACCGGTCTGGTTGAAGCGGACGAGTTGCTCGGCCCGGACCGCGTGCGCGAGGGTGACGTGCTGATTGCCATGGCGTCCTCCGGTATTCACTCCAACGGCTACTCCCTGGTCCGCAAGGTCCTGAACGTAGCCGGCTGGGGCCTGGAGCGCCAGGTGGACGAGCTGGGTCGCACCATCGGTGAGGAGCTACTCGAGCCCACCCGCGTGTACGCGGCGGACTGCCTGGATCTGGCGGCGGCATTCCCCGTCAACGGCGAGGACGGCACCACCGGTAGCGGTGTGCGTGGCTTCTCTCACGTGACCGGTGGCGGCCTGGCCGCTAACCTGGCACGCGTGCTGCCCCAGGGCCTGGAGGGTCGCGTGGACCGCTCCACCTGGCAGATTCCCGCCATCTTCTCCCTGATTGGTTCGCTGGGCAACGTGCCGCTGGCCGACCTGGAGCGTACCCTGAACCTGGGCGTGGGCATGATCGCTATCGTTGACCCCTCCGTGGCTGAGGCAGCTACCAAGCGCCTGAACGACCGCGGTATCCCCGCCTGGATTATGGGCGATGTTGTGGCTGCTGGTGACTCCGAGCCCAATAGCGCCGACTACATTCAGGGCGCTAAGGGCGTGGATGGCGGCGCGGTTCGCCTGCTGGGCTCCTACGCCTCCTAACGTACTGAGCGGTCATGAGACCGTACCAAAGGGCCGGGGTGGCTCCACTCGTGTGGGACCACCCCGGCCCTCTGCGTACCGGACCCTCCTGTACTTTGGGTCTCCTGTACTTTGGGTATTCCACCATTTTGGCTTCCCCTGGGAATCCCCCCCCCCTTATTTTCGAGGCACTCTTAGTTTTAATTCACGTTCTTTTAATTCTCTTTATTTTAATGACAAGAACATTTTCTCTGCATTAAAGTGCTTACACTATAGTGCTAATAAGCACCCGGGTTCGAATCGGGACTGCACCACCCACCTATTGAGCGCTTAACTTTCAACCTTAAGCTCAGAATTCCTTCAGCCGCGGGCAGGCTATTCCATTCCACAAGGAAAAACTCACATCTTGATATAAAAAATATAGTAGAGATATACCTCAATCTCTTCTTTAGGTGATAGCTTAATGAGGTACCTTTATACGCCATCCAAAAGATATGCGCGATTCCATGCTTCTTAGCGCATCGACGGAAAATCTTTTCCTGCGTTCCTCGGTTTACGTCGCTTAGCAATACCTAGCCGTAGACGAAAAACGCAGAACGGCTCCGGTACACACCACACTATCCGCGTACTCTCAACTCATCAGGAGATTTCTCATGAAGCTCCACTGGCCCGTGCCCTCAGCTGGCCACTCCACAGCGTCACACAGAGCCAACCATCCCACCGTCATGAAACCCTTCCGCGCAGGCCTCGCCCTGCTGGCCACAGGCTCCCTCATCTTCGGCGGCAACCTTCCTGCAGCCCTTGCGCAGGCGCCCCACGAGGATGCCACTCAGGCCGACCAGGCCGAGGCTGCCGCTCCTGCCTCCCCCTTTAGCGTTCCCACCAACGCGGGATCGCCCCAGGGTGCTCCGCGAAGTGCTGCTCCCGGTTCCCTTCCCCAGCAGAAGTTTGACCAGTTCATCGTTACCTACACCGACGATGCAAAGCAGCGAGCCGAGGAGCGTAGCGGAGATGCCGAGGTGGCCGGAGGAGTAACCCCCGGTGACCTGGACAGCGGCATCCAACAGACCATCGACTCCTCCGCGGCTTCCCTCGAAACCAGCGGCGGGGTTGTCCGCACCACCACCTCCAACGACGCAATTGTCCAGACCTCCAAGAAACTGGACAAGCAGCAGGCCCAGGAGTTCATGGACCGCTTGGCTTCCAACCCCAACGTGGCCTCCGTGGAGCCCGACTACGTCAACTACCCGGCGGTCGAAAGCACCTTCGTCTTCAACGACCCCCTGTACTCCAAGCAGTGGAACCTCACCAACCCCACCGTCGGCATCGGCAACACCGGCAACGCGCGCCTGTATCGCGGCCTGAAGACGACCGTTGCGGTGATTGATACCGGTTACACCCGCCACCCCGAGCTCATCCACTCTCTAGTGCCGGGTTACGACTTCATTAGCAATCCGGTGAGCGGCCGCGACGGCAATGGCCGCGACGCCGACCCCACTGACGAGGGCGATCAGGCTCCCTTCAACCTCTGCGGCGACATGCAGGACGCGCAGATTTCAACCTGGCACGGCACGCACGTTGCCGGCATCATCGCCGCACGCGGCCAGAACCGCCAGGGTATTGCGGGTGTCTCTGACTTGGCCGCCATCCAGCCGATTCGCGTGCTCGGTCGATGCGGTGGTCAGACCTCGGACATCGCCGACGCCATCATGTGGGCGGCGGGCGGTCACATCAACGGCGTTCCCGATAATAAGCATCCCGCACAGATTATCAACCTGTCCCTGGGCGGCGTTCGAGCATGCCCCAACGCCTACCAGAAGGCCATTAATTTCGCGCTCTCTAGGGGCGCTATCGTGGTCGCAGCCGCCGGCAACGCCGGGATTGATGCCTCGCAGTTTGCTCCGGCCAATTGCAAGGGCGTCATCGCGGTGGGTAACAGCACCAAGAATGGCACCCGCGCATCGGACTCGAACTACGGCAAGACCGTTACCGTCTCTGCCCCGGGTACCGATATCCTCTCTCTGGGTATTGACAGCATCAACCGCCCCAACGGCAAGTACAACTACGTCTACAGGAGCGGCACCTCCATGGCGGCACCGCACGTGTCCGGTATCCTGGCTCAGCAGTTTGTGAACGGCGCAAACGTCAGCCGCCAGAAGGTCTACAGCTCCGCTTTCAACGCCGCGGCCAACCCGATTAAGTGCGACAAGGGCTACTGCGGACGCGGTATCATCAGTAGCCGCAAGATTGCTCAGTACGTAGGCAACCTGGACGCGCAGGGCAAGATGTCCTTTAGCCGCCCGCGCACCATTTACACCTCCAGGGTAATTACCTCCGCCCACCGCACGGCCCTGTCCGATATTGATGCACAGGACACCTCCGTTGAGGTTCAGGGCGGGCAGGCCCCGGATAGCGCCGAAGAGCCGGCTACGATGACCAACGATAACGCAGAGGCCATCAACCCCGATGCCGTCTCGGCCGACGCAGATTCTTCTGAGGGATCCAGCACCCAGTCGCAGGATGCGAACGATCTGAGCGACGACGGGGACTCCCAGCAGGATGGGGACTACACGGTGACTTCCCCCGTGCAGAAGCCCCGTGAGACCGGCGAGCTCACCCTGGTGAGCTAAGCCCCCCCCCACATCGGGCGGGCTCTACCTTCTGGACGAGCACTTTAAGCGCTTCATCCCGCGAGCCCGGGTGGGCATCAGGCGGGGCTCGGTGAAGGATCCCTCACCGAGCCCCGCCTTTGCCGTTCCCAACCTAACACCCCGCGCTCTCGGTACCCTCAGCGTTCTCAGCGCACTCAGGTCACGAGCCATCAGGTGGTGCTCATGCGCTACCCGGCGGAATGGTGTTTGCGATAATGCGATACTTTATTCCTAAAATATCAATTCTGCTATGCAACTATTTATGCCGGGATGAGGAATATCTAAATCTTTACTTCAATCTCTCAATATTGTCTTGACTAGGCAATTCTTTATTTTTATCCCAAAATCAAAAAAAATACATTAGCTGTGCCACATTCCCGGTTTTTGGAGCTTTACCATGAGGGAAAGGTGCTAGGATAGCAATATCTCACCGCATAAACCACTTCCGAAATAAACTCCTCCAGGGACTTAGAAAACATTGCACATTAATGCAGTAATGTGCATTTTTCTTTCCGTTACCGCACTGCCAACGCGGCATACAAAGAAATATAAATGTTTTCCGAAAAGTGCATTTATGTGAGTGGGTCATCCTCACCAACTGCCGCTTCCGGCACTCACATATGCAAAGGACCCCGATGTCTTTTACCACTCATCCCTCCTCGCGCCGCATCGCACGCGTCGCACTGAGCATGGGAACCGCCGTAGCACTCGTGGCCTCCCTGGGCGCACCCGCAACCTTCGCGGCTCCCGCCCAGACCAGCAACGCAGCTCGCGCCGCAGCACACACGACCATCTCCTCCCTCAGCTCCGATCAGCAGAAAGCAGGTTTCAACCGCTTCGTCATCACCTACACCGATGACGCATTGAACGCCGGCGGCATCAACTGGGCAAGCCCCGCGGGCACCCATGTTGCCACCTGGAGCGATTCCCTCTACTCCGGCATCACCGCCGACGTGCAGAAGATCGACGACCTGCTCAATGTCAAAACCAACTACGTGCGCACCACCTCCCAGAAGGCAACCGTGGTGACCACTTCTTCCAAGCTCACCGCAGAGCAGGCGGAGAAGTACATGGCAGCGCTGAGCTCCAACGCCTCCGTCGCCTCCGTCGAGCCCGACCTGATGCGCCGCTCCAGCGCGCGCCGCCAGGCCACCAGCACCCTGGCCAAGGCCGCAAGCGCTTCGAAGAACCAGGCGGCCGTCACCCCGAATGACACCCTGTACCCCCAGCAGTGGAACCTACACGACGCTAAGGGCATCTCCGCTCCTGATGCATGGGCCACCACCCAGGGCTCCGGCGTAACCGTTGCTGTGATTGACTCCGGCATCGTCAAGCACCCGGACCTCGACGCGAACGTTCTGCCCGGCTACGACTTCATCACCGAGCCCTCCATCGCCCGTGACGGCAACGGCCGCGACGCCGACCCCACCGACCAGGGTAACTGGGAAGAAGCCGGCGTCTGCGCCGCTGGCTCTGAGGCCTCCGAGTCCAACTGGCACGGCACCCACGTTGCCGGCTCCATCGCCGCAATCATGAACAACAAGCGCGGCATCGCGGGCGTGGCTCCCAACGCCAAGATTCTGCCCCTGCGCGCCCTGGGCATGTGCGGCGGCTACGACTCCGATATCGCGGATGCTATGGTGTGGGCCGCGGGCGGCACCGTTGAAGGCGTGCCCGCCAACACCCACCCCGCCCAGATCATCAACCTCTCCCTCGGTGGCGAGGGTACCTGCCCCGCGACCTACTCCAAGGCCATTGCCGAGGTGAATAAGCGTGGTGCCATCCTGGTGGTTGCCGCCGGTAACGACGATCAGGACACCTCCAAGATTGCCCCCGCAAACTGCGGCGGTTCGATTGTGGTTGGCTCTACGAATCAGAAGGGTCAGCGCAGCGATTTCTCCAACTACGGCAAGATCGTTGATGTGAGCGCCCCCGGTGACGGCATCATGTCTACCGTGGACCTCGGCACCACCGTATCCACCGGTGCCGGCTACACCGAGTACGACGGCACCTCCATGGCGGCTCCCCAGGTGGCCGGCATCATCGCCCTGATGAAGTCCGTGGACCCCTCGCTGACCGCCGATCGTGCGAAGCAGGTCCTCAAGCAGAGCGCAAAGCCGCTGACCTGCGATGTGAACGCATGCGGCGCGGGTATCGCGAACGCCGCGAGCGCTCTGGAGGTCCTGCAGGGCAAGAACGCCACCCCGGCGCACCCCAAGCCCAAGCGTGCACCGAAGTACCCGACCCGTGCGGCTCGCACCGGTTACGTGACCAACCCGCCCACGAATCACAACCCGCCGTTCCTGATCACCCCGAACGGCCTGATTCCCGGTCAGTAATTCGGTGAGCTCTCACCCCTCAGTCTTCCGGCGGCGTTAGCCGCGGGAAACCTCAAAGAATGACAATCCGCAAAGCCCCCGCCGGGTACGTCCCGGTGGGGGCTTTGCGTGAACAGAACGCTGCCGCATTTGGTGCTGCAGCTTGCTTCTCCCACCCACCCTCACGACTGACAGGTGGGAGAAATCTTGGGGTACGCCCCTAGCGAGCTGGACGCTAGGGTAGACGAGCTAGGGGCGTACCTGGGAGGCGCGCACACCGGTACGGATACCGGTTGCCTCCACGCGAGCGGACTCGTAGCTGACCGCACGCAGACCCGAGGGTGCGTTGGTTGCCGTTGTCTTTTCTCGCGGGTTTTCCTGACGCTGGGTGGGTAGAAAAACCCAGCGGCGCTGAACCGCAAAGCTCACCGGAATCAGGATGAGCTCGGTCAGAATCTTGGCCACCAGCAGGGACGCGCCCAGCCCGGTCAGGGCTTCCATGAGGGCCGCGTTGGCGGCGAGGATGCCCACGGCCAGCGTTGCGTATCGCACCAGCGAGGAGGAGGTCGAGGGCCGCGAGCCCCCATCATGCATAATTATGCGATTGACGGTGAAGTTCGTCAGCGCCGAGATGATGCGTGCCCCCACCACGGCTCCCAGGAGCGGAACCCCCAGAGCCACGAGCGCGAAGAGCGCGAGCGCATCCACCAGGAACCCGGTCACAAACGAGGACGCCAGGAAGAGCAGCAGCGGCGCGTAAATACGGGCCGAATCCTGCAGGGGCCTGAAGTGACTGGTCGGGTTTCCCGGCTCGTAGACCTTCACGATGGGTACCTGCACCAGCTCCACGTCTGCGCGGGTTGCGCGCAGCAGCATGGAGAACTCGTACTCGTACTTATCTCCGGGAATCTGCAACAGCCAGTCCAGGATCTGCGGGGTGAAGCCGCGCAGACCGGTCTGGGTGTCTGCCACGCGGGCGCCGGTCGCCAGGGCGAAGAAGCCTACGGTTGCGCTGTTGCCAATTTTGGAGCGCAGCGGCACCTTCGTGCCTTCTTCGCCGGCGTTCGGGTCGGGCTTGGTACGCACGCCGAGGATGATGGTCCGCTGCCCTGCCGCCGCGGCGGTTTCGGTGCGCACACCCACACGGAAGATGTCCCGAGGGAGGTGCTGGCCGTCCGCATCGGCGGTGACGATGACCTCACCGGGGCGGTTTGCTTTCGCCCAGGCGATGCCGGTGCGCAGTGCCGCGCCCTTGCCCCTGTTGGCGGGGTGGGTCTGCACGGTCACGCCATCGATACGCAGTTCGGTAAAAATCGGTGCGTAGGTGCTGCCGGATCCGTCGTCAATCACGAGGATTTCGGCGTCCGGGTCCTGTGCGCGCAGGGCCCGGGCAAGACGGACAAGAGACTGGTCAGGCTTATATGCGGGAATTAGAATAATCATGATGCGCTCCCGGCAATGTAGAGAATGTCGCTGGTTCCACGCTCCTTCGTGCCACCCTGGGGGCGGTTGACCAGCTGGTTGTTGAAGACCATGGCGGAGGAGCCGCCACCGTCCAGGTTGTAGGCGCTCACGCACCCCAGGTCCTTGAACATCTGCGCGAACTCGGTCATGGTTACGCCGCGCGAATAGTTGGTGGAACGGCCATCGACCACGATGAAGACCAGGTGGTTGGCGCCGAGCACACCCACACCGGTTCGAGGCTGGTTACCCTGAATCGAGTGGTTACCGAAGTTGGTGTCCACCTCAACGCTGTCGATGCCATCCACGATGGCGGAATCCTTCACCAGGGCCGGGCCGAAGGAGAGGGTGTTCCACACACCCTCGTTGACGAGGGTCTGGGCGTTGGTTGCGGTTTCGTCGTAGAGCTTGACGGAGCCGTCGCGGTAGAAGGCGAGGCCTTCACGTGCACCGGAGTCACGGTAGACAACACCGTTTCGAATCACGATGCCGGTGGTACGGAAGCCGTAGTAGTCGCCGTTAATGGCCCAGATGCCGTTGTGCTCCGAGGCGATATTCGAGGGGGTATCAATGATGTTCTGGCCGAACTTGTTGTTCGCGAAAGCGCTACGCAGCAGGGTCGCGTTATCGAGCTTGATGTCCGCGACGAAGGAAACAACCGCGTCGGAGCCGCTACCGGTGGTGGTGGAGGTGATGGTGATCGAACCTTCGTTAGCGGTGAGGCTCTGGCCATCGATTTTCACCCCGGTCAGTTCGCTGGGGCTTGCGGTGGCGGAGCCGGATGCGGAGGCGTTCGCCTGGGCCGCGGCCGCCTCGTAGGCGGTGGTGTCTTCGATCTCGGTGTGCTCTGCCAGGTAGCGGTTGTAGGCCCAGCCCGCGCCGCCGCCAACAACGGCGAGCGCGCCGAGGCCGCCTCCGATAAAGATACGGCGGGTGAGCTTCTTCTTGGCGAGCTTCTGTTCTACCGCGGCCTGCTCTGCGGCGGTTTGTTCTGCCGCGGTCTGGGTGGTCTGGTTGCTGTTCTGAGTCATGTTCTGTTCGTTGTTCATGACTCTAGAATGTCTGTGTACTCTCAGTGCCAGGCATGACTAAGCTGTGCCTCAGCTATGTATGCTTATTCAGCCGAAATTATTTTATGCAGGGTTGTTCCGTCTTTCCGAGGCCTCCGGCTGAGCGGTCTCCTTCGTGTTTTTCTCGGTTACGCATCCCCTTATCCGCGCTATTGCCGGGGCTCGCCCCCTCGGCTTGGGGTATTGAGGGCACGAAAAAACCGGCTGAGCACCCCGTGCGGGGCCTCAAGCCGGTTCATCATCTGTAGAATACGCTCGGTCGATACCTACCGAATCATTCCGCGTATCCCTATGCCTCATCCTCGTAGGAAGCGTACTTTTCAGCGTATGCCGAGTAGTCGTCCTCGTCGTCATAGCGGCGGCGGGACGAATCGGAGGACTTGGTATTCTTCGCGCTGCTGAGCTCACGCTCGAGAGCGCTGTAGTCGGTCTCGGGGCTGAAGTACTTCATCTCCCGAGCCTGCCTTGTTGCTTTAGCCTTCTGACGGCCGCGCCCCATGGCGTGACCCCCTCTTTCATCCTGTCCGAAGCTACGGGCGCGCGGGGCACGCCCTCCCTCGGATCGTTCTACAGTCTTTACTACACTATAGAGTACCCTGTTTTGACGTTCAATGTCGCGCTCTGCAACACGTATTTTACGGAGCGGAGCACCCCTATGCACCAGAACATCCGTTTTATTTTTCTCGCTCTCGGCTCTCCACGCACGGAACCCCGCGTCGAAGGCATACTCAGCTTCGAAGCGGGGTTCGTGTCTCTCGAGCGGCTCACTCACAAGACCGGCATCGAGAGAATCAGCCGCACCGGTCATGACCTCCGGCGCGGGGTCTATGGGATTCCCAAGTTCCGGGCCCTAGCTTGCGGTGAAGCTACCCAGCGAGGTGGCATTCGAGGCCACGGAAGTGCTGGAGGCATCCACGCTATCGGTCGTGGTGTACACCGTGTAGCTCTGGCCCTTGGTGATATTGGCGCTGGAAACCAGGATCAGTGCAGTGTTGGAGTTGGTCACCTTGTAGTTGGCCACCACCTTACCCGAGGAATCGGCCACCTGGATGGTCGTGCCGCTGCTGATATTCGACAGGTTCGTCAGCTTCACGTAACCACTGGTGGAGGAGGATGCGGGTGCCTCGAACATGTCGCCGGAGTTACCCGCAACCACGGTCGTGCCGTTGAGCAGCAGGTCGCCGTTGGTGTCCAGCGAGGTGTTACCACCCGTAAACGGACCGTTCACGACCAGGGTGCCGCCCGAGAGGGTTGCCGTACCGTTGGAGTCGATGCCGTCGCCGTTTGCGTTCACGGTGACAGTACCACCGGCAATGTTGATGGTCGCGTCGACAACCTCGAAGGTGCCACCGCCGCCACCACCGGCCGGGGGCTGACCCATGTTACCGGAGGGCGCCTGGCCACCTGCCGGGGGCTGACCGCCCTGACCACCCTGACCGCCCTGCGCTGCATTACCCTGTGCCGGCTGGCCGCTCTGGGTATTCTGCGCAGTCTGGCTAGTCTGGCTAGTCTGGGTGGTCTGCGTAGTGGAGCTCGATGTCGACTCGGTGCTGGTAGTGCTGGTCGAGCTAGTGCTGGTGGTGCTGTAGGAGGCGTTGATGCCGTCATCCGAGCTGGTCACGTTCACGGTGCCGTCCAGGATGTTGATGTACTGCGCCTCGATACCCTCGTTCGACTCGGTGATGTTCAGGGTACCGCCCGAAATCTCCAGCACGCGCTCGGCCTTGAAGCCGTCGTCACCGGCGGAGATGTTCACGGTACCGCCGCTCAGGCGGACCCAACCGCGGTTGCCGTCGGTGTCATTGGTAGCCTTGATGCCGTCCTTGGTTGCGGTCACGGTTACGGTGCCGTCCAGGATATCGACGTAATCCTTACCCTTGATGCCGGTGTTCGCAGCGGTCACCTCCAGGGTGCCGGAGGCGATGACCAGGCCGTCAGTGGTGTGGATACCCTCTTCGTACTTGCCCTCTACCTTCAGGGTGCCCTCACCGGCAAGGGTCAGGTCACTCTTGGAGTAGATGGCGGCGTCGGGGCTGCCGCTGGCGGTATCGGAGTAGGAGGAGCCGTCAGAGACCGTGTTGGTGGTGCCCGAGGCGGTGTAGATAACGACCTCGTCCGCCTCAACCACATTGATGGCCGCGCCGGTGGAGTTGGTGATGGTCGCGTTATCCAGAATCAGGCGGACCATATCGCTGTCGGCTGCCTCAACCTTGACCTGGCCCTCGTAGGTACCGCTCAGGCGGTAGTTACCCGCCTTGGTGATGGTGATGACGCCATCGCTGACGGTCACGCCGTCGGTCGCGGTCGGGTTAGAAAGATCGATAGTAACTTCGCTGGAGGAATCCCAGGTCAGATCCTTCGCGGAGTAGTGGGTGTCCTCGGCGAGCTTCGCGCCGTTCTTCACGTCGGTGGAGAAGGAATCGGCAGTCTTCGACTTGGTGTCGGAATCGCTCGAGGTGGAGGTGCTGATGGCGCTCGTCGCGCTGGTGTTCGATGCCGAGGTTGCCGAGCAGCCGGTCAGGGCCAGGGCCGCCAGGAGGGTAATGGAGGTTGCACTCTTGATCATATTGCTCTTTTTCACGGTATTCCTCTTCGTGGTTCACAAGCACTATGTAGTGCCGCTGCGGTTTTCGGGTAAGTCTTTGGGGGTCAGGCGTACTCTTAGCGAATCCTGCTGGTGCCTGCGCCCGATCAGGGCTATGTCTGGTCAGGATCCGGTTCCATCCGCGCGGGTAGGGCCTTCTACCCTACCCGCGCATCCGGGGTTACGGCCCTATGCGGCCGCGTAACATTCGGTCAGAAGCTTGCGGTAGTCTTCCTCGGTCAGCGCATCCACGTCGGGACGGGTGCCGTTGACCGGTTCCAGGTGCATCCAGTTCTCCAGGGTCTCTTTCCACTTGTTGCTTGCCAGCTGCGGGTTCAGCGCCGCCATGCCGGTCGCAAACTTGGAAATCTTCGAGGGGGTGATGCCCGCATCCCAGAGGTGCTGATCCGCTACGGAGGGCTCCACGCCGGACTTGGTTTCGATGATGACCGTGTTCGGCAGACCGTAGGTTGTGCCGACCAGGTTGCCGTGGAAGTTACGGTAGTTCACGCCCGCCATGAGGATGTTCTCGGACAGCGGGGTCCAGGTCAGGTTGGTATCCACCGTCATGCGGGAGGCGACCGGGTTCTTCTCGCTCTGCGGCAGGAAGACCGTGGTACGGCGGTAGCCGGTAGTCAGGACCGCATCCAGCTTGTGCACGGGGCCCGCGAGGATATCGCCGAGTGCTGCGGTGATGTACTCACGACCTTCCGCGGTGAGCTTGTCACGCTCCTCGAAGGTGTACGGGATGCGCTTCTTGACGGTCATGTCCTGCTCCCCGTCGGTCTTGACCTCCAGGAAGGTCAGCTTCGAGTCGAGGTAGCTACGGGTACGGATCTTGAAGGTATCGTCGCGGCTGTAGGCTGCCGAGTGGTAGCTCTGCATCTGCGGGGTGTCGAAGTAGACCGAGTCGTAGGCGAAGTCGCGCTGGCCCTTGATGTCCATGACGGAGGCGTCGGCGTCGAGCGTGGAGAGTACCTTCGCGGCGGTTTCCGCATCGACGATGTACTTGCGGTCCACGCGGGTCTGCATGGCTGCCTTCTCGTTCATGGCTTCGAGGCTGATGCTCTTCCACTCTGCGGGGATGATGTTTGCGGCTGCGTTCGTCATGGTCCTATCCTTCTGGGGTTCCGCCTCGATTCGTCGAAGGTGGCGGGGGTAGCGGGGCTGTCGTGGATTTTTGATTTCGGGGTGGCGCCTACCGGGCTTACTTAGCGACGGGAGTCCGCTGAAGCGGCATCATCCGGGTATCCAGCGTGGCGTACGCCTCGGCGGTGGGTGCCGCCGCTCGATGCGGTGCGGCAACGGGCTGAGTCGCAGAAATCTGAGATACCGCCGTGGGAGTGCTACCTTCGGTAGCGTCCTTGGGCTGGTAGGTGATGGTAGCTCGGGTCAGGTCGTTCACCAGGTCCAGCTCGGTCACCTTGACCGAGGTGATGGTGTAGCCCAGGCGAGCGCCCAGGTAGGCCTTGAGCTCTTCCTCATCGCTGATCGCGCGGTCGGCGGTGACGGTCTGGGTCTGTCCCTTGACCGCGGGTGCGCTACGCGCATCCAGGATTGCGATGAGAGCCACCAGGGCCGCCATCAGGATGAAGGCGATGTACGCGGGGCTGATGTTGATACCGGCGATCATGCCGACCGAGAGTGCTACGAAGTAGTAGCCGACTTCTCGCTGGCTCAGGGCGGTGGAGCGCAGTCGAATAATCGACAGAACGCCGAAGAGGCCCATGCCCATGGCCGAGGCGTTTGAACCCGCCGAGACCAGGGCCACCGAGACGGTGAAGATGCCGGCGTTGATGACCGCGTAGGAAATCATCATTTCGCGGTTGCGGTGACGCACCAGGTAAAGGGTGCACAGGATTGCGATCGCGAGGGCGTCTGCAATCGCCATGGTCAGGATTGTCATGGGGTGCTCCAGGTCGTGAGGTAGGTTTCTAGCCTTCCGAGCCGTCTGTTCTCGGCTCCGGCTTGAGTACCTACGTGTTCTGCTTGGTTTCTAGAATCCCGTCCGAAGCTGTGTCACGCCTGTGCGCTCTGTAATTCTCACTTATGTCTTCGCAAACACCGATTAAAGGGCAGGTCAGAGCGTTTTATCTTTAAGGTTTTTCAATTACCGAGGCGCGGTGAGGCGGTCAGCCGCGCCCGGATACAACAAATGGGGCCCCCTCTACATCAGAGGGAGCCCCACTCGGGTTTCTAGGGAGTACCCCTAGAATTCAGTATGTACTTATGCCTTCTTACGCATGCGGGTTGCCACGATGGTTGCACCACCGGCACCCAGAGCAATCAGACCCAGGCCTGCAGCGGTCATCGCACCGGATGCACCGGTCTTAGCCAGGGAAGAAGAGCTCTTGGAGGATGCGTTCGAGGAACCGGAGCCGGAATCCAAGTTGTCGTTGGAGGAGCTGGAGCCCAGGTTGTCGTTGTCAGACGTGGAGTTCTTGTAATTGGGCTGTTCATCACAGCCCTTTCCGTCACCGTCAGCGTCAAACTTCTCGCGGAAGTCCGGGTCACCCTTGTAAATGGGGCCACCGCGGTCTGCCCATACGTCAGCGCAGTTCTGGTACTTGTAAGCCTTCTCGTCCTTTGCGGAGGAGTCGGAAGCCTGGTCAGACTTCTGGTCTTCAGACTTCTGCTCTTCGGCAGGCTTCTGGTCCTCAGCGGGCTTGGTTTCCTTAGCGTCCTCAACTGCGGGTGCGGAGGTCTCTTCAGCAGGCTTGGGAGCCTCAGTGGTCGGAGCCGGGGTCGAATCCTCGGAGGGAGCGGGGGTCGGGTCCTCGGAGGGGGCCGGGGTGGGCTCGGTGGACTCGCTCGGGGCCGGGGTGGGCAGCGACTCGTTAGCAGCGGCCTTAATGGTCACGGTTGCAGCCTTGCCGCCGCGGGGCACGTCACCATCCTTCAGGGAGCCGGACAGCAGGTAAATGTCAACGGAAACACTGCCGTGCAGTTCTGCCTGCCAGGGAACGGTGACGTTGAAGTTACCGGCTTCGTCGGCGTGAATCTCCAGGTAGTCCTGGCCATTAATCTTCACTGCGCCCTTGTTCAGCTTCAGGGCCAGCACGGAGCCGGAAGCGCCGTCAGCGGTCTTGAAACCCTCACCCACGATGGTCAGGCCCTGACCCTCAACCCAAGTGTCGGGGGTGATGAGGCGTGCGGAATCCGCGTAAGTAAAGGAAATCTCCTGTGCAGCTTCGTCAGCGAAGGTAGCGGGGACGGTAGTAGCGACCAGGCCACAGCTAATCAGGGCGGTGGCGCCGATGCGTGCGATGTTGTTTCGAATGCTCATGCCCCCCATTCTAACGACCGAACCTGACAATATCGGGGTGCATGATGCCAATTTAACATGAGCTGACTCACTTAATAGGCCCTTCTTGAAGAATTCTTGAGGGGCGAGTTGAAGAATCAATCGCATATTCAAAGAATTCGAACGCTACCGGCGCCTTGGAATCCGGGCGTTAGTTTAGACGGTTTTCCGTCCGTAAACCCACTCAACGCCCTACCGCTCGGGACCCCGTTAAACGCAGAATCCCCCACGCCCGCGAGGCGAGCGAGGGGAATCCTGGAACAACGCATCCGATGCCCGGAGCACCGGATTCCTAAACTCTAAACTTAGGAGTTCTTGCGACGGAGCACAGAGGTCACGCCCGCAACACCCAAGCCGACGGCCACCATTCCCAGGCCGGCCACGGTGAACACGTTCGAGGCGCCGGTATTAGCCAGCGAGGAACGCTGCGCGCGACTCGAGAGAGAGGCGCTCGACGAGGAAGAGCCGAGACGGTCCTGGGCGCCCGATCCGCTGGAGCCGAGATTGTCCTGCGAGGAGGAGCTGCCACTCGAGGAGGAACCACCGTTCGAGGAGGAGCCGCTGTCGACAACCTCGCAGCCGAGGCCGTTATTATCGGCGTCGAACTGCTTACGGAAGTCCGGGTGGCTCGAAGGAATGGGGGCCAGGCCCGCGGCGGCGACCTCGGAGCAGTTAGCGAAGCGGGTGCTCTCGGGCGAAGGCTGCTCGGTTGCGGGGGCCTGGACGCTCGAGGAGCCACCCAGCTGATCCTGCGCGGCGGAAGCCTGCTGGGAACCGTCCTTCTGCTCGGCCTTCTGGTCGTTCTTAGCGGTCGATACCTTCTGGTCGGCCTTCTTCTCGTTCTTTACCTCAGCGGAGGCAGAGGGAGAAACAACGGTAGACGCGGAAGCCGATGCGGTGGCGCTCGGGCTCACCGAGGCGGAAGCGGAGGCTTTCTCATCGGCACGGTTCTTCACCTCGGCATCCACCGAAGCAACGGTCTCGTCAGCTGCGGTAGCCGATGCCGAGGGGCTGGCAGAAGAATCAGCCTTGGATTCCTTCTTCGGCTCGGCGGTAGCGCTGGCGGATGCAGAGGGCTCGGCGGTAGCACTGGGGGATGCGGAGGGCTCAGCGCTTGCCGAAACGCTTGCCGAGGCGCTGGGGCTCTCGGGGGCCACGGAACGAGCCTCAATCTTCACGGTGGCTGCCTTGCCGCCGCGAGCGGTGTCATTGTCCTTCAGGGAACCGGAGAGCAGGTAGACGTCAACGGAGACGCGATCCTCCAGGTCGCTCTGCCAGGGGATCGAGACGGTAAATTCGCCCTTATCGTTGGCGGTTACCTCGAGGTAGTCCTTACCGTCGATCTTAATGGCGCCCTTGTTGAGCTTAATGGCGATGGTCGAGCCGGAGGCGCGGTCCTGGGTCAGGAAGCCCTCGCCGGAGATCTCGAGGGTTTCACCCTTGTACCAGACCTCGGAGATGTGGAAGGCGGCACGGTCCTGGTATTCGTGAGTGACGGTCTCGCCGTCATTCTGAGCGAAGGTGGCGGGGATGGCGGTCACAACCAAACCGCAACCGATGAGGGCCGTGGCACCGAAGCGAGTGATAGTGTTTCGAATGTCCATTCCCTCATTCTAGCCCCGGGTTCCAAGGTATTTTCACCAGTCAAGGGTGTATTTGCAATGAATTGCAACACAACCGCGGGCGGGTGGTCGCAGCGGCCGGACCATCGAGAGCCTAGCCGTCAATCGCATCAAGCATGAGCTCCAGGGCCTCCCCCACCCCGGTGCGCCACAGGAAGGTGGCCTTCGTATCCGCACGGCCCGGGCCGCCGTTGATGATCGCCACCGGTTTGCCGGCACGCAGGGCCTCCAGCACAATCTTGTAGCTGCTCATCACCGCCACCGAGGAACCCACCACCAGCAGCGCCGAGCACTCGGCGAGCATGGCATCCTTGCGCGCCTTGCGCTCGGCGGGCACGGACTCGCCAAAGTACACCACATCCGGCTTGAGGCGGGTCGAGCCACACCCCAGGCAGGGCACCATCCGAAAATCTTGGATGTACTGCTGGTCCAGCTCCACGTCACCATCGGGGTTTACGCGCAGGTCACGGCTTTCCAAGCGGTCCAGGTAGCCGGGGTTCGCGGCATCCAGGCGCGCGTCCAGGCTCTCGCGGCCCTCATCTCGCCCGCAGTCCAGGCAGACGATGCGCGATAGGTCGCCATGCAGGGCCAACAGATTGCGGCTTCCGGCGCGGGCGTGCAGGCCGTCCACGTTCTGCGTGATGACGCCACTGATAGCGCCCAACTGCTCGAGCTCGGCGAGCGCATAGTGGGCGCGGTTCGGCTGGGCGCGGCGCATGCGACGCCAACCCACGTAGGAGCGCGCCCAGTAGCGCTGACGGGCGTCATCATCGTAACGGAATTCCTGGTAGGTCATGGGACGGTGGTCGTGCAGGGATCCGCCCGGGCCACGGTAGTCGGGGATGCCGGATTCGGTGCTCACGCCGGCACCGGTCAGCACGAGAACCTTACCGGACTTGAGTAGCCGCGCGATGCCCTCGGCGGCGTACCCCTCCTCGTGGGGTTCGGCGGTATCCGCCACAACGCGCTGGATGGAACGAATCGCGGCCCTGTGTACGGAGGCGATTTCTTCGCGCTGCTCACCGGCGGCGGCGAAGTTCTGGTGGTCGGTCCAGCGGTCCATTCTTCTCCCATGCTCTGTGATCTAGTACGTTAAACGGCTGTGGGGCACCCCTTTTCGAGGGTACCCCACAGCCTATTTCTTATGGTTTTGAACTCGCGGAGTCAGCCACGGGCTAAGCCCGCCGAGCCAATCGGCTCCGTCCGGCTAACCGGTTGAGTTTAGTCCTCAGCCTTCTGCTCGCGCTCGGAGGTCACGACCAGGCCGTCGCTGGCAACGTCCGGGTTCACGTCCACGGTCACGGTATCGCCGTCGTGGATAGCACCGGAGAGGATGCCGCGAGCCAGGCGGTCGCCAATCTCGCGCTGAACCAGGCGGCGTAGCGGGCGGGCACCGAATGCCGGGTCGTAGCCGGTCTTGCCCAGCCACTCGAGGGCTGCCTCGGTGACGTTCAGGGTGAGGCGGCGGTCTTCCAGGCGCTTAGCCATGCTCTTGACCTGCAGGCCCACAATCTGGCCCAGGTTCTCAGCCGACAGGGGCTGGAACATGATGATGTCGTCCAGTCGGTTGAGGAACTCGGGGCGGAATGCCTGGCGCACAACCTCCATAGCCTTCTCGGAGCGTTCGTCGAAGGGCAGGTCCTGGTTGACCAGGTACTGCGAGCCGAGGTTCGAGGTCAGGATCAGGATGACGTTGCGGAAGTCCACGGTGCGGCCCTGACCGTCGGTCAGGCGGCCGTCATCGAGCACCTGCAGCAGGATGTCGAAGACCTCGGGGTGTGCCTTCTCAACCTCGTCAAGCAGGACCACCGAGTAGGGGCGACGGCGCACGGCCTCGGTCAGCTGACCGCCCTCTTCGTGGCCGACGTATCCGGGAGGGGCACCGACCAGGCGGGAAACGGTGTGCTTCTCGGAGTACTCGCTCATGTCGATACGCACCAGGGCGCGCTCGTCATCGAACTGGAACTCAGCCAGTGCCTTAGCCAGCTCGGTCTTACCGACACCGGTCGGGCCCAGGAACAGGAAGGAACCAATCGGGCGGTTCGGGTCGGAGATACCGGCGCGGGCACGGCGCACAGCGTCGGAGACTGCCACCACGGCGGCTTCCTGACCGATGAGGCGGGCACCGATGCGCTTCTCCATTTCGAGCAGCTTCTCGGACTCACCCTGCATCATGCGGCCCGCGGGAATACCGGTCCAGGAGGAAATCACCTCGGCAATATCGTCCGCGGTGACCTCTTCGGAAACCATGGACTCGCTCTTGGCACGGTCCTCTGCACGCTGTGCTTCTTCCAGCTCAGCCTGCTTTGCGGGAATCTCACCGTACAGCAGGCGGGATGCCTCGGCAAGGTTACCCTCGCGCTGTGCGACCTCTGCGCGAGAACGCAGCTCGTCAATCTGGGTCTTGATGTCACCCACGCGGTTCAGGCTTGCCTTCTCAGCCTCCCAACGGGCGTTGAGGGCGTCGAGCTCTTCCTTCTTGTCAGCCATGTCCTTGCGCAGGGCCTCCAGACGCTCAACCGATGCGGGATCGGTCTCGTCGGCAAGAGCCAGCTCCTCCATGGTGAGGCGGTCCACGGCGCGGCGTAGCTGGTCAATTTCCTCCGGAGCGGAGTCAATTTCCATGCGCAGGCGGGATGCTGCCTCATCAATCAGGTCAATTGCCTTGTCCGGCAGCTGACGGGAAGGAATGTAGCGGTTGGACAAGGTTGCTGCGGCAACCAGTGCGGAGTCAGCAATCTGCACCTTGTGGTGTGCTTCGTAGCGTTCCTTCAGGCCACGCAGAATACCGATGGTGTCCTCAACGCTGGGCTCGCCCACGTACACCTGCTGGAAGCGGCGCTCCAGGGCGGGGTCCTTCTCGATGTTCTCGCGGTACTCATCCAGGGTGGTGGCACCAATCAGGCGAAGCTCGCCACGGGCAAGCATGGGCTTAAGCATGTTGCCAGCGTCCATGGAACCCTCGGATGCGCCAGCACCGACGACGGTGTGAATCTCGTCGATGAAGGTCACGATCTGACCCTCGGACTTCTTGATTTCTTCGAGGACTGCCTTCAGGCGCTCCTCGAACTCGCCGCGGTACTTAGCACCGGCGACCATGGAGCCCAGATCCAGGCTAATCAGGGTCTTGCCGCGCAGGGATTCGGGCACATCGCCGGAAACCATGCGCTGTGCCAGGCCCTCGACCACGGCGGTCTTACCGACGCCGGGCTCACCAATCAGCACGGGGTTGTTCTTGGTACGGCGGGAGAGCACCTGCACAACGCGGCGAATCTCGGAGTCACGGCCGATGACCGGGTCGAGCTTGCCCGCACGAGCAATGGCGGTCAGGTCGGTGCCGTACTTCTCGAGCGCCTGGAAGGTGCCTTCGGGGTCGGGGGTGTCCACGGTGCGGTCTCCTCGGACGTTGGGAATGGTCTGTGCAATGAGGTCTGCGGTAGCACCAAGCTTGTGCATTGCTTCAGCGGTGCTATCGGTTCCGCTGGCGATGCCCAGCAGAATCATTTCGGTGGAGACGTAGGTGTCTCCGAAGCCCTGGGCGCGGGTCTGTGCGGCCTGCAGGGCGGCGAGTGCGGAACGGCTGAAGGAGGCGTTCTGCACGGAGGCGCCAGAAGCCTTGGGCAGCTTCTTGATTTCTGCGGAAGCTGCCTCGGAGATGGCGTCTACATCCAGGCCTGCTGCCTTGAGCACGGAGACTGCGATGCCTTCGCGCTGGTCCATGAGGGCCTTGAGGATGTGGGAGGTTTCAATAGTGGGGTTACCCGCCGTTTGCGCATTGGTATTAGCGGCGGAGATAACTTCTTGACTCTTGGTCGTGAACTTAATATCCATGATGTCCTTTCGTATCGTGCATTCTGGGGCCTATCCTATGTCCCCCTGCATTACATAACTTGAGTCTACTCCACTCAACTATGTTTCGCAAGGGGTTTTCAAAAAATTTTGTCCACTTTTTTCGTTTTTCACCCCGCACTGCTCTGAGCCCCAATCGAAGCCCCACCCCAGCCGAAACCGCATTGCTATACTGACCAGATTGGGCGCTTGCATGCTCCCACAACAACTACAGCCCAAGTTGGGAGCTCACATGAAAATACTGGTTCTCGGCGCAACCGGCCGCACCGGCCGCTTCTTCACCCGCAAAGCCCTCGAGGAGGGGCACGCGGTCACCGCCTATGTGCGCAACCCCGATAAGGCGCGCACACTTTTGGGAGCACACCAGAGCCTCACCATTACCCCCGGCACCTTGGACGATGCCGAACGGCTCGCCGCAGCATCCGCCGGGCAGGACGTCATGGTGAGCATCCTGGGACAGAAGGCCACGGTGCGAGAGTTTCTGCACAGCACGTTCATGCAGGAGCGCCTGCCGCTCATCATGCAGACAGTCACGGGTGCAGGCGTGAAGCATTGCGTTCTACTGAGCGCCTACGGCGTGGGTGATACGGTACGAACCGCATCCCTGCCCATGCGCCTGGTATGCAAGGTCATCATGCGCGGCATTTTTACCGACAAGGTTAAGGCGGACGCCCTGGTCGCCGAATACCAGCCGTATATTTCGCGTGCGCATCCGGGCAGGCTGACCGACAAGCCCGGCAGGGGCGGGGTGAAGGTGTTTGATATGGCGAGCGTCGAGCGCACTCCGGGTATCCCGACCATTGCACGTGAGGACGTCGCCGATGCCCTGCTCACCATTGCAGAAAACCCGCAGAACGCGGGCACAGATTTTTTGGTAACAATTGGGGACGCCATCCTACGCTCACCTCAGAAATAAACCGGTAGGCTTAATGGCATGACGACTACGAACACCTTCCCCGCCGCCATTCTCTTCGACCACGACGGAACCCTCGTGGATACCGAACCCGTATGGGCTGCCGCAAAGGTTGCTCTTGCCGCAGATTTCGGTGGCACCTGGACCGAACAGGACACCCTCGATTGCCTGGGCCTGTCCATGCAGTTCACTCTGGATCGTCTGCGCGAGCGCGGCGTGAACCTGCCGGACCAGGAGATTAACGATCGACTGGTGGCGAAGGTGCGCGAGGCCCTGGCGCACCAGCCGGTCGAGTTCCTGCCCGGTATTGAACGTTTCCTTTCTGAGGTGCGCGAGGCGCAGATTCCGGCGGCTGTCGTCACGAATGCAACCACCTCCGTGGCGCAACGCACCGCCAATGCAGCACCCGAGGGCACGTTCTCGGTCATTATCGGTAACGATGAGACCACTCACCCCAAGCCGGACCCGCAGCCCTATCTTTTGGCGGCGGAGCGTCTGGGTGTTGACCCGACCCAGTGTGTAGCGATTGAGGATTCCCCTTCGGGTGTGCGTAGCGCGACCGTAGCGGGTATGCGCGTGATTGTTGTGCCGGGTGAGCTGGAGGTTCCGGCGGAGCTGGGCACCGCACGCTTCAAGCATGAGGAGCTGACTCTGGAGGCGGTTCGCGCGCTAGTGAACCAGTAGGATTCCACTACACCCCATCATGTGACGATTTATTACGAATTACTCAAAATAACCTTGACAGCGGTTCCTTAAAATGATTTACTCATAATAACGATTCGGCGGGGCGCCAAACCCCACCGAACCAAAAAACATCACAGCATCAAGAAGGAGACCATCATGGCATTCGCAAACTACACCGCACCCGGCCTGACCCTCGAAGAAGGCAAGGGCATTTCTGAGGTTCTCCAGGCACGTCTGCACGACCTGAACGACCTGCACCTGCTGCTGAAGCACGCTCACTGGAACGTGACCGGCCCCGGCTTCATCGCCGTCCACGAGATGATTGACCCCCAGGTCGACACCGTTCGCGAGTTCGTCGACGCTATCGCAGAGCGTATGGCAACCCTGGGCGCAACCCCCAACGGTCTGGCTGGCGCACTGGTTGCACAGCGCACCGTCGAAGACTACCCCGTCGGCCGCGCACGCGTTGCTGACCACCTGCAGGCTCTGAACGACGTCTACACCCGCGTGATTGAGGCTCACCGCAAGGCGATTGCTTTCGCTGGCGAGTCTGACCCCGTCACCGAGGACCTGCTGATCGGTCAGACCGCCGAGCTGGAGAAGTTCCAGTGGTTCATCCGCGCGTTCCTGGAGAACGGCGAAGGCAACATCTAAGCCGCAACTATCTAAGTCGTAGCATCTAAACTGCAGTCCACTCGGGCGGCAAGCCGTATAGGCGCTAGATTTTAGAGTCACGAGCCGGGCGGGTGCGCTCTCCTTTACGGAGGGTGCACCCGCCCGGTTTTTTATGCGCCAAATCTGCCTCTACCCACGCACCGCTCAATCTTTTACTCCTCGTCCGCGCGGTGTCTCAAAGTACGTTGAGGCGAACTTCAACACCGGGTTAGGCCGTCCTAGATTTTCTGTTCAGAGTGCTCTAGAGTGGTTCACTGGTCAACACAGAACACACAGATTGAACGCATGATTGAGCGCCCGGGAGCTGCCCGGCGCGCCCCGCACCGGCGGAAAGAGAGATATGAGCACGCACGCACCCTACGAGCACGGCGAAGAGACCGAGATGCTCCAGAACGAGCCGGCACGCCACCGGGCGGTTACCGACCCAACTCCGGCGCAGATTAAGCGTTGGCGCCACTACCTGGCCGACGAGGAGTCGGAGGCACGCATCTACCGCTACCTGGCACAGCGCGCCGAGGGCACCGACCGCGAGATCCTGCTGCAAGTGGCCGAGGCAGAGAAGCGTCACCAGCAGCACTGGCGCGATATGCTCGGTGAGCATGCCGACGTGCATGTACGCCCCTCCCTGCAGTCCCTGCTTCTGCAGTTCCTGGCGAAGAACTTCGGTTCCGTGTTTATTCTGGCAATGGCTCAGCGCGCCGAATCCCGCTCCCCCTACGCCGAGGACCCGGATGCGACCGAGGAGATGGCGGCCGACGAAGCCATCCACGAGGAGATCATTCGCGCCCTGGCGACCAGCGGCCGCGAGAAGCTCTCGGGCAACTTCCGCGCGGCGGTCTTTGGCGCCAACGACGGCCTGGTCTCAAACCTGGCCCTGATTATGGGCATTACCGCCTCGGGCGCATCCAGCTCGATGGTTCTGCTGTCGGGTGTTGCGGGCCTGCTGGCCGGTGCGCTGTCGATGGCCGCGGGCGAGTTCGTCTCGGTGCGTTCCCAGCGTGAGCTGCTGGATGCTTCTCTTCCCACCCAGGTGACTCTGCGCGTAGCGGGCGACCTGGACCTGGACGCAAACGAGCTGGAGCTCATCTACCGCGCCCGCGGCATGGACCCGGAGGCTGCGCATCACCGTGCCCTGGAGCGTTTCGGCTACCTGGACTGCGATTGCGATCCGTCGCTGTCGCATCATGACGATGATGAGCGCGAGGAGAACGTGGCTCTGGGCACCGATATTGGTGCCGCCGCAGCGTCTTTCTCGTTCTTCGCCTCGGGCGCGCTGATCCCGATCCTGCCCTATATCTTTGGCATGTCGGGTGTGGGTGCCATGATTCTGTCCCTGCTGTTCGTGGGTGCGGCGCTGGGCTTCACCGGCGGCGTGGTGGGTCTGCTCTCGGGTGCGTCCCCGCTCAAGCGCGGTATTCGCCAGATTCTGATTGGCTTCGGTGCGGCGTTCGTGACCTACCTGCTGGGTTTGGCGTTCGGTACGACGGTCGGCTAACCTCATACTCTACATAAGCTTTAGACAAGTGTATATAGCCGCTTGAGTATGCTCTACACTCCCCCGTGAGTGCCGCATCCTGAGCATACAGAAACCCCCGGCGGGTGAGTTGAACTCACCCGCTGGGGGTTTCTTTACGCCTTTACCCGAAGCTCTTACGGGCTAGCCCGATTACGGGTTGATCTGCGCGGTGGTTGCCTGACCGGAAACGCTCTCGGAGCCGGTTGCACCGTTGCTCGAGTAGGTCAGGTTAGCGACCTGCACGCTGGAGGTCTGCTTGTACGAGACCCAGCCGTCGTTTGCCGGGAATCGCAGCTGAGCCGGCATGAAGTTGGTCTGGCTGTAGTACTTGGTGCCGGACTGCTTCATGGTGTACGCCTTACTGGTGGTGTAGACGATACGACCCTTGAAGGTGTAGGTGCCGTCAGAGTTCTGGGTGACGGTCGGAACCTCTGCGGTCCAGGTGCCGGCAGTCTGCGCGACGGACAGGTACTTCGCCTGGCCTGCTGATGCGACCAGCTCGGTGGTCTTACCGGTCAGCTGGCGGCTAGAGGGGCTCCAGGACTGGCCGTTGATCTTGCCGAGCTTGGTGAGCGACTGGGCGCTGGCGGAGACGGTGTACTCAACCTCGGTCACGAAGGTCGCACCCGCTGCGAGGGTGACGCTGCCGCCGGGGATGTAGCCGGTGCCGGTTGCGGTGTCCTTGGTCGGTACGGACCACCAGAAGCCGCTGGAGGACATGTATGCGCCGTTAGCGCCGGTCTGGGAGTTGGTGACGGGGGTGAACTTACCTTCGCCGTTGACGTAGGTGGTGTACTTGGGCTTGGAGGTTGCGTCGTCCCAGTTGATGTCGGAGTCGGGGTTGGTGGTGGCGGTGAAGTGCGCCTCGGGGGTCGCCGGGTTGATGGTGCCGGTGTTGTTGGAGGACGCGTAGCCGACGTAGCCGCCGTTGTTCTGTACGCTGACGTACACACCGTACTGAACGCCGGGGGTTTCCTTGGAAGCCGCGTATGCGGGTACGGCTACGGAGGCCGCGACGACGGGCGCGGACCAGACGCCCGCCTTGGCGACGGCGCGGCGAGAGATGGGCTGGGTCATGAGTGTGGTGATCTCCTGTGAGTGGTGATGTTTCTTGGAGCCGCTAAGAATGATTCTGACTAGGCTCAATGCACTCCAGTATACAAAGGTTGAGGTCATATCTGCACCTTAATTAGGGCGGATGTGCACAATCTTACTTTCTGTCGCAAGTTCTACCGCTATGGTTCAAACACCTCAAAAGCACCCTCAAATCCCAGCACTGCTCGACAGCTGGAGCGGCTCAACCCTCCTCTTTTCCCCGGTGCACTCCCCCAGCGCCTCTGAGCGTTCTTCGGCGCTGTCTCTGTTGAGTTCCCGGTTAAAGCACAGATGCCGGCAGTCTTTCGACTACCGGCATCTGCCGCAATACTATGCTGTTTACTTCGCTGCGAAGATTTCGCGCATCAGGTTTGCAGCCTCGGAGGGGGTCTTACCGACCTTCACGCCTGCTGCTTCCAGAGCTTCCTTCTTCGCCTGAGCGGTACCGGAGGAACCGGAGACAATAGCGCCTGCGTGGCCCACGTTCCTACCAATATCGATATAGAAGACGTTCCTTATAACAAGACTCAGGTTCCTTAGTCACAGGTACCTCAACAAGACCTTTCTTGGCTATCAATTCCTCAATTTCAGTATGAGGATGATGAAACGTATACCCTGGATCCGAATGTACTACACATTCCACCCTAGATCGAGAAAAAATACTATAAAATTTTTCATTTGAGTTATTTGTTGAGCCATGATGAGGGACTGTTAAAACCCGTATACGATTTATCCTTTCCTGCCCCAGATTAACTCTAAGTTCATCAATGTTCAGGCAGTCCGCTAGCCGAGCATCACCTGTCCCTAACCATCCCCCAATATATTTTGAATTATCATTCTCAATGCGATAGTAAAAACTCTCTCGATAATGTTCATCTAAATTCTTGTAATCTACAATAATTTGCCGCCCTTTACTTACACGATGCACATGACAATAATTTTCACCGGAGCCTGTAAGATTATCAGCAGGACCACTATAGAGGATAACCGAGGAGGAATTGAATATATCTTTGCAATTAACACCATGTACCTCCTCCATACGTTTACAAGTTTTTATATATACTTCCTTAAGTTTAATCCAGTCATTACTTAAATCACTAGCGGTCATTTTATTCAAATCTTTACAATTCCTACGAAATTCTAACCTGTAGGAATTTTTAAATTCCTCAACGAATCTATCTTTAACAGATTCTTCTTCGCCAGCATATAAAGAGAAATGAAGAAACTCCCACAATTTGTAGGGCCAATATTTCACTTTAGATGTATCTTTATTCATATCAAAATATTCAGTGGATATATCTCTTGAGGACTCGACAATCTCTACATCCCCCAATTCTTCCAGGAAATGTCTATTCTCATCCCCAGATCTAATAATTGCACTTATAAGAGAAGAACGGGGACTCAGATAATCTTGTCCATGCAACATACTGCTACCACTAGGGGAATCCAATGCAAGCATTATCTTTTCAATTTTACTCATATACGGAATTACAATTTTCTTGACGTCAAATAATTCTATTAATTTTGATACGCCATTTACGTGATCCCTATCAAGATGAGAAATGACCAGTAAATCAATTTTTGCCTTATCTTTTCTATTGGGATTCAATTTTTCATATAAATTATTTACACATGTAGGAATTCTATTCACACCACTATCTGATCCACAATCATAAACACATACATATTTTGAGCCCCCCAGCCCTTTAATAATCTGAGCACTAAAAGTACCTTGTCCAATCGGGTAATGATAACGTTCTACACTAATTTTCATTCCTGCACTCCTTATATCTAAAAGCTAATAGAGAATAAAATAACCCCGGCAAACAAACATCGAATGTTTATCTACCGGGGTCATTTATATAGCTAGGCTATAACTACTTCGCTGCGAAGATTTCGCGCATCAGG
>NZ_KV810430.1:393475-463822 GCF_001812775.1 Rothia sp. HMSC068F09
AACCGGAGACAATAGCGCCTGCGTGGCCCATGGTCTTACCCTCAGGAGCGGTGAAGCCTGCAATGTAACCAACGACGGGCTTGGTCACGTTAGCCTTGATGTACTCAGCGGCGCGCTCCTCAGCGTCACCACCGATCTCACCAATCATGACGATTGCCTCGGTCTCGGGATCAGCCTCGAAAGCTTCCAGAGCGTCGATGTGGGTGGTGCCGATGATGGGGTCGCCACCAATACCGATAGCGGTGGTGAAACCAATGTCAGACAGTTCGTACATCAGCTGGTAGGTCAGGGTACCGGACTTGGAAACCAGACCGATCTTGCCCTTGCCGGTGATATTCGCCGGGATAATGCCGACCAGGCACTCCTCGGGGGAGATGATGCCGGGGCAGTTGGGGCCGATGATGCGGGTGATCTGCTTGCCGTTCTCGTCCACGGATGCCTTAGCAGCTGCCCAGAACTCTGCGGAGTCCTGAACCGGAACGCCCTCGGTGATGACGACGACGAGGCCGATCTTAGCCTCGATAGCCTCGAGAACTGCTGCCTTGGTGAAGGCCGGGGGAACGAACACGATGGAGACGTTCGCGCCGGTCTTCTCCATGGCCTCAGCCACGGTACCGAACACGGTCAGCTCGATGTCCGAGCCGTCCTTTGCCTTGTGGGTGACGGTAGTGCCGGCCTTGCGGGCGTTCACGCCGCCCACAATGTTGGTGCCAGCTGCGAGCATGCGTGCGGTGTGCTTGGTACCCTCGCCACCGGTGATGCCCTGAACGATGACCTTGGAGTCCTTGTTCACAAAGATAGACATATTACTTCCTTGAAATCCTTTGCTGGCGATTACGCCTTGTGAGCGAGCTCTGCTGCCTTGTCGGCGCCGGAGTCCATGGTCTCAGCCAGAACAACCAGCGGGTGGTTCGCCTCGGAGAGGATGCGGCGACCCTCAGCAACATTGTTGCCGTCCAGGCGCACAACCAGGGGCTTGGTTGCTGCGTCGCCCAGGATCTCCAGAGCCTTCACAATGCCGTCGGCCACTGCGTCACACGCGGTGATGCCGCCGAAGACGTTCACGAAGACGCTCTTGACCTGCTCGTCGCCCAGAATAATCTCCAGGCCGGCAGCCATAACCTCGGCGGAGGCGCCGCCACCAATATCAAGGAAGTTAGCGGGCTTGACGTTGCCGTGGTTCTCACCGGCGTAGGCAACGACGTCCAGGGTGGACATAACCAGACCTGCACCGTTACCAACGATGCCGACCTCGCCGTCCAGCTTCACGTAGTTCAGGTCGAACTGCTTTGCCTTAGCTTCCAGGGGGTTCTCTGCGGACTTGTCCACGAGAGCCTCGTGCTCGGGCTGGCGGAATTCTGCGTTGTCGTCCAGGGAGACCTTGCCGTCCAGGGCCAGGATGGTGCCCTCGGGGGTCAGAACGAGGGGGTTAACCTCAACCAGGGTTGCGTCTTCCTTGCTGAAGACCTCACCCAGCTTGACGAGGACGGGAACAACCTTCTCCTGCAGTTCTGCGGAGAAGCCTGCTGCCTTCACAATCTCCTCAGCCTTAGCCTGGTCCAGGCCGACCAGCGGGTCAACCTCAACCTTGGCCAGCGCCTCGGGACGCTCAGCTGCCAGCTGCTCAATTTCCATACCGCCTTCAACCGAGCACATTGCCAGGTAGGAGCGGTTTGCACGGTCCAGCAGCAGGGAGAAGTAGTACTCTTCAGCGATGTCTGCGCCGTCGGCGACCAGCACGCGGTGAACGGTGTGGCCCTTGATGTCCATGCCGAGAATTGCCTTAGCGTGCTCGTAAGCCTCTTCGGGGGACTTTGCGAGCTTCACGCCGCCGGCCTTACCGCGGCCGCCGGTCTTAACCTGAGCCTTGATGACGGTCAGGCCGCCAATTTCCTCAGCTGCTGCCTTTGCTTCTTCAGGGGTGGTCGCAACAATGCCCTTGAGCACGGGAACGCCGTGCTTGGCGAAGAGCTCGCGCGCCTGGTATTCGAAAAGGTCCACAGGTGTCCTTCTTCTTCGAAGTGGTGCCGAGCGCGGTGTACGCTCGGCCTGGTCATTAGAGGAGTATTCCCCATGTGCCCGCTACGGTGCGATAGGGGTCTCTCGCACCCGGCGCACGCGCATCATTGACGCGGGGAATTTCTCTCGTTTCTACTCTATCGGATTCGGCGTGAGCTCGCACTCACGGAGCCCGAAATACGGGATTTTAGCGACTTAGGTCACAGATATTGCGGGGTGGATATCACCGCGTATCGCATGCCGGGAAAAGGTTTAGGAGCCAGGCACCTAAAGCACGCGCAAGGGAGCGCGCAAGGCAGGGGCGGACACCATCGGATACCCGCCCCTCCATCAGCTCTATCAGGTTCTCGCTCCTGACTCGCTAGCTCACCTTCTCCAGCGGCGCGTAACGCAGCAGCAGGCGCTTCTCTTCCGAGCCGAAGCGAACCTTCGCCACGGTCTTATCGCCGCTACCCTCAACGGCGAGCACGCGGCCCTCACCGAACTTGGTGTGGCGCACGGTATCGCCGACCGCCAGGGTCGGGATTTCCTTGCTCTGATGCACGCGGGAACGGTTCGTCACCTTCGAGGAGGCGGTAGCCGCCGCCAGCCCGTAGCTCGCCGAACCGTTAATATCCGCGGTGGACGGCTCGGAGCGGCGCACAGGGCGGGACTCATAGGAATCAGAGTAGGAACCTCGGGATCCATAGCTGTTAGAGCCATAACCCGAGCCGTATCCGGAGCGCGAACCGCCGGAGTAACCATTGCCGTAGGAACCACCGTATGAGCCGCCGCCATAGGAGCCACCACCGCGAGCGCCGTAGGCCCCCATGCCAGAGGCGCCGAAGCCAGAGAAGCCCGCGGTGCGCTTCCACTCGATGAGCTCCTCCGGGATTTCCTCCAGGAAGGGCGAGGGCGGGTTGAACTGGCTCTTACCCCACATCGTGCGAGTCTCGGAGCGGGTCAGGTACAGGCGCTCCATGGCGCGGGTCAGACCCACATACGCCAGGCGGCGTTCCTCGCTCATTTCCTTCTCATCGGTCAGGGCGCGCTGGTGTGGGAACAGGCCGTGTTCCATACCGGTCAGGAACACCACGGGGAACTCCAGGCCCTTGGCGGTGTGCAGGGTCATGAGGGTGACCATGCCCTGGGCCTTCGCCTCGGCCGCTTCGGCGGCAATCTGTGCGGCGGAGGCGTTCTCACCCTCCGCGCTGGCAGGGCGGTTCGGGATCGAGTCAGCATCGGCAACCAGCGCCACGTGCTCGAGGAACTGCTCCAGGTCAGCACCGGGGTTCTCGGTCTCGAACTCGACCATAGCGTCGAGCAGCTCGGAGAGGTTCTCCACACGCGACTCGTCCTGAATGTCCTTGGAGGCGCGCAGAGCCGCCAGGTATCCGGTCTGCTCCAGGACCGCTTCCAGGCAGGTTGCGGCGGGTTCGGTGCGGGCAATCTGCGCCAGGTCATCCATGAGGCGCACGAACTCGGCGTACTTCTTCACGGCGGCGGCACCCAGACCCGGAACATCGGCAGCCTGACGAGCCGCCGCAAAGAACGAGATGCGGTGAGCGGTCGCGTAATCGGCCACCACAGACTCGGACTTGGCCCCGATACCGCGCTTGGGCTCATTCAGGATGCGGCGCACGTTCACGTCGTCATCGGGGTTGCTCAGGGCGCGCAGGTAGGCGAGCGCATCCTTGATTTCCTTGCGCTCGTAGAAGCGGGTACCGCCGACCACGCGATAGGGCAGGCCGGCGCGCATGAGCATGTCCTCGAGGGTTCGGGACTGCGCATTGGTGCGGTAGAAGATGGCAACGTCGCCGGGCTGCACGCCGTGCTCGTCGGCCAGGCGGTCAATTTCGCGGGTGATGAAGCGTGCCTCGGCGTGCTCGGATTCGGCCACGTAACCGATAATCTTCGCGCCCGCGCCGGATGCGGTCCACAGCTTCTTGGGGCGACGATCGGGGTTGCGTTCAATGACCGCGTTCGCCGCCGAGAGGATGTTCTGCGTGGAGCGGTAGTTCTGCTCGAGCAGAATCGTGTGGGCGTTCGGGTAGTCCTTCTCGAAGTCCGTGATATTGCGAATGTCTGCGCCGCGGAATGCGTAGATGGACTGGTCGGAGTCACCCACCACGGTCAGCTCGGCAGGGGGCACCGCGTCCGGGTAGGGGCCGCGGTCAGCCGGCACCTTCGCGTGGGCGCCGACCAGCTCGCGCACCAGCTGGTACTGGGCGTGGTTGGTGTCCTGGTACTCGTCCACGAGGATGTGGCGGAACTTGCGGCGGTAGTAGTTCGCGATTTCGGGGAACTTCTTCAGCAGGAAGACGGTGCGGCCAATCAGGTCGTCAAAGTCGAGGGAGTTGGCGGCGCGCAGACGTTGCGTGTAGACGGTGTAAATCTGCGCGATGGTCTTCTCATACGGGTTATCGGAGGCCACGCGGGAGGCGTACGCCTCAGCGCTGACCAGTTCGTTCTTCAGCGCGGAAATACGGTTGCCCACTGCCTTGGCGGTGAACTTCTTGGGGTCCAGGTTGAGCTCTTTGATGATGAGGCTCAGCAGGCGCTGCGAGTCGGTCGAATCGTAGATCGTGAAGGTGGACTTCAGGCCCAGGGCGGCGGCCTCACGGCGCAGCACGCGCACACAGAAGCTGTGGAAGGTCGAAATCCACATGTGCTTGGCACGAGGGCCAACCAGCGCCTCGATACGTTCACGCATTTCGGCAGCAGCCTTGTTGGTGAAGGTGATGGCGAGGATCTGGCCGGGGGTCGCGCGGTGGGTTGCAAGCAGGTAGGCGATGCGGTGGGTGAGCACGCGGGTCTTGCCGGAGCCGGCGCCCGCGACGATGAGCAGGGGCGAGCCGGAGTGCAGCACGGCTTCTTCCTGACGTTCGTTGAGCCCGGCGGTGAGGGAGGCGGGGTCCACCGCATTGAGGCTGTGGGTGCGTTCATTGTAGGGGTCGGCAGGGTCGAAGTCCTCGCCGTAGCCGCCGACTCGGTAAGCGGGCGGCATGAAGTCGCCGAGCGGGTCTGCGGCGGTGAAGGCGGCGGGCGCGCCGGGTTCGGGTGCGCCGGGTTCGGGCGCACTGGTAGTGGGGACACTGGTAGCAGGGGCACTGTAGGCGGGCATGCCGGTGGGCAGGGCGACGGGTGCGTCCTGTGCGGGCGCCTCCATCACCGGGGCATCCATCACTGCGGCGTCCATGGGAGGCGCGTAGTAGTCGTCCTCGGCAGGGGGTACGTCGTAGTACGGGTCGAAGGGCGGCTCGTCCACCGGTGCAAGGTCAGCCGGTGCGGGTGCTGCGGGGGTGACGAGTTCGGCGGCGAAGAGGCCGTCCTGTTCGGTGAAGGGCTGCTTCTGCTGTTCGGGCTTGTCGCTCATCGTCTACCTCGCTGCCTAGAATACACGTTCGATATTCCATGCTACCGCATTTACTCCGCGGCTCCCACCCGTTCGGTCACCCACAGCTTATCTCCCGCCGGCAGCTACACGCCTGTATCCAAGGTTCCCCGTGCTAGGATGACCGCATGACTCAGACCGCAACCCCCACCCTGTCATGCGCCCTGTGGTGCAACGGCACCGCTGATGAAGCCGCGCAATTCTACACCGAGGTTTTCCGCAACGCCTCCATTACCGAGCAGATTCCCGGACTCACGGCGACTATCAGCATTCACGGTTTCAAGCTCACGCTCATCAACGGTGATAACCGGTACACCCCGAACCAGTCCATCAGCTGCATTCTGAACTTTGATCCGCTCCTGTTCGGTGGCGATGAGCAAGCGCGCGCCTACCTTGATGAGCTCTACGAAAAGCTGAGCAGTGGCGGTGTGCTGATGGAACTGGGCGAGTACCCTTTCTCTCCTCACTACGCCTGGGTTCGTGACCGTTTCGGTATGACCTGGCAGCTGATGCTCACCAACCCCGAGGGTGACCCTCGCCCCTTCGTCATTCCCTCGTTCATGTTTGGCGGTACGAATCACGGCAATGCAGAAGAAGCCACCAACGGTTGGCTTTCTATCTTTGATGATGCCCGCCGCGGAACCCTCTATCACTATCCGGAGGGCACCCCCTTTGGATCGGATGCAGTCATGTTCACCGACTTTAACCTGCAGGGCACCTGGCTGGCAGCTGCCGATTCTGGCGCTTTCCACGATTTCACGTTCACGCCAGGGGTTTCGGTCGTTGTTTCCTGCCGCGACCAGGAGGAAATTGACCGCTACTGGGAACGGCTCTCCGCGGTACCTGAGGCGGAGCGTTGCGGCTGGTGTGTAGACCGCTGGGGCGTTTCCTGGCAGGTTGTCCCGAGCAATATTGCTGAGCTGATGGCGGACGAGGCCGCTCGCGAGAAGATCCTGCAGATGGGCAAGATTGACCTGTCTCAGCTATAACGTGTTTTCTTGAGTACTCGTTACGTGCAGAAACAGAGAAACCGCCCGCGCCTGCTAGTGCAAGCGACGGGCGGTTTTCTCGTACCGGCACGCATGCCGGTTCTGTGTGCCCCCGAGACGATTCGAACGTCCGACACCTTCTTTAGGAGAGAAGTGCTCTATCCCCTGAGCTACGAGGGCGTACCTATCCAGTATAAAGCACCCCGCACGACTGTTCGCCACGGGACCCTAGAAGCCACCAGCAGCCATGCCTATGTTCCCGCCCGCGCCCTGCCCGCCCGGCGTCCCAACCCGTGTTCACCGTCTGTGTTCACCGTTCGAAGACACCCACGCCCGGCGGCAGAACCACTCCTACAATGTACGAATGAGCATCTACATTGACCCGCCCGTCTGGCCCGCGCACGGCACCGTCTTCTCGCACCTCATCTCCGATGCATCCCTGGCGGAACTGCACGAGTTCGCTGCGGCGACGGGCATTAGCGAGCGTGCCTTCGACCGCGACCACTACGATGTTCCGGCGCACCTCTACGAGGAGCTGGTGCAGGCGGGCGCGATTGAGCTCAGCGGCGCACAGCTGACTCGCACGCTGATTACGAGCGGTCTGCGGATTCCCCTGAAGGAACGCCCCGAGAAGATCCGCCCGCGCCTGCTTCGCGCCTGGGAGGCGGCGTTTGCGCCCCGCCTCGAGCGTGCGGATGCGTCCGCCGAGTCGCGGGCCCGGCTCGTAACGCAGGTGGCTGAGTTGGGCGAGCGCCTGTTGCAGGCGTGGGAGCAGCCGCACCGCGCCTACCACCACAGCGGGCACCTTTCGCAGATGCTCACCGATCTGGACCGTCTCTACGCACACCGCACGCAGGGTTCTACTCCCCTGCCGCTGGTTCTGGCGGCGTGGTTCCACGATGCCGTGTACGAGGGCGCGCCGGGTGAGGATGAGCGCCGCAGCGAACAGCTGGCGGGCGCCTCCCTGGAGCCGCTGGTCGTTGCTGGTCTGCTGAGCGAAGAGGAGCTACAGCTGGTGCGCCTTCTGGTTCGCGCCACGGCAGCCCACGAGCTGCCCGAATCCACCGAACTACCGGCGGGCTACAATCCGGCAGATATTGAGTTCTTCCTTGACGCCGACATGGCCATCCTGGCGGCCGAACCGGCGCGCTACCGTCGCTACCTGCGCGGGGTACGTAGCGAGTACTCCCACTTCGATGATGAGGCGTTCCGCACCGGCCGCACAACCTTCCTGCACTCCGTCCTGGAGCGTGAGCGCATCTTCCTCTCCGAGCGAACCCGCGAACTTTGGGAGGAGCCCGCGCGGGTCAATCTACGTGCGGAGCTCACCGAGTGGGACCAGGCCCCGCAGAAGCTCCTGCAGGCTCTCGCACCGTAGAGAAGCGGCCTCAACACGTACCGCCGAGTGTGCACGTGCACACTCGGCGGTATTCTGCGCGCTGAATGGGCACGCAAAAGGCGCCCACCCCGTGCGGGGTAGGCGCCTTTTCGAAGTATGTTGGGCTAGACCCAGCTCTTATGCACCAAGGCTTAGAGAGCGGTGTAGTAGCCATCAACGGACATCCAGGAGGTGGGGTGCACCAGGGTACCGTTGGTGGGGTTCAGAGCGGAGATCATCTTGCCATCGCCCAGGTAGATACCAACGTGGCTGTAGCCGTTCTGGAAGACGATGTCGCCGGGCTGGGGGTTAGAGGTGGGGCGCAGCTCGTTCTTCATTGCGTAGGTGAAAGCGGTCAGCTTGATGCCGTGCTGAGCGAAAACCCACGAGGTGAAGCCGGAGCAGTCCCATGCACCGTAGCTCTTGCCGCCCCAAACGTAGGAGCCGCCCAGACCGCTCATTGCGGTTGCGACGATTGCGTCGCGGGAAGCATTACCGGTGTTGGAGGAAGCAGCGGGAGCAGCCTGCTCCTGGGTTGCTACGGGAGCAACGTAAGCCTGCTGAGTCTCAGCCTGGGGTGCTACGTAGGTGGTCTCAGCTGCGGGTGCCGGAGCTGCTGCGGGAGCAACGTAGGTCTGCTGTGCCTGAGCCTGGGGTGCAACGTAGGTGGTTGCGGGGGTGGTGTAGCTGGTGTAGTCGAACTCGTAGTTGGTGTAGTCGTAGGACAGATCAGCTGCAGCGGGGATCTGTGCGAATGCGTTCGCGGGAACGGTCGAACCGAGCAGAACTGCGCCTGCTGCGAGGGTTGCACCTGCGGTACGTACGATCTTCTTAGCCATTGTTTCCTCCATTGCCTGACGAGGTGAGCTGTCGGGCTCGAGCATGGATTCGCTCGGCCACCGAAGTGACTTAGCCCCGAGGCTTCTCGAGTGAGAAGCCGTATCCCAGCTTGGGGATTGGGTCCCCCGCTTCTGCCATTCTGGGTAGACGTTCATCGAAGCGTTGGCAGAACTCAGCGGAACCGCTTCGACGGTGCCCTCTTACGTTGAGGATTTGGGCACAGAAATGAGAATACACAGAAAACTCCCAGTTGTCACCTCTCTCGGGCTTAAATTTCGGCGTTTCACCCCTGGGTGAATACTTGATAGCGCAAGCACCCAAGCTCCAATCAATGCGACTCCTAGCAACCGTTTAATGGCTCTGACTAGGTATTTCATAAGGATGCACATTCTTTTTAAGGGCGCCACTGCCCCTTAAGAACAGGATTCAAAACTCTTAAAAATAAACCTCGTCTCTTAAACCGATCTCCCAGAAAACAGCATTCCGCCTCCTCTGAGGCCTCCCACACGACCGAAAAACACGAAAAATGCACTCTTCTGCAGTTGCCAAAGCCACGGATAGAGGAGTATAAGCACGCGCACGCGAGCCCGCGGGCGGCACTAGAGCGCTACGGAAACCGTAAACAGAGGAGGCGGCGCCTCCCCCGCTCGGGGAAGGCGCCGCCTCCACAGCTGTTTAACTACGTCTACAGGGCGCTGGCGCGCTTCACGACGATTGCGTTTGCCACGTCCATGTCCAGGGACAGGGTATCGTCCTCTCCGTCGGCGTGAACGATCACGTCATCATTCTGGCCGGCCACAACCGATACCGAGGCGCCGTAGACGATGCCCGCATCCGCCAGAAGCTTCAGCAGCTCAACGTCGGTCTGAATGGACTCGGGGAAACGGGAAATCGTGAAACGGTCCTCGGGGCCCGAATCGCGAGCGGCCAGAGACATCGGCACGGTGCGCTCGTCGTTCTTCTCGCTCTCAATGCCCAGCTCTTCCAGACCGGGAATGGCGTTGCCGTAGGGGGAGAACTTCGGCTCGTTCAGCATCTGCAGGATGCGCTTCTCGACCTTATCGCTCATGACGTGCTCCCAGCGGCAGGCCTCTTCGTGCACATACTCGAGGTCCAGGCCAATAATATCGGAAAGCAGACGCTCAGCCAGGCGGTGCTTGCGCATCACCTCGACGGCCTTCTGGCGGCCCTCGTCGGTCAGCTCCAGGTGGCGGTCAGGCTCAACGGTGAGCAGTCCGTGCTTCTCCATGCGGGCCACAGTCTGGGAAACGGTCGGGCCGGAGTGCTCCAGACGCTCGGCGATGCGCGCGCGCATGGGGACGATGCCCTCTTCCTCCAGTTCGAGAATAGTGCGCAAGTACATCTCTGTGGTGTCGATAAGGTCAGTCATTATCTCTCCAGCCATCAGCGCGACAGTGCGTAGGTAGCCCTGCCTAAGTCGTTAGTTTACTCAATAAACCATTATGTACCCTTTGGGCGGTTTTTGCCACGAGAGAGCCCCGCGAGTTGCCCAGCGCGAACAGCCGGGCACCCCGCGGGGCTCCTTAAATCTCTATGGTGGTGGCTCTACTCGGAGACGCTGCCCTCAGACCCCTCGGAATCCCGGTCGGAATCCAGAGAAACCTCAGCGGTCTCGGCAGGTGCAGTCTCGGTACCCTCTTCTGCACTCTCCGCGCTCTCCTCGGAGGCTGCGGTGGCGGCCTCAGAGCCCTCGGCCTTCTCCTCAGCGGGTGCCTCCGAAGAATCGGACGAAGAATCCTGCTCCAGGTCCTCGGGACGCACTCGGTCAGCCCACGGCACCCAATCCGGAGCGATGAGCGCATCATCACCGGGCAGCAGGCCCACCTCACAAATCGTAGCGACCTTCGAGCGCGGGGCGCGGGAGAGGGTCGCAAACCAGAACCAGCCGCGGTACCCGGGCATCGTGCACTCGAAGAGGTGGGTGCTCAGGCGCTCCTCCTCGGGGCGCACATGGTGCACCAGACCAATATTGTGGTCGGGGGTAATCTCGCGGACGCCCTGCAGCGCCACATCCTTAGCCGCCGCCAGGATCTCATCCACCTTGGAGGTGCGACGGGCCTTGTGCGGAACGCCCAGGGAGGGTTCGCCCGGGTCCTCAGCCGGCGCGGAGAAAGGGTCGTTAGAAGTATCAGCGGGGGTCCGGGAAGATTCGGCTTCCTCGGCGGCCTCGGTGAGGGCTGCCTCCACGGTGGCCTCGACGACCTTTTCGGTCTTCTCCTCGGCGGCCTCATCCGCAATCTTCTGCGCGGTCTCTACTTCCTCAGGTACAGCACCATCCACCGAGGTCTCGGCCTCCTCCGGGGCGGCAGCGGGCAGAGCGCCATCTGCGGGAGTATCGGGGGCGGGCACGGTTTCGGGGAGCAGTTCATTCACCTGTTCAGACATACCCCTATTAAAGCATCTCGCGTACACGAACACCTCGGGAGGCCCTCTAAGCTTCACAAACGCTGTGAATTTGGGGCCCAAACCCCCGATTCTGGGGCTTTGCTAGCAGAGAGCTGGGCACAAGCTGATACGGTTAATTTTATGAGTAACACCTCCGTAGAGACCCAGCACAGCAGTTCAGACCGGGCGTCCGCGCCTCTGCCCTACGCCCGTGCCATTCGTTGGCTGGGCGCGGGAGGCGGTATTCTCGCCCTCCTCTGCCTGCTCAGCGGAATCGTCATGCTCCTTATGAAGTGGGCCGGGGCCACCCCGCCCGCCGTCATGAGCCAGATTCCGCTCGTGCTTCTGCCCGTCGCATTCATCGCGCTGATGGTTGCGCTCGGCCTGGCAGTTCTGCGGCGCTCTAAAGCCTAACCACACACTATTGCACACACTGCATTTCTCTACTCACCGACAGATCACCTTCCTGCCCTTCAGAACGAAAGATAAAGAGTATGTCTGCTGAAGCCAAGCTCCTCGTCGTTGATGACGAATTCAATATTCTTGAACTACTCGCCACTTCCCTGCGCTTTGCCGGTTTTGAGGTCGTCACCGCCGGTAACGGCCGCGACGCCCTCGAGAAGGCCAACACCGAATCTCCCGATCTGATTGTCCTCGACGTCATGATGCCCGGCATGGACGGCTTCGAGGTCACCCGTCGCCTGCGCGAGCTTGGAAGCACCGTCCCCGTCCTCTTCCTCACCGCGAAGGACGCCACCGAGGACAAGGTCACCGGCCTGGGTGCCGGCGGCGACGACTACGTGACCAAGCCCTTCTCGCTGGACGAGGTGATCGCCCGCATCCGCGCCATCCTGCGCCGTAGCCGCACCGTCCAGGACGAGGACGATGCCGTTCTGCGCGTCGACGACCTGAGCCTGAACGTGGATACCCACGAGGTATTCCTCGGCGAGGAAGAAATCGACCTCTCCCCCACCGAGTTCAACCTGCTGCACTACCTGATGCTCAACGCCAACCGTGTGCTGTCCAAGGCGCAGATTCTCGACCACGTGTGGGAGTACGACTTCAACGGTGACTCCTCGATCGTCGAGTCCTACATCTCGTACCTGCGCCGCAAGATTGACAACAACCGCGAAAACCACGAGCCGCTCATCCACACCAAGCGCGGTGTGGGCTACATGATTCGCGGTTCCCGAGGCTAACGTGGCGCTCAAACCCCTCGATCGCATCCCCCTCTCGCTTTCCCTGCGCACGCAGCTGGTGCTGGTGACCTCCATGCTCATCGCTCTGGCGATTGCCGTCACCAGCCTCGTGGCTATCTCTGCTCTGCGCGCCCAGATGGTGCACCAGCTGGACGAAGAGATGAAGACCAGCGCACCGGCACTGGTGCAGCTGGCCACCGTGCGACCTTCCGGAAAGCAGGAGGGGTCGCTCAGCACCTACCGCGTCTACCTGCTCGATAAGGACGGCAAGGTGCTGTACTCGCTCAGCTCCGAGCACGACGAGCAGGCCGGCGAACCTACCCTGAACGGTTGGACCGCTGAGAAGGTGCGCAAGCAGAACGAGGAGGGCGTGACCGTTGGCTCCTCCAGCGGTTCCGCCGATTGGCGTCTACTTGCCGTGCCGATTGAGGCGAACGACTCCTCGGGATTGACCGAGGCGAGCTCCCTCATCATCGCGATGCCGCTCAAGCAGACCAACCAGGTGGTCGCCCTGGTCGGCGTGCTCACCTTCGCGTTTGGACTCGCCACCCTAGCCTCGGCCATCGCCATGACGTGGGTGATTGTGACGCGCACCTTCGAGCCGCTCGCGCGCGTTGAGCAGACCGCCGCCAAGATTGCCGCCGGCGACCTCTCCCAGCGTATCGAGGACTACAACCCGAACAACGAGATTGGTAACCTCGCCATCTCGCTGAACACCATGCTCGCCCAGATTGAGGCGCTCTTTAAGGCCCGAGAGAAGAGCGAGGCGAAGATGCAGCGCTTCGTGGGCGACGCCTCCCACGAGCTACGCACCCCGTTGGTGAGTATCCGCGGTTACTCGGAGCTCTACCGCCAGGGCGCGCTTCCCACCGAGGAGGCGGTCGGCACCGCCATGAGCCGCATCGAGTCGGAGTCCAAGCGCATGGGCCAGCTCGTCGAGGACCTGCTGACACTGGCCCGCATCGACGAGCGCAGAGAGTCCAAGCTGGCGCCCTTCGACCTGTTTAACCTGGCGGTGGACGCCAGCAACGACGCCTACGCTACGGCCCCCGACCGCGAGGTTTCGCTCGTGGGCCTCAGCGACGATGTTGCCCCCACCTCCGCGCCGGTGCTTGGCGATGAATCGCGCATGCGTCAGGTCGTGGCGAACCTGCTGACCAACGCGATGCGTTACACCCCCGACGGCACGCCCCTGGAGATTGCGGTGGGCGTGCGTGAGGAGGTTGCGGGATTCCCGCTGGCCACCCTTGAGGTGCGCGACCACGGCCCCGGTATTCACGGCGAGGATCGCGAGCGCGTCTTTGAGCGTTTCTACCGCACCGACACCTCGCGTTCCCGCGAGACCGGTGGCACCGGTCTGGGCCTGTCCATCGTGGCCGCCATCATCGAACAGCACGACGGCCGAATCCACATTGAGGAGACCCCCGGTGGCGGCGCGACCTTCGTCATCTCGCTACCCTACTACCCGCCGCCCATCTCGGATGAGCAGCTGCTGAACTAGCGGGTTACGTGTCTCCGGCAGCCAGCGGCGTACCGAAACCCAGAAGAAAGCCCCAGAGAAGCCCCCGAGCCTTACGCTCGGGGGCTTCGTCGTGTCCGGAGGGTTCAATCGGTCGGCTCCGGCAGGCACGACCGGGTGTGGACGCACCGCTGGATGGACGCTGCGCAAAGGGCACAACGCAATATTCAGCCGGATTCTGAAGGCCCCGTTCGAAATTTTCGGTGCGTTGGAAGCAATCGGGAAGGTTTATCCACAGATTCTCTCATTGAGGCTTTTTTAGGTAGTTTAATGCATTTTGAAAGAATATAGTGGTGTCATGCACTCGGGATAGTTCATAACCCGGGGCAAACCCTCCCAGCGGCAACCCGCCGCCCACCACTCTCAAAGGAGAAACCCATGGCACAGTTCAACGTCGATTCTGAGGTCATTGCGGCCAAGAGCGCCCAGGCCAAGTCCTACGTCGCGTCCATCACCGCGGATGTCAACGGCATGACCGCTTCCCTGCACGACCTGCAGAGTTCCTGGACGGGCTCGGCATCGGCCAACTTCCAGGGCGTACTGGATCACTGGCACGCTACCCAGCGCCAGGTCGAAGAATCCATCACCCAGATCAACGAGGCGCTCTCCCGCGCAGGCGTCAACTACGCCGACACCGAGCAGGCCAACGCCTCGATGTTCGTGGGCTAAACGTGGGCTAGACAGCCCGCACCCGGTACGTCCCGCCACCACTGGATGGGCCCCGTGCGCGTGACGTACCAACGGAGAACCCGCCGCACCTCACTATTCGAGGGGCGGCGGGTTTCTCATGTTCTCTTTCCCGGTTCTTCCCAGAGATTCTTTCCAGAGGCTCTTCCCGAGGCCGCGGGCGGCGAACCCACCGGGAGATACCGGGTGGGCGCTACGAGGCGGGGGTCTCCTGGCGGAAACGCAGGCGCCACAGGCCGCGCTCGGCGTCGTAATGCCAGATGCTCGAGCGGCTCACGCGACCGCGGGCGGTTGCCACGGCGGCCATGACCAGAACGCTCGAGGCATCAATCTGCTGAACCCCCTGCTTGGCCGGTGCACCCTGCTGGGTGAAGGCGCGCTCGCGATACTGTAACACCGAGGAACGCGAAACCGACTTGCCGGTGGCGGTCACCCACACCAGACGCTCGTGGAGCAGGGCATCCAGCTGAGCCGGGTCCATGACGGCGCCGCGGCTTTCCAATAGCTGTTCGGCGGCGGCAGCATCCTCGGGACGCGGCGTGGCGGGAGCCTGCCGTGCGGAAGGCTGAGTGGCGGGCTCAGAGACAGCGGGGGTGGAGACAGCAGGCGCGGCGGTCTGCACGGAACCGGGGGTCTCTGCAGGGGCTTCTGCGGGCGCCGGGGTCTCCGTGGGCGGCAGGGTCTCTGCGCCCTCGCCCAGCAGCTCGGCGGGATCCACATCGTTCGGGTCGAGGCCGGCGAACTCTTCCAGGCCGGTTAGGTCGTCCTCATCTTCCGCCTGCGCGGCGGAGGCCTGGTTGGCGGTTTCCTGCTGGCGGACCAGGGCCTGGGCATCGCGCTCGGCGGCACGCTCTGCGGCGAGGGCCAGCTGCTCCTTGCGGGTGCGGACCGCCTCCGGGTCGGGTGCATCCACGGCCGAGGCGGGGCGCAGCAGGCCGGACAGGCGCAGGCTCTCCACACCGCGCTGGGCATTCTCAATCTCGGCGGCGGTGAACTCCTCCACGGGCAGGTGGGCATCCACGGAGGCGGCAGGCTCACCCTCGGAAGCCGTGGTCGTGGCGGTAGCTTCAGAAGCCGCTTCAACCCGCGCCGGGGCGTCCTCGCGACCGGAGGCAAGCGAGCCGAAGCCGGGGCCGCCATCGGGCGTGCGGCCTTCCTGGAAGGCTCGCGCCGCGCCATTGGCCAGGGAGTCGGCCTTCTCGTTGAGCTCGTGACCGGCGTGCCCCTTAACCCAAATGAACTCGTAGTCGCGGCCGGTCAGGGCGTTATCCAGCGCTTCCAGCAGGTCACGGTTAAGCACGGGCTTGCCGTCGGACTTCTTCCAACCCTTCTTCTTCCAGCCGGGCATCCACTTGGTCAGCGAGTTAATGACGTACTGGCTATCGCAGTACACGCGCAGCTTCGCCTCCGGGCGCGAAGCGGTGGCTTCAAAGAGGTCGAGCACCGCCTTGAGCTCGCCCATGTTGTTGGTGCCGTGCTCCCAACCGCCGCAGGCCCAGTGGTCCTCGTCGATATACCAGCCCCAGCCGGCCGGCCCGGGGTTGCCCAGCGCCGATCCGTCCGCCGCGGCGATGATCTCCTGCGTGCCGTTCACGATTCCTTCTTTCTGCGCCGCCCGGTGCGCGGGGCCGTCCTGTCGTTTCGTCTGTGATGACTTTACCGCACCGGCGAGGCGCACGCGTAGCGCGCGGTCGCGACTGTGGAAAACTGAGCGGGGTGCGACGGTGCGGGGCGGGTACACTGGTTCCATGAGCTACTCCGCCCCCGAAACCGCTGGCAACCGGAACCCCCGCACGGCCCATCCTGACGCCTCGCGGGGTGAGCGCGTGCAGATTTTTGCTCTACCGACCCGCACCATGTACGGTCCCCTGCGTTTCAGCTGGCTCAGCTACCTGGGCCTCGCCGAGCAGCAGCACGCGGCGCAGCTACCGACCCCCGCGGCGGCGGTCAGCTACCTGAGCACGCAGGCGCTCATGCGCGCCATGGCGGCGGCACGACTGGATGTGCCCTCGAGTGCCGCCTCCGAGATTGAGGTGGATCGCTCCTGCACCCTGTGCACCAGCGGCAAGAAGCACGGCAAGCCGCGCATCGCGGGCGTGAATTTCAATATGTCGCAGGTGAATCCGCTGGTCGTGGGCGCTTTTAGCCGTAACCCCTCGACGGTGCTCGGCGTGGATATCGAGACCATGGATGCGCGCCTCTTCTCGGGTTTTGCGCGCCTGGCACTCTCCGATGAAGAACGCGCGTTCTACGAGAGGGTGGCACAGGAGCACCCCGCCTCCGCCCTACGCCTGCTGTCGCTGGCTCTGTGGACCGCGAAGGAGGCGGTGCTTAAGGCAACCGGCCACGGCCTGAGCGTGGCGCCCTCCCTGGTCCGGGTGCAGTTTAGCGAGCAGCTGTTGGATGCCCTCGAAGCAGCCCTCGGGGCCGAATCCCCGAAGGGCCCGGCCCGGGACCCCGAAGACCCAGGAGCCGGGGCACCGGAAAGCACCGACTCTAACGAAGAGCTCCTGAAGGACCTGACCGGCGAGACGCTGCGGGCAAGCGCTACCTTCCGCGCGCCCGGCGACGATACCGAGGGCAATCCCGAACGGGCCTTTATCCTGCGCTGGGTTCCCGTGGCGCTTCCCGATGAGGAGCATCCCAAAGGCGCGCAGAAGATGCTCATCGCCCTGGCCGTTGAGAACCCAGCCGAGGGCGATCCCGCGCAGGTTGAGGTCGAGCTTCTGCCCGTGGCCACTCCCCTGGAGCTCAAGCGCCTGCTCACCGATTAGCCGCGCTCAATCCCCTAACACCTGATACAACGACGGAACGCGCCCGCCATGCCAGCGAGCGCGTTCCGTCGTTTTATTCAGTCATCGTATTCAGTCATCGTATTCAGTCGTTGTATTCTGCCTCGTCAAGGCGTTCAAGACAGAGTGTTAGGGCGTATCTTCGCCCAGGGTGTCCACACCCAGAGCACGGCCAAAGCTACCGAGCTTCGTGCCGGTCTCCGTGTGCTCCAGCTCCGGGTCGGACTCAGCCACAATACCCGCACCCGCGTACAGCACCGCCTCGTCCGGGCTGACCTGGGCGCAACGCAGCACCAGCGCCCACTCGCCGTTACCCTCGGCATCCATGTAGCCGACCAGGCCACCAAAGTAGCGGCGCTCAAAAGACTCCAGCTGGCGAATCAGTTCCAGCGCCTTCTCGGTGGGTGCGCCGCAGATTGCGGGGGTCGGGTGAATCGCGCGGGCACCGTCCAGGCAGGTCAGGCCCTCCTTCAGCACGCCGTCGATGGGGGTCGCCAGGTGCCAGAGCTGCGGGGTCTTGAGCAGCGAGGGCACCTGCGGCACGTTCAACTCCTCGGCGATGGGCGCCAGGCGTTCGGCAATGTCGTTGATGACGTAGGCGTGCTCGTGGCGGTCCTTCGGCGAGGCGAACAGGCGGTCGCGAATCGCCTCGTCCTCGGCGCTACCGGGCTCGGCGATACGCGGGGCGCTACCGGCCAGCGGGTGGGTTTTGAAGGCGCGGCCCTCGGTGCGGAACACCAGCTCCGGGGAGGCGCCCATCAGGTAGCTTCCGCTCATGCCGCGCTCGCCCTCGGGCAGGCGCACCGCAAAGTTGAAGGCGGTACGCTGCTGGGCGCGCAGGTTGCTGTACAACGCGTCGAGGTCCAGCGCGCCGGGGGCGTAGCGGGCGGTAAGCACGCGCGAGAGCACGATCTTGCTCAGCTCGCCGGCCTTCATGCGCTCCACGGCGGTGGCCACGGCGGTGCGGAACGAATCGTTCTGGCGGCCGGTCACCGACACGGGCTCGGCCAGCTTCACGGTGTGCTCGGGGACGGGCACCTCCTCTTCCTCGAAGCGTTCGGGGACGAAGAGGTAGGCGGGGGCCTCCGGGTCGAAGGGGATGAGGCCCACGACGGCGGTGCCGGCGCGCTTCGCCTCCTCCTGGGCGTTCTCGAAGGTTACGGGGGTCATCGCACCGGCGGCGCGGAGCACGCGGGTGCCGGTGGCAAAAATAAAATCGGGAAGGTTCGTCATTGTACTTCTGGTAGTGGCGTGTGGGCTCGCGCAGGGCGCCCCGAGGTGCAAGGGGCGGGGCGCGAACCGCGGTTTAGAGGGTGGCGCCGCCGTCGGCGACGATCTCCTGCATGGTGATGTGGCGTGCCGCCTCAGAAATGAGGAAAGCGTTGACCGCCGCAATATCCGCCGGGTCGGCGATACGGCGCAGCGGAATGCCCAGGCGGAACGTTTCCGGGTTACCGGCAACCGGCAGGGCGGAGCGGTCCTCCCCCTCCCAGGCGTCGGTCACCATGGGGGTTCGGGTGGTACCGGGGCAGACCGAGTTCACGCGAATACCGTGCGCGGCAAGCTGCAGACCGAAGCTGGAACTCACGCGCGCCGCCGACGCCTTCGATGCGCCGTAGGCACCAAACTCCGCGCGGGGCACGCGCGCCGCGTTGGAGGCGACCGTCACCAGGGAGCGGCTGTTGGTCGGGTCGGTCGCCTGCTGGTCGATCATGAGGCGGGCGAATTCGCGCAGGCACAGGAACACGCCGTCGGAGTTGACCGCGTGCAGGCGCTTCCAGGTGTCGAAGCTGGTTTCCAGCAGCGGCTGACTGTGGGCGATGCCCGCGGCGAGCACCGCGCCGGTGATGGGTTCATCGAGTGCCGCTACAGCGTTGGCGAGGGCGGTGACGGACTCTTCGCTGGTCACGTCCACGGCGCGGTAGCGGAAGAGCGCGTCCCCGTAGGTGCCGAAGGAGGCAATGGGCTGCTCTGCAAGGTCAGCCGCAAACACCGAATAACCATTCTTAATGAGCTGGTGGACGGTTGCCTCACCAATACCGCCGTTCGCTCCGGTCACAATGACCCAGCTCATGCGCGCGCCTCCTCTGCATCCTCGGTCTTCTCAGCCTTCTGCAGGTCGGCGAGTACATCCACGGTGTTCAGTACGCGAGCGCAGCGGCCCGAGGCGTACTCGCAGGCCATGCGGTGCTCCTCCTCCGAGAAGTCGGCGAGCGCATCCGCAACCATAAACGGCTGAATGTCACGCATGAACGCCTCTAGGGCGGTGGTCAGGCAGCCGATGTGCGCGTACACGCCACCGATAATGAGCTGGTCGCGGCCGGATTCCTTGAGCAAATCCTCGAAGGGGCTGCGCACGAACGCAGAGTAGCGCCACTTGGTCAGCACGGTGTCGCGGTCAGTCGGTGCGAGCTCGTCGAGCACGCGGGCGGACTCGTCGTTCTGCAGGCCGTCACCCCAGAAGTCGATGAGCAGGCGGCGATCCTCGGGATCCTGGCGCGGCGGCTGCGCGGTGTAGTAGACGGGGATGCCGGCGGCGTGGGCGGCGTCGATGAGGCGGCGCAGATTCCGAATGGCGATGTTAATCTGGGCATCGGCATTGCCGTAGCCCTCCCCCAGGTCTGCCCCCTCGAAGGCCTGGACGAAGTGTACCTGCATGTCGTGAACGAGCAGTACGGCCCGGCTGGGGTCCACGGGCCAGCTCACGCGGTTGCTGTGCTCGCGGTCGACGTAGGTGTAGGGCTTGATTTTGGGCAGTGCCATAGTTCTCCCTGTTCGTGCCTATGATGTTCGGTTGTATGTGTGGCGCAGGTGGCGCACTGCGGTGGGCGTAGCGGTGAGTGGGGCTCTCCTCCGAGGCCCTCGCACTAACCACTCGGTCAGTGAGCTTGCGCTTATCTCATATCCATCTTAGGGCATGCTTAGATACAAGGTATGTCTGAACCTTAACAAAAATGCTTCCCCGCCCGCTCACCCGCTGACGGAACAACGGGCGAAACGGTCGGAGAAGCACTCGGACAAGCAGAAACGCTACGCGAAACGTGAATTCGGGCGCGAACCTAGCTCGGTAAAACTAACTCGATAAAACTACCTCAGTGAAACTAATTCACGGGCGCTGCGACAGCCAGCACCTCGTTCAGACCCTCGGTAATCGAGGGGTGGGTGTAAATCTCATCGCGCAACTGCGAAGCGGTAATACCGTGGCGCATCACCAGTGCCACCAGGTTAATGACCTCCATGGACTCCACCACGAGCAGCTGAGCACCCAGAATCTGGTCGCTCTGCGCATCAATCACGAACTTCATGATGCCGCGCGGGTTCTCCAGGGTCTTCGCGCGCGGCATGGCGGCAATTGCGGCAACCGGCTTCGAAGCGACCTTGACCTTGTGGCCAGCCTCGATTGCCTGACGCTCGGTCAGGCCCACGGAGGACAGCGGCGGGTTCATGTAGATGGTTGCGGCAACGGCCTTACGATCCTTGGTGGAGCGGGCACCGTCACCGACCAGCTGAGAGAGCACCACGCGGTAGTCATCCAGGGAGATGTAGGTGAACTGCGGGCCACCGTTCACGTCACCGAGCGCGAAGATGTTCGGCACGGTGCTGCGCAGGTGCTCGTCCACGACGATTGCTCCTCGGTCGGTGGTTTCGATGGAGGTGTTCTCCAGACCCAGGCCCTCGGTGGCGGGCTTGCGGCCGGTCGCGACCATCACGTAGTCCACCTCCAGCTGCTGAGTAGCACCCTCGGAGTCGAGGTAGGTCACGGTCACGGAGTCAGCGCCGTCCTTGAAGGACTGAACGCGCACGCCCGAGTGGACGGTGATGTCCTGGTCGGCAATAATTTCGCGGGCAACCTGGGCGACGTCCTCATCGTAGCGGCCGAAGAGGGCGGGAGCGCCGTCCAGAATGGTCACCTCGGTGCCGTAGGAGGCGAAAATACCGGCGAACTCAACGCCGATGGGGCCGCCACCGATGATGCCCAGGCGCTTGGGGCGCGGGGTGAGCTTCTGCAGCTCGGTGGAGGTAAGCACACGCTCAGATTCGCGGATGCCCTCAATCGGCGGGATGACCGGAACGGCGCCGGTGTTGATGATGAAGTAGTCAGCGGTAATGCGCAGGGTGTCCTCGCCCGCGGTGACCTCAACCTCGGTGTCAGAGATGAAGCGTGCACGGCCGTCAATGAGGGTTGCGGTCTCGTTCGACAGGAGGATCTCGCGGTTCTTGGCGCGCATCGCGCTGGTCAGCTTGTCACGGAAGATGACGGCGGACTCGTAAGCGCTATTTGCGTCCTCGGCGCTGTGCTCACCGCGGGCACGGAACTCGTCGGCGCGGTGCACGAGCGCCTTGGTGGGTACGCATCCGATGTTGATGCAGGTGCCGCCGTACATGCCGGTGGACTGTTCGATGAGGGCAACGTTCTTGCCGGTCTTGGCATATGCGCCGGCGAGAGTCTTGCCGCCCTTACCGAAGCCGATGACGACCATGTCAAAGTGCAGCTGAGCGGGGGTGGTCATAGTGTTCTCCTGTGGAATTCAGATGATGATGTCTTCGCAGGGTTCAACGGGAAGAAATGAGTATTATTCCCGAGCGCCACATTTTTCTTTCAAGACGGCTCTTTCAGAACGACGAACACGCGGGCGTAGACTGAAACTACCCGGCTCCCTGCGAGGAGCCAGCATCTTCAGGAGGATTCCATGAAAACCCACGATATTCTGCGCGACGCCGCCAGCCGCCCCGGCATCGAAGCCGCCGTGGCAGTCAAGGGGCTGTCAGCCGAGGCTTTGAACGCGCATCCGGGCGGTCACCCGAACTCGATTGCGTGGCTACTCTGGCACGCCGGACGGCAAATGGACATGCAGCTTTCCGCTCTGAACGGTCAGCCGCAGGTCTGGGAGACTCAGGGGTTCAGGGAGCGTTTCAACCTAGGCGAGCTCGGCGACACCATGGGTTACGGCCATACCGCCGAGCAGGCACGCTCCATTGTGGTGGAGGATTCCGCGCTTCTGGTGGAGTACCTTGTGGCGACCGGTGAGGCGCTCGCGGCCTACGCGGAGACGCTGAGTGAGGCTGATTTGAGTGAGATTATTGACCGTTCGTGGACTCCGGCGGTGACTCGCGGTGTGCGCCTGGTCAGCATGATCGACGACGCGGCACAGCACGTGGGTCAGGCGGCGTACGCGGCGGGTATTCTCGCGGCGCAGGGCTAGAGGCAAGCGCTACACCCCCGACAATAGACACAAAAAAGCGGTGGCGCCTCGGATTGCATCTCCGAGGCGCCACCGCTCATACGTATAGAAGCCGCTACTGGCGCTGCAGCAGCACCATGACCTCGTAGTGGTCCGTATGCGGGAACATGTCCAGCACACGGCCCTGCACCGGCGCATACGACGGCATACGCTCCAGATCCTTCGCCAAAGTCACCGCATTACAGCTCGAATACACCACACGGTCAATACCCGAACCCTCAATCCACGCGCACAGGCTCTCACCAATACCGCGGCGCGGCGGGTTCACCACCAGCATCTGCGGCACCGCGCCCGAAGACACCGCAAACTCCGGCGCGTCCTGAGCCGAAAAGCTCACACCCTTCAGCCCGTACTCAGCCACCGTACGCTGTGCCGAAGCGACCGCTTCCGCACTAATCTCAATGCCGGTCACCGAGCCACCGTCCATCACCGAGGCGGCGTGCAGGGCAAAACCGCCCACACCGCAGTACAGGTCCCACAGCGAGCGCGGAGCCACCTCACGCACCCACTCGCGGCCCTGCGCGTACATCGCCTCGGCGACCTTCGTGTTCGTCTGGAAGAAGCTCTGCGGGCGCAGGTGCAGGGTCAGGTCGTTCACCTGCATCGGCAGGGTCTGACGCTCCGAAAGAATAATCTCCTCGTCGCCCTCAACGCGCGCCACCGGTTCACGCAGCAGGTTCACCGACAGCACCGCCAGGTTCGGCAACTGCTCCTGAAGCCAGTCCATGTGGCGACGAATCGGCACCAGAAGCTTCTTCGAACGCAGCACGAAACGAACCATCAGCTCACCGGCAGCCGAAGCGTTCACCAGAATATTCTTCAGCTCACCGCGACGATTCGGAATGTCATAAGGGGTCAGGTCCGCGCGCTGAATCAGCTCGTGCAGCACCGGAATAGCCGCCTGAATCGGCTCCATATAGAGCGGGCATTCGCCAAGATCAGTGGACGCGCCCGTACGGTAGTTCACGATGCCGAGGGTCGGGTTCTTCGCCGAACCACCCACCACAAGCTTCGCCTTGTTGCGGAAGCCCGCCTCCGCGCTGGTCACCGGGTCCAGCCACTGCAGCTGCGGGTACGCGGCAAGCAGGGCGCGGGCGTGCTCCTGCTTCGCCTGCACCTGAGCGGTGTAGGCGGTCTCAATGCTGGGGCAGGAGGAGCAGAGGTCTTCACGAAAATAGGCACATTCCATAGGGGAACCATTTTACCGCCTCCACGGCCCAGCACACCGCCGGCCCATGACGCGCGGGTGCTTAGGAACGCGAAGGATCGGATGGCCGAGTCCCCGGGCGACGATTTACTTTCAGCGCCGACCGATACGACCCCACCGAAAGCACAGAGAGCCCCGAAAAGACCGACAGCACGCCAAGAAAGCCCAGGCACGAGGCAACGGCCCCGGCAGAAAAGACAGAGCCGATGGATCCAATCGAGAATACCGAGCCAATCGAAAACGCCGAGTTCACGGAGCCAATACTGCAGAACGAGTTCACCGACCCGATGCTCAGAATCGAGCCCCGCGATCCGATGCTCTTCACGCTCCGAGTGGTGCGGGCCGGGGCATGCGAGAGATGAGAGGAAGACGTGGTGTGAGAGCTCATCTTCTCAGCATATCGCTTGCCCCTTCCCCACCTCGCAACGCCTCTTTGAGTTACCGCCCAAACGGCACAGAAAAAGCGGGGGCGGCCACCCTTCATGGGTAGCCGCCCCCGCCTCATACGGATGCGTGTACCTGCGCCGGTTTGAGTACCAGCGCTAGGTCGCCACCGTGTCACGCTTCGCGTGCCACGGATTCCATAACTTTTTGCCCCATCGGGGACAAAAAGTTATTACATCATTCCTCCCATGGCGTCCGCACCGGGAGTAGCCGCACCAGCGGGCTCCGGCTTGTTCGCAACAACAGCCTCGGTGGTCAGGAACAGACCGGCAATCGACGCAGCGTTCTGCAGAGCCGAACGGGTCACCTTCACCGGGTCAGCAATACCGGCAGCCATCAGGTCCTCGTACTCACCGGTTGCGGCGTTCAGGCCGGTACCTGCGGGCAGGGAGCGAACGCGGTCAACCACAACGCCCGGCTCCAGGCCAGCGTTAGCGGCAATCTGCTTCAGCGGTGCGTCAATAGCCACGCGCACAATGTTCGCGCCGGTCGCCTCGTCACCGGTCAGCTCCAGCTTGTCGAAGACCTTCACGCCAGCCTGAATCAGAGCAACGCCACCACCGGGGACGATACCCTCCTCAACAGCAGCCTTAGCGTTACGCACAGCATCCTCGATGCGGTGCTTGCGCTCCTTCAGCTCAACCTCGGTTGCGGCACCAGCCTTCAGCACAGCAACACCACCGGCGAGCTTAGCCAGGCGCTCCTGCAGCTTCTCACGGTCGTAGTCGGAGTCAGAGTTAGCGATCTCTGCGCGAATCTGAGCCACGCGACCCTCGATAGCTGCTGCGTCGCCTGCACCCTCGATGATGGTGGTCTCGTCCTTGGTCACAACGACCTTGCGAGCGGAACCGAGCATGTCCAGGGTTGCTGCGTCCAGGGACAGGCCAACCTCTTCGGTAATGACCTGGCCACCGGTCAGGATAGCGATATCAGCCATCTGAGCCTTACGGCGGTCACCGAAGCCCGGAGCCTTCACAGCAACAGACTTGATGGAGCCGCGCATCTTGTTCAGCACCAGCAGAGCCAGAGCCTCACCCTCAACGTCCTCAGCAACAATCAGCAGCGGCTTGCCGGACTGCATGACCTTCTCCAGGACGGGGACGAGGTCCTTAACGTTCGAAATCTTCTGGTTCACAACCAGGATGTAGGGGTCCTCCAGGACGGCTTCCTGACGCTCCGGGTCGGTCACGAAGTAACCGGATAGGAAGCCCTTGTCGAAGCGCATACCCTCGGTCAGCTCCAGGTGCAGGCCGAAAGTGTTGGAGTCCTCAACGGTGATGACGCCTTCCTTGCCGACCTTCTCCATTGCCTCAGCAATGAGCTTGCCGATCTCAGCGTCGCCAGCGGAAATCGATGCGGTTGCGGCGATCTCTTCCTCGGTCTCAACTTCCTTAGCGGAGGAGAGCAGAGCCTCGGTCACAGCCTCAACAGCCTTCTCGATGCCGCGCTTGAGGCTCAGCGGATCAGCGCCAGCAGCCACGTTGCGCAGGCCCTCGCGGACCAGTGCCTGAGCCAGAACGGTAGCGGTGGTGGTACCGTCACCGGCGATGTCGTCAGTCTTCTTGGCAACTTCCTTGACGAGCTCCGCACCAATCTTCTCGTACGGATCCTCCAGCTCGATTTCCTTCGCGATCGAGACACCGTCGTTGGTGATGGTGGGGGCGCCCCACGCCTTCTCCAGCACAACGTTGCGGCCACGGGGGCCGAGGGTCACCTTCACTGCATCGGCGAGGGTGTTCAGACCGCGCTCCAGGCCGCGGCGTGCCTCTTCGTCAAAAGCAATGAGCTTTGCCATAAGTGTCCTCCTGAACGATAGGATTTTCTCCCGCATCCCACTGGGATGCGGTACGTCTAAAATTGGGGCCCGGGCCTGGCGCGTGTAACTCACGCGCGCGTTATACAGGGCGCCCAAATGCTACAACAATTGTGGCACCCGTACCGGCAGGGGGCAAACGTTTAAGCCCAAGGTTGAAGGGTTAATCGCCCAGTGCTTAATCTGCGCTCATCCAACCCGCCGTCGGGGGCCTCAACGCCCTCTCGACGGGGGACGTTAAAGCATCAACCCCACCCGTACCTCATTGGAATTGCACGAGTGGGGTCGCTGAAAGTTTGTCATGCCGAGGCGGTTGAGGCGGGAGCCTAGCCGGTGTAATCGGAGGCCAGAACCACAATCACCTCGTGGTTGCCCATCGGCACGGCGGAGGTCGCCTGGCGCACCTGGGAAATGTCCAGGGCCGCGGCGATGCTCTGCGCCTGTGCCTGGTAGCCCTCCGCGTAGTACACCACGCTGGTCGCCGGGGCCGCACCGGTGTAGTTGGCGGTCTCGTTGACGGTGTAATTGCTCAGCAGAGCCGCCGCGCTCGAGGCGCTACCGGCCGGGGCGGACGCGTTAAACACGCCCACCGAAATGCTGTCCACCAGGCCCGTCTTCGAGGGGCTGGCCGAGGCCGTCGCGGATGCAGAGGCCGAAGCGGAGGTGGCGGATGCCGAGGAACGGGCCGAAGCAGAGCTCGACGCGGACTTCTGCGCCGAGTACTCGGGCGAAGCCGTACGCGGGGCGTAAATGTACATGGCGGCGCCCACCAGCAGGCCGACCACGCCGGCGGCAACCAGCGGAATAGCACCCTTCGGGCTCTTTGCGGGATCGGCGTTGACCGCGCGGTAGGTTCCGCGGCGCGCGGTCTTCTCGTCCACCTCATCAAACTCGTCGCGGGGATAGCTCATGGTCTCCTCAATTCACGGGTACTTCATCGCGGTGGTCCGCGCAGTGCTTCTTCGAGGTAGCGCGGCGGATGACTCGGCGCTCCCTGTACCTAGAGTACCGTCTCGGGCCGGCGGGACCAACGCGGGCACGCACCGCAAAGCGTCACGCCAGGATTGACTAGTCGGCGTCACGACGGGCGCGCAGCGCATCCACGAGTCGCGGAGCCGCCGCGCGCACGCGCTCATCGTCCAGCATGACGTTCAGCATCTGGTAGTAGGCAATCGGGGTGAATCCGAGGGCTTTAATGGCCTTCTCTTTGGAACCCTGATGCTTGAATTCTCGGCGTTCCAGGGCCAGGATGCGCCGCTCGAGCGGGTTCAGCCCGTCGTTCAGCTCATCCGATTGAGTCTCAGCACGGACGGGGGTCTCGGCCGAGGTTTCAGCCGGGCTTTCGGTCTTTCCCGGGGTTTTGTTCTCCGAAGTTTTGTTCTCCGGGGTTTCGGACTGCACGGCTTCGGCGTGTTCCTGCTCCGGCATATTCCCTCCTCATTCTGTCTGCGGCGTACCATCGCGGCCGACATTGCCGCCGCGAGTATTCGTCTTCCCTTAGTCTAGAGGAGAGCCTCAGTCTAGAGGAGAAGCAAACGTCGCGCGCCCGGCACCGAAACCAGCCGGGCCGCCCCAGCCCGAGGAGTACGCTTGAACCAGCCCCTGAACACCATCATGAGCGAGGACTGGGCCGCGGCCCTCGCCCCGGTCGAAGAGCAGATTCACGCCATGGGGGATTTCCTGCGCGCCGAGCACGCCGCCGGCTACCGAACCTTCCCGCCGTCCGGCGATATCTTCAACGCTTTCCGCCGCCCGATGAGCGAGGTTAAGGTTCTTATCATCGGGCAGGACCCCTACCCCACCCCCGGTAATGCCATGGGCCTGTCCTTCTCGGTGCATCGCGGCATGCCCGTGCCCCGCTCGCTCACCAATATCTATAAGGAACTGCAGGACGACCTGGGCATCGCTCCCGCCGAACACGGCGACCTGTCCTGCTGGGCTGATGAAGGCGTCATGCTCCTGAACAGGGTGCTTTCCGTGCGCGAGTCCGATGCCGGTTCGCACCGCGGCAAGGGCTGGGAAGAGATTACCGAGTGCGCTATCCGTGCCCTGGTGGCGCGCAATCAGCCGCTCGTGGGTCTGCTCTGGGGTGCGGATGCACGCAAGTGCGCGCCCATGCTGAAGCCGTACCCGAGCGTGGAGTCGGCGCATCCCTCGCCCCTTTCGGCGCGACGGGGTTTCTTCGGTTCCCGCCCCTTCTCCACAGTGAATTCCCTGCTCGTGCAGCAGGGGGCCGAGCCGGTGGACTGGACCGTGCGCTAGAGCCTTCAAAGATAGCGTGGCGGCCCATGAACTGAGGTTCACGGGCCGCCACGCATATTCTATATTGGCTATATAATCCCGTCAGGCATGTTAAGCCGGGGTGGATTCCGCATCCGCTGCTTCGGGAGCCACAGCGTCCAAAGGTTCAACGTTACGCGGCTTCGTGAAACGCTGCAACAGATACTGCATCGTGTAATTACCGAGCGCCACACCCGAGGCCATCGCCACCGCAATCGAGGCCGCCGTAATCATGTTCTGCATGCCCAGAATCACGTCGGTCTCAACCGTCAGCAGGTACATGCCGCGGAAGAACGACAGACCCGGCAGCAGGAACGTAATCGCGGGAATCGAAAAGATGGCCTGCGGCACGTGCAATCGGTACGCAAAATACGTACTCAACGCGCCAATCACAACCGCCGCACACGCCGTCGGACCGCGACCCGTGCTCGGACCGGCCAGAATGTCATAGCTGTAATAAGCCGCCAGACCACAGGTGGTGATGAGCATCAGCCACCCAACCTTCACCAGCTTCGTCTGCAGGGTAATCGCGAAGGTCGCCGTCGCAATCAGGAAGAAAAACGACGCAACGAGCGGGGTCGTCGGTTGGAAGCGCAGCTGCTCAATATCCAGGGTCGGGCCATTGAAAATATTAATAGCACTCACAGCCGTCGCGATGCCGACCACCAGGCCCAAGAAGCTCATGCCCGTCGACACGAAGCGGCCCGCGGCCGTCACCGGGAAACCGTTAATCGCGTCCTGCACGGCACCCACCAGGCGGGGGGTTGGCAAAAACATAATCATGCCCGCTGCAACCACCAGGGGTGCCGAAATCGGTTCCCCCGGACGCTGCAGAATCGAACCATCGCCACCCAGCCAAATCGCCAGGAAGGTCATCAGGCCCGCGCTGGCTGCCATGCGGAAGAACGCCGGGATACCGATTGAGCTTAGCCACTGAATCAGCAAGTACACCGGAATAAAGATGATGGCCGCGCTCAGAGCCGTGGAGAAGCTCGCACCCAGCGCCGCGGTCAGCGTCGCGGCGCAGGCCAGGTTAGCCAGCCACACGACCAGCGGCGGGAAGGGCTTGGGTCGGTGCGTAATCTGGCTCAGCTTTAGGTCGGCAATCTCAAGGGTCATGCCGCCTCGCGTAATTTTGTAAATCAGGCCGTACACCTCGGAGAGCGCCTCGTAGTTCTCCGTGGAGGAACGCACCACGCGCACAAGCGTGTGGGTAAAGCGCTCGTCCGCGTTCGCGTTGCGCTTGGCAATGCGGGACTCCATGTAGATATCCGGGTCCGAGGTGTAGTTGATGGTCACCGACTGGTTCGTAATGTCAACGTCCACCGAGTCCAGCCCGTACGCGGAAGAGACCGCGATGATGGCCGAGTCCACGTCCATAGCGTCGGCACCGTAGTGGAACATCGCCTCCGCCAAACGCAGGGTGAAGTTCAGGGTATCGCGGGCGTATTCCTTCTCGCGACGGAAGGCCTCACGGCGCTCGTGCTCCTGAGTACGAATGGTCGGCACGAACTGCCGCTGGGCGATGCGAGCGGCACCGCGCGGTGCGCCGGGAGCCGCCTCCTCGGTACGCACAAAAGAACGTAGGTGGCGCGTACCCCAGCGACCGCCGGTACCGCGGCCTCGCGCTCCTCGTACGTTCCGGCCCACGAGGGGCACGGCGGTCGTCGCCACCGAGAAGGGGCCGGTCTTGGGCACCGCGGCAGAGGCCGTATCGAGGCCGTAACGCTGCGCGGCCTGGGAGTTCGGAACCTGAGGAATCATGCCGGTCATGGGAACCGGCTGGGAGGGGCGCGTCAGAGCCGCCTCAGTCACCACGTTGCTGGCAGTCACGGGATGCGCTTCGTCGCGGTATGCGTCCAGTTCATCCTCGGGGGTGAGGGACGGGTCAATGAGGGTACGGGCACCGTGGTCGAGCTCGGCAGGCTCCTCCTGCGGGGCGGATACCTCGTCCGGGACGGTAGAAATACCAACCTGCGCGGCTACGTCGTGCAGAACATCGCTCACGGCGTGCGCCTGCACGGTCCCCGTCTCTTCGGAGGTGTTCTGCTGCGCCAGGACGCGGCGCAGGCGCTCGTCAGCAACCTGATCGAGGGAGACCAGGGGAAACCCGCCCTTGCCTGCGACGTAACCCGCTGTGACCGCGGGGACGGCCTCTTCCGAGGCGCTATTCCGGGTGTTATCCGGCTCTCCCGGCTGAGCCTGCGCCTCGCCTGCATGCGACGCGTTCCGCGCTCCGGCTCGTACCTCCGAAGGCGCGGGAGTATTCCTCGAATCTGCCAATGTCCCCTCCCGTTTAGACAGTGCCCCTATAGTCTAACAAGGGAGCGACGCGAGGGGTACACCCTCGTGAGCAGGTCCCGAAATCAAATTCTCCACCCCTCCGCCCGGCCCGTTTTCTTCGGCTGTTCGCGGTCTGCCTCCCCTCGGTGAAGAACGCGGGCAACAAAATATCCCGCCACCTCAGTGACGGGATATTTACGCATTGTGTGCTCGTTTCCGCACCCGTGGGCGACGGAATACGGCAACCCGGCCGGGGCCGAGGTTAATTACTCAGCGTCGTGGTCGGTCTCGAGGATCTTAACCAGCGAGTCCAGAGCCTCTTCAGCACCCTCACCCTCAGCACGCAGAACGACAACATCGCCGTGCTTTGCGCCCAGGGACATCAGGGACAGGATGGATGCTGCATCCATAGCCTCATCGGCGGGCTCGCCCTTAGCTGCGATGGTGACCTCGACGGGGAGGTCGCCAGCTGCCTCAGCGAAAATTGCTGCCGGACGTGCGTGCAGGCCGACACGGCTTGCGATAGTGGCTTCGCGCTCTGCCATTATGTTTCTCCTTTGATTCAGGAACCGAAATAATCTCGGAACCTATTCTAGATGAACGGGGCGCGTTAGGACCCGCCCTTACCCTATAAATTGTACCGGTTAGCCCTGCGCTAACAAACATAAAAATGCCGGGTGCAGAAATAATCTCTGCACCCGGCATTGTAGGTGTGTCGGCTCATGGGCCGAGCGGTTCAGCGACCATCCGACGGTGAGGAAGCCGCGAACCCTAGCGACTCTTGATTAGAGGCCCAGCTCGTCCAGAATCGGCAGAGCCTTGCGTGCGCTCTCCTTCGCCTCGGCAGAGGAAATCTGCTGCAGGGCGATAGCGGCAATCTGCTGTGCCTTCTCCTTGGTGACGGACTTCAGCACGGCGGCCACGGCGGGGATAGCGCCGGCGTTCATGGACAGGGTATCAACGCCCAGACCAATCAGAACAACAGCCAGAGCCGGGTCGGCTGCGGCCTCACCACAGACGCTCACGTACTTCTTCTTGCCGGCGGTGACCGATGCACGCTGAGCACCCTCAACGGTCATCTTGATCATCTTCAGCACTGCGGGCTGCCAGGGGTTGTTCAGGTGAGCCAGATCGCCCAGCAGGCGGTCAGCCGCCATGGTGTACTGGGTCAGGTCGTTGGTACCGATGGACACGAAGTCCACCTCGCCCAGGATTGCCTCGGCGTTCATCACGGCTGCGGGGGTCTCAACCATCACACCGTGAACGGGCAGGCCAATCTCCTTGAGCATGTTCGCGAAGTTACGTGCCTCGGAGGTGGTCGAAATCATCGGGGCCATAACCCAAATGTCGGCGTCGGAATCCTCCGAAGCGGCCTTGATAGCCTGCAGCTGGCGGGTCAGAACGCCCGGCACGGTCCAGTCGGTACGGAAACCGCGGACACCCAGTGCGGGGTTCTCCTCGGGGTTCACGTTCAGGAACGGCAGGGGCTTGTCAGCGCCGGCGTCCAGGGTACGAACCACGATGTGCTTGCCGGGGAATGCGTCAAACACGGACTTGTAGGTCTTAGCCTGAGTCTCGATGGAGGGCTCAGCGTCGTGGCCCAGGAAGCCGAACTCGGTGCGGAGCAGGCCAACACCCTCGGCCTTCAGGCTTGCAGCCTTTTCAGCGGACTTGCCGTCACCAACGTTTGCGTACAGCTCAACGCGGGTGCCGTCAGCCAGCACGCCCTTGCCGTCGAAGTCGGCGACGGGCTTGCGGTTTGCGTACTTAATGGCTGCCTCGCGGTCAGCATCGGTGGGTTCGGTGTCAACGATGCCCTCGTTGGAGTCCACGTACACGACGGTGCCGTCGGCAATATCGGTCACGCCCTTGGCCGCCACAATAGCGGGCAGGCCCAGGCCGCGAGCCAGAATAGCGGTGTGCGCCTGGGGACCACCGTCAGAGGTAATCAGGGCGATAACCTTCTCGGGGTCCAGGGTTGCGGTGTCGGCCGGTGCCAGGTCGATAGCGGCCAGGATGAACGGCTCGTCAGAAACGGGAATACCGGGGGCCTGCTGGCCGGTCAGCTCGGCAACGATGCGGGCACGAACGTCGTGGATGTCGGTCACGCGCTCAGCCATGTAGCCGCCCAGGGCAGCCATCTGGTCAGCGAAGGAGGTTGCTGCCTCCCAAATAGCACGCTCGGGGGCCATCTCCTGGGTCTCGACCAGCTTGATAGCGCTCTTGATGAGTGCACGGTCGGTAGCCATCTGGGAGGTGGACTTCAGCACGGCCTTGCCGTCGCGGCTGGCGTGCTCGGCACGAGCGAGCAGGTCTTCCTTAACGCGGACCGAAGCGTCCTTGATGCGCTGTGCGGCTGCCTCGGCGGTCTCACTGCTCAGACGCAGGCCGTCCTTGGGCTCTTCAATGGGCTTGGGCATCTGAAGAACCGGGCCAATCACGCGACCGGCGTAGACGCCGACGCCCTTGTAGGTAGTCATGGGATTCATATCCTATCTGTGGGTTCTCTACAGTGTAACGCGTTCTATTCGCGCTGTCCTCTGTAGTTGCGAGTCAATCAGAAGATGAGGTCTACGGTTTAGGCGGATGCCTTGGAACGGGCACCCATGGACTTCAGCACAACGTACACCAGAGCCGATAGCACGGTACCGGCCAGCACGGCCACGAAGAACATCAGCGGGTTCTGCGCCAGACCAATAATCCAGATACCGCCGTGCGGTGCCGGAGAGGCCACGTGAGCGCTCATCGAGATGGCACCGGCGAGGGCACCACCCACAATGGTCGAGGGGATGACACGGGCGGGATCAGCCGAGGCGAAGGGAATAGCACCCTCGGAGATGAAGGATGCACCCAGCAGCCAGGCGGCCTTGCCGTTCTCGCGCTCGGTCTCACTGAAGAGCTTGGGGCGCAGGGTGGTGGCCAGGGCCATGGCCAGCGGCGGAACCATACCCGAGATGATGACGGCGGCCATGATTTCCTGGTTCACGGTCGCACCCGAGGACAGACCGGCGGTTGCGAAGAGGTAAGCAGCCTTGTTGATGGGGCCGCCCAGATCGGAGGCCATCATGGCACCCAGGATCAGGCCCAGCAGCAGAGCGGAACCGCCGGACATCGAGGTCAGCCAAACCTGCAGGGTGGTCATAACCCAAGCCAGGGGCGCACCGAGCAGCAGGTACATTGCCAGGCCGGTCACCAGCGAAGTCACGAGCGGAGTGATGACCACGGGCATCATGGAACCCAACCAGCGGGGTAGCTTCAGGGTGCCCAGAGCGTACGCAATCAGACCGGCGAGGATACCGCCGACGATACCGCCGAGGAAGCCGGAGTTCACGGCCAGAGCCACGGAACCGGCGATGAAGCCCGGTGCGATACCGGGACGCTGGGCCAGACCGTACGCAATGTACGCGGCTAGGGCCGGAACCATCAGGCTCAGACCAAAGCCACCGATGGTCTGCAGCACGGCACCCAGGTACAGGGTCCAGTGCACGTCACCCAGGTTGAACAGGGTTGCCGAACCCAGAATTGCCTTGGTGTCCACGTCGCCAAGGTTCGGCATGGTGATGGCCTCGAAGACGAAGCCGAGGGCCACCAGAATACCGCCGGCGGCGACGAACGGAATCATGTAGGAGATACCGGTCATCACGGCCTTGTAGATGCGCGAGCCCCAGGCACCCTCGGAGGCGCCGGCGCTGTCATCGGAGGTGGATGCGGCGGCGGCCACGCGGGCACCGTTCGGGTTCTCGGCCTCGGCCAAGGCCTCAGCGATCATTTCCTTCGGCTCGTCGATACCGCGCTTAACGGGTGACTCCACGAAGGGCTTACCGGCGAAGCGGTTGCGGTCACGAACGTTCACGGACACGGCAAAAATCACGGCGTCGGCGGCGTCAATATCGGCCTGGCTCAGGGTTTCGTTGCCCGAGGAGCCCTGGGTCTCAACCTTCAGGTCGTAGCCGAGTTCCTCGGCGGCGTACTTGAGGGCGTCGGCGGCCATGTAGGTGTGGGCGATACCGGTGGGGCACGCGGTCACCGCGACAATCTTCTTCACGGCCGACGCGCTTTCAGAAGCCTTCGGGGCTTCCTTCTCGGCAGCGGCGGGGGCAGCCTCGGCGGGCTTAGCCTCCGCCTTCTTCTCGCCCACGCCCAGCGCACCGTTCACCAGGTCCACGACCTCATCGGCGGACGAAGCCTCACGCAGGGCGGCGGTGAAGCTCTTCTTCATGAGGGAGCGTGCCAGGGTCGACAGCAGCTTCAGGTGGGCCTGGTCGGCACCGTCGGGTGCAGCGATGAAGAAAATCAGGTCGGCGGGGCCGTCCTTAGCGCCGAACGAAACGGCTGGGTTGGGGCGTGCCATGGCCAGGGTCGGCTCGGTGACGGCGGCGCTGCGGCAGTGCGGGATGGCAATGCCGCCGGGGATGCCGGTGTCGGTCTTGGACTCGCGAGCCTCGGCAGCCGCGTAGAGCTGCTCGAAGTCGGTCGCACGGCCGGCCTTGACGACAGCTTCGGCAAGCTTGGCGATGACGTCGAATCGGGTGTCGCCGAGATTCTCGTCCAGTAGGACGAGATCCGCGGTGATCAGATCGGACATGTTCTCTCCTCGGATTGGAGTGGAGGCGGGATGCTCCGGCGGGAACGTCCTCCTCCTGTGTTTTAAGTGTGTGCAGAGCCCCGGGTAAATATTCTCAAATTAGAATATTTACGTCGGTGGCGCTTCGCCCCTCGTCAGAGCTGAATCTGACGGACAGTAACCTTCTCGGGGGTGGTCTGCTCCAGCGAGGGCATACGGGTACCGGGCAGGGCCGCCGCGGCAGAACCGTGGGCCACCGCCTGAACCAGGCAACCGGGCGCATCCGCGCCGCGAGTGTGCGCAATCAAGAAGCCCGAGAGCGAAGAGTCACCGGCACCCACCGTGCTACGCACCTGAATCGGCTCGTGCACGGCGTGCCAGATACCTTCCTCGGTCACGAGCACCGCGCCGCCGCCACCCAGGGTGGCCAACACGTACTCGATGCCGTCGCCAAGCAGCTTCTGAGCGGTGCGGGCAGTCAGCTCGGGGCTGGCCTCAAGCTCCTCCCAATTATCACCACCGGTCAGCTGGGCCAGCTCCTCGGAGTTGGGCTTAATCAGCGTGGGCTTGTGCGCACCCGCAACGGTCGCAATCAGCGGCGCTTCGGAGGTATCAATCGCAATCTTGCCCTCGTAACCGGAGGCGCGTAGGGCCGCCACCAGCTCGGAATAGTAGGTGGGCTCCAGACCCGGCGGAAGAGAGCCGGCCAGGACCACCCATTCGGCACCCTTGGAACGCTCAATCACCAGGGCGTCCAGCTTCTCGCGCAGCTGCGCATCAAAGTGGGTGCCGGGAGCGTTCAGCTTGGTGGTGGTGCCATCGGGGTCCACCACGGTGATATTCGAGCGAATCGGCTCACCGGTCGGCAGGTTCGCAAACTCGACATCCACCGCAGACAGAGCGGTCAGCACCGGGTCGGTGGACTCGCCGGGCACAATAGCCACGGTCGGAACACCGGAAACCTGCAGCGCGCGAGAAATATTCACGCCCTTGCCGCCCGGATCCTGCACGGCACCGACGGCACGCTGCACGGCGCCGTGGGCCAGGGGCGCGCCGAGCTCAATCGTGCGGTCCAGGCTGGGGTTAGCGGTCAGGGTAATAATCATTAGGCAATCACAATCTCAACATTGGCGGCCTCGAGCGCCTGGCGAAGGGCGCCCTCGGGCTCGCGATCGGTAATGAGGGTGTCAATATCCTCAAATCCAGCGAAGCGAACCAGGGACTCCTGGCCAAACTTCGCGGAGTCACAGAGCAGGACCACACGACGGGCGGACTTGCAGATTGCAGTCTTAACGATTGCCTCGTTCATGCCGGGGGTGGAGATACCAAAGTGCGCCTCGATGCCGTTGGCACCGATAAACGCAATATCGGGGCGCATCGTGCCGAAGTGCTCGGCCGCGCGGGCGCCGACGGCGGCCCAGGTCATCTTGCGCAGCTGACCGCCCACCAGCTCGAGGGTTACACCCTCGGCCTCGGCGAGCTTAACGGCAATATGCAGGGCGTGGGTGATGATGATGCGGTCGTTGCCGGTCTTGAGGCTGAAATTCTCGGCGCCGATGTGGTCGGCGAGAATCTCGATGGTGGAACCCGCGTCCAGCACGATGGAACCCGACTCAGAATCGCGTAGCATCTGGTACGCCTTGGTGGCGATGCGGCGCTTCTCCGGGGTGTTCATGCCCTGGCGGGAGGAAATAGACGATTCCAGGGAGGTGGACTGCTCGATGGTCACCGCGCCACCGTGGACGCGGCGAAGCTTGCCGGCCTCTTCCAGGGCAGCAAGGTCACGGCGCACGGTCTCCATGGTCACATCGTATCGGCGCGCAAGGTCTGCGCCGTTCACGCGGCGTGCGGAGGCAACGAGCTTTGCAATTTCGGCACGGCGTTCTTCTGCGAACATAAATTCGGTGTTCTTTCGGTAGTGGGTAGGAAATCTGTGCGTATCTATGGTGTGTTCTCAGTGCGGGTACGTTCCCGCGGGAAGCAAACGCAGTGCGCCCCAGAACATCCATTATCATACTTGATTTTATGTGGGTTTTTGTGGGTAGGTCAATATAAACCACCGTATTCACCGGAATATTACCCTGTGTTCCCTACAGAAACCACACCCTTTACCACCCCGTGTGAGTGATTATGTCTGTTTGACTCGATGATGCGTTGGGTTTTGTTCCGCGGGCCACACATAATGCGGCCCACACATAACGCGGCCCACACGCATCGACCGCCAGTGTCCACCGGTCGGGCGGCGGGCCGGTCCCTACGCCCGGCGCTCCCGGCGTTTGCGGAGCACCCGGTGCACCCAGAAAGCGCAGGCCGCTCCCAGCAGGGCACCCGTACCGTTCATGAGCACATCCACGAAATCCCCCGTGCGGTTAGGCATGAAGCTTTGAATTGTCTCGATGCACGCGCTCACCACGAACCCGGCGTACAGCACATGGCGTCGCGCAGACGGTCCCAGGAGCAGGGCGAAGAGGAAGCCTCCAGGCACAAACATGATGACGTTTGAGAGCTGCTCGATGCTGGAGTAGGTCACAAACTCGGGTAGCCAGCCGGCGGCGTGGCCCGCATCCAGCAGGGATGCGAGGCGGCCACCCATCTCATTGTCGTCCACGTGGACGGGGGCGAACACGATGCTCGCCACGACCAGGCAGTACAGTGCGGTAAGGGCCCAGAGGGCGCCGCGGAGCACGCGCATCCCCCGGGAGAGGGGACGCGCCGAGGACTCAGCTGCCCCCTCGGGTGCAACGGATGCCCCCTGCGCCGAACGCTCAAGGACTTTGCCCGCGGGGCGCGCGCTACCAGACAATGCGACCCACCTCGTCGGTGTATCGCGAGGAGTCCCACGCGAAGAGGCCGGGGACGTCCACCACCAGCGGCTCGGCGTTCGGCACGGTCACGGTCCACTCCTCACCCGCGGCGGCGGAGAGGGCGCGGCGAATCAGGCTGCCGTGGCTGACGGCGATAATCTTCTGTTCTCCGCCTCGCTCCGCGTAGTCCCGCACAATCTGGCGCAGCACGCGTACCGCGCGAATGTACACGTCGCGTTCGGATTCCACGTTCGGGTAGTAGCGCTCGGGGGCGCGGCGTTCGGGGGCGGGAATGTCCAGGCCCTCGCCGTCACCGTAGGCGCGCTCGACCAGCTCGGGGTAGGTCTTGTCCACCTGCAGGTCGAAGTGCTCGCCGACCAGCTGCGCGGTCTCGTGGGCACGGGACAGCGGCGAAGACACCAGCACCGTAAAGTCCAGGCCCATCTCCGCCAGCTTCTTGCCGGTGGTGTGTGCCTGCTCGCGACCGGTGTCGTTGAGCGGAATGTCCGTGACGCCCTGCATGAGGTTCACCTTGTTCCAGTCGGTCTGGCCGTGACGAATCAGGGTGAGGGAGGTGTTCTCGGCGCCGGCGGGCAGGGGCTCAGGTCCCAGGTCGGGTTCGTTCTGACGCACGAGCAGGCGGTCGATGGTGCTGTCCAGGTACTGCAGGGGCACCTCGGTCAGGGAGGCGTTGACGGGAATCGGGTAGAAACCCTCCTCGGTGAGGCAGTCGGGGCGCTCCCCCAGCAGGGCGTTCATCATCAGCGCGATGAACATGCCGTGGGTTGCCACCAGCACGGTCTTGCCGTCGTACTCGCGGCGCACGCGGTTCAGGGCCGCCAGGCCGCGGGCGACGAATTCCTCCGTGGGTTCCACGCCGTACTCCTCACCGGATTCGCGGGAGGCGAGCACCAGCTCGCGAGTGGCGATTTGCCCCTCCAGCTCGCCGAAGGAGCGCTCCTGGAATCCGGCCACGGCACCCCGGTAGGGCACGTTCAGGCCTTCGGCCACAATCTCGGCGCTTTCGGCCGCGCGGCTCAGGGGCGAGGAGAGCACCAGGTCGACGACGGTGCCTTCGTCACGGGCCTGCTTCAGCGCGTCGATGGCGGTGCGCACCTGGTCGCGGCCGGTGTCGTTGAGGGGAATGTCGGTGCCGCCCTGGAAACGGTGGTCGATGTTCCAATCGGTCTGCCCGTGGCGCATAAGAATGATGCGGGTTCCGTGCGGTTCGGGCGCGACGGGGGTGATGATGGGGGTGTTCTGTGCGTCGGTCATCCTTCTAGTATCCCACTCGTCTCCGCGAGTTCAAGGGGTCGAAGCCACACCGCCGGCACGCCGCCCGCGGTGCCGGCCTCATACCGGAGGATGAGGAGAATAGCTCCCTCCAGCGCCGCGTCGGCCCTTTTCTCAGCGTATTCCCATATTTTTCAGCCCTCAGATGGAGGGCCGAGCCGCCGAGAAGCTGAGATGATAGACGGGTACTTCCGTTAGTTCATATCCGATGAAGGTTGCTATGACGCAGAATCCTCAACCCCAGAACCCGCAGTTCCAGGCTCCCACGTCCCAGAACCCGTACTCGATGACCCCTCCGCAGGCGGCGCAGCCTGCGGGCCAGTACTCCACCCAGCCGGGTCAGCCGAGCCAGGCGGGGTATTATCAGGGCCAGCCGGGTTACCCCGCTCAGGCACCCCAGATGCCCCAGCAGATGCAGCAGGCGCCCTTCGCGCCCGGTGCGATTATTTCTGCCCGCAACCTGCACAAGTCCTACGGCAATAACCCGGTTCTACGTAACGTGAGCCTCGATATCTACCCCGGCGAATCCGTGGCGATTATGGGTCCTTCCGGTTCCGGTAAGACCACCCTGCTGCACGCGCTCTCGGGCATTATTAAGCTCGATGCCGGTTCCGTGCTGTTCAACTCCCCCACCGGTCAGGTGGCGGTCGAGTCTCTCAGCGAGCGCGAGCGCACCTCCCTGCGCGCTAGCTCTTTTGGTTTCGTGTTCCAGCAGGGTCTGCTGGTTCCCGAGCTGACCGCGGAGGAGAACGTCTCCCTCGCCGCGATGATTGCGGGTATTCCCCGCCAGCAGGCGCGCGCCATTTCTGCTGACCTGCTGAACCGCCTGGGTCTGGGCCAGATGCTGGACCGCCGCATGGGTGAGATGTCCGGTGGTCAGGCCCAGCGCGTGGCTATTGCCCGTTCGCAGGTGAACGGCGCCCCCGTGACCTTCGCGGATGAGCCGACCGGTGCGCTGGATTCGAAGACCGCGCGCGAGGTGATGGCGCTGTTGCTGACCATGATTCCGCAGCAGGGTAAGACTCTGCTGGTGGTTACCCACGATCCGAACGTGGCTGCCGCGTGCTCCCGCGTGGTGTACCTGCAGGACGGTCAGATCGTGAGCGATCAGCGCAATAGCCAGGGCGGCGTACCCGCGCAGAACGGCACCCAGAACCCTGACGCTCAGTCTCAGGCAGGTGCATAATGCAAATCTATGCTCTGCTCGCCAAGCGAACCCTATGGAGTTCGCAGGCGATTCTTCCCGTGCTGGCTTTTGCGGCCTCATCGGCGCTGTTTTTGACGGTTGCCGGTGGTGTTCAGGCGCTGAGCACCTGGCTTGAGCACGCCGCCAACGTTGACCACGAACTGGTGAACCTGATGGGCATTCAGAAGCTCTACATGGGTTTGGCGTGGGTTGCCGCCCTGGTGCTGGTTGTTCCGCTCTTTACCCTGGGCGCCTCGGCGGCTCGTTTGAGTGCCCGCCGCCGAGACGAGCGCCTTGCGTCCCTGCGTCTGATTGGTGCCTCTACGACCCTGATTGTGGGTCTGTCGGTGGCGGATGCGCTGGTGTACTCCTTCGTGGGTTTCATTATTGGCCTGTTGCTCTACCTGGTGCTGATTTTCCCGTTCGGTGCCATGCACTTCATGAACGTTCCGCTGGGTGCTCAGAATATGCTCCTGCCGGTGAGCATGATTTTCTACTGCTTCCTGGGGTGTATGGCCCTGGCGGCTCTGAGCTCGCTCTTCGGTCTGGCGAAGGTCAGCATCAGCCCGCTGGGTGTGCGTACCCGCGCGAAGGCTGGTTCTGCCGGTTACATTGCCCTGGGTATCGGTGTTGTTCTGGTGATTGCCGTGATGGTTCTGGCGTCGACCTCTACGGGCTTCAAGATGTTCTCGCCCTTCCAGGACGGCGGTGCCGATAGCGCTATTAAGAACCTGGCGATCTTCATTGCTCTGCCGGGTTTGCTGATGATGGTTGCTATCGACCTGATTGGTACCTTCCTGGTGTGGGCGTACGCGAAGATTCGTGTACGCATGACCCAGAAGGCGTCGGTTCTGCTGGGTTACCGTGCTGTGCTGGAGTCTCCGCGCGGTGCGTGGCGTCAGGTTTCGGGTGTGGCTCTGTCGACCTTCCTGGTGACTTTCTTCGGCCCCATCCTGATTCTGGCGGGTGAGATGAGCAAAGACGCGAAGGAAGCCGGTCCCGCCGCCGGCCCCTTCATGACCATCATGCAGGATATGTTCCAGGGCATGCTGCTCATGTTGTTCTTCTCGTACCTGCTGGTCACCCTCTCCGCAGTACTGAACCAGAGCGCCGCCATTTACGAGCGCGGTTCGCTGTATTCTTCGCTGAATATGATGGGTACCCCCACGAGGCTGCTGCAGGCTTCGCGCCTGACCGTGGTCTTCGGCCCGCTGGTACTCATCAGCGTGGTCTCTGCGCTACTGGGTCTGCCGCTGACCGCTTTGATTGCGGCTCAGGGCCTTCCCGGTGAGGTTCTGGCGAAGATGTTCGGTCTGACCTTCGGCGCTATTGCGCTGGGTCTGGTGCTGGTCTACGCGGGCTTGCTGGCGACCATTCCGTTTATGCGTCAGGTGACCCATAAGCCGGTATCCGCTCTCTAGACTGTTCGGTTCCTACCCTCCCGTTGCGTTCTCCGGACGCGGCGGGAGGGTTTCTTGATGTGCGCGCTTGTACTGCGTTCTTTTGTGTCCCGACCCGGCTTGTACCCTGCATGTTTTCTCAGGCGCCGGGCTGGCGCTTCCTTCACCGATGGCCCTGTGAGAGACTGGCATTATGTTTGAACACACCGTACCCTCCGATTGGTTCCCCCGCTGCGCAATCTTCGACTGCGACGGCATCCTCCTCGACTCCGAGACCGTCTGGAACGATGTGCAGCGTGAGCTTTTCGCCCGCTGGTCTGTTCCCTTCACCGAGGAGGTGGAGCACCGCCTCACCGGCCTGGCGGCAGCCGACGTCGCCGAGGAGCTTGCTCTGCTCTCCTACGAGGCGCAGAACGGTCAGAAGCCGGACACCGCCTCCGCAGAATACGCCGAGCACCACGAGCGCGTGATGAAGGACCTGCTCACCACCGAGCACGAGGTCATCAGCTCCGGCGTGGACCTGATTGAGGGTGCGCAGGAGTTCCTGGGCTTCCTGAGCGAGCACATGCCCGTTGCGGTGGCGTCGAACTCCACCGCAAAGATTCTGACCCTGAAAATGGAAAGCTACGGCTACGCTCCCCTGGTACGCACCTGGGTCAGCAGCGAGGACGTTCCCAACGGTAAGCCCGCCCCGGACATGTACCTGGAGGCGGCGCGCCGCCTCGGCTTTGAAGGTCACGAAGCGCTGGCGTTCGAGGACTCCCCCGCCGGTGCTCAGGCGGCACGCGACGCCGGCACGAAGGTCATGATTTACACTCCCGCCGGTACCGACCCCGCGAAGGCCCCCGAGGGCTACGGGCGCTTTGACTCCTTCCGCGACCCGCAGCTGTGGGAGGCGGCCCGCGCCTGGGTTGCCAAGCTTCAGGCGGCACAGCAGTCTGAGGCGGCGCAGAGCTAAGCAATTAGCGTCCCCTCCCCCGATGCGAAGAAAGACCCCCGGCCCGCTCGTCAAGAGCAGACCGGGGGTCTTCCATGCCTTATCAGCCGTGCATATAGCGGCACGAGCCTATCGGCGCATAACCTTCTTGGCCAGTGCATTACCGATGAACTGAACCAGCTGGACCAGGATGATAATAATCGCCACAACGGCCCAGGTGATCTCGTCGTTGAAGCGCTGGTAGCCGTCCACAATCGCGATCTTACCCAGGCCACCGGCACCCACGTAACCGGCCATTGCAGACATATCCACCACGCCGATAACGAGGAAGGTGTAGCCCAGGATCAACGGGCCGAGCGCCTCGGGAATCATCACGGTGAACAGGATGGTCAGCTTCGAGGCGCCCATAGCGCGGGCCGCCTCAATCACGCCGGGATCGATGGAGACCATGTTCTGCTCCACGATGCGGGCGATAGCGAACGCAGCACCGAAGCTCATCGCAAAGACCGCGGCATTCACGCCCAGGCGGGTACCCACCACGGCGCTGGTCAGCGGGCCCAGGGCCGCAATCAGAATGATGAACGGAATCGGGCGAATGATGTTCACCAGAATATTCAGGACCGTGTACACGAAGCGGTTCTGGAAGATATTACCGGCGCGGGTGGTGTACAGCAGGGCACCCACAATCAGGCCGACCAGGCCGGCGCACAGCATGGTAATGGACACCATGTAGAAGGTGTCGCCGATAGCCGGAATAAGCTTCTCGGGCAGAAACTCGCCCCAGTCGGTCTTCGAAGCGGCCAGCGGAAGAGTAGTAGCAAACATTTAGCGCACCTCCTGCACGCGGGCAACGGTCTTCAGTTCGGCAACGGCGGCATCAATACTGGTGATTTCGCCGAGGAGTTCCAGGGTGAGGGTACCGTAGGCCTTGCCCTGCAGGGTCTCGATACCGCCGCCCACGATGTTGAAACGGACGTTGCGGGCACCCAGGTAGGACAGCACCTTGCCGAGCTCCTGATTGCCCTCCACGATTTCGACGTTGACCAGGTAGCCACGGTGCGATGCACGCAGATCCTCCGCCTCCTGGCCGGTGGGGGCCAGCTTGACGGTGGTCGCCACGAAGAGCTTCGCCACATCGGTCTGCGGGTTAGAGAAGACGTCGTAGACGGTTCCTTCTTCCACCACGCGGCCGGACTCCATGACCGCCACGCGGTCGGCGATGCTGGCCACGACATCCATCTCGTGGGTAATGACCACAACGGTGATACCCAGGTCGCGGTTCACGCGCTTGAGAAGGGCGAGCACCTCCTGGGTGGTTTCGGGGTCCAGGGCGCTGGTGGCCTCGTCAGCCAGCAGCAGCGAGGGGTTGGTCGCAAGCGCGCGGGCGATGCCCACACGCTGCTTCTGACCACCCGAAAGCTGGTTCGGGTAGTGGCCGGCGCGGTCGCTCAGACCCACGAATTCCAGCAACTCCAGGGCGCGTTCGCGGCGCTTGGCCTTGGGCCAACCGGCCACCTTGAGGGGGAACTCAACGTTACCGAGCACAGTGCGGGAGTTCATGAGGTTGAACTGCTGGAAAATCATGCCGATGTTCGTGCGGGCCTCACGCAGCTCGGAGTCGCGCTTGCCGGAGATTTCGAAATCGTCCACGATTAGCGTGCCGCTCGTGGTCTTTTCCAGGCCGTTGATGAGTCGCACCAGGGTGGACTTGCCGGCGCCGGAGTAGCCGATAATCGCGAAGATTTCACCGCGGTTGATGGTGAGGGAGACGTTGTCCACGGCGGGGACAGCCTTGGGGCCGTTACCGAAGACCTTGGACACGCCGTCCAGAATCACCATGGGCTGGGGGAGGCTTTCTACAACCTCTTCTAGCTGTTCACTCATAGTATTTGTATCCGTTAAATGTCGTGGTTGGGGCGCCGGGGAGGACTTGGCGCCGGTACGCAAAGGACGGTAAGCCCTTCTAACCCGCATCGGGTGCCCGGGCTTACCGCCTTACGTGTGCCTACGAGAGGCGTGTTGTCAGGAGATTACTTCTTGGCGCGCAGCTTGGCCTCTTCGTTGGCCAGGGACTGACGCAACTCGTCGGTGCTCACGTTGACCTCAACGGCGGTGCCGCGGGTCTCTTCCTGAACAGCGTCCATGACGGGCTTGGTGTGGAAGATTTCAACGATCTTCTTGTAGGTCTCGTCGTCAGCCTTGTCCTTCTGGGCGACGAAGAGGTTCACGTACTTGATGGCCGAGGGGTCGGTCTTGGGGTCGTCCTGAGCCAGTGCGTCCGAGGGCTTCAGGCCTGCGTCCTTGAGGAAGTCGTTGTTGACGACTGCACCGTCAGCGGACTCCATGCCAACCACGGTCTGGGTTGCGTCGACCGGGGTGACCTTCACCTTGGAGTTAGCGGTGTCCACGTCGTCGATGGTGGGGGCGTCTACGTCAGCGTTCTTGAAGGTAACCAGACCGTTGGTCTTCAGCAGCTTCAGCGCGCGTGCCTCGTTCACGGTGTCGTTCGGGATCACGATCTCGCCGCCCTGGGGGATGTCGGCCAGCTTGGTGTGCTTCTTGGAGAACAGAGCCATCGGGTAGATGACGGTCGGGCCCACGATCTGCAGGTCCTTGTTGGCGCTGACGTTGTAGTTCGACAGGTAGGCGATGTGCTGGAAGCGGTTCATGTCAATGTCACCGGCGTCCAGAGCGGGGTTCGGCTCGGTGTATGCGCTGAACTCCTTGAACTCAATGTCGATGCCCTGCTTCTTGGCTTCTTCCTTCAGGGTCTTGTTGAACTTCTCGGAGCCGACCACACCGATGGTGACCTTCTTCGAGGAGGAGGAAGAGGAGTTCGAGGTGGAACCGCAAGCGGCCATGCTGAAAATCATGGGGACGACTGCAAGAGCAGCGGCAAACTTCTTCACGGCTATGAATCTTTCTGTTGAATGATGACGTGCTTCACCGGGTACGGGCATAGAGCGCCGACAAGCCGATGCGAATGATGATGGGACAATTACAGCACGCACAGGGGCGGCGGTGGAAGTTAAGGGTCAATCATGAGACACAGAACGTCAAGCTCGTCATATTTCGTCATATTTCGTCACACGATGATTATTCGCCAATTCCACTCCCCCACCAGCCATCCGTCTGCGTCAACGCAAAGCGCCGGCCCGGGCCTAAAACCCGAGCCGGCGCTCATCGTACCCGCCCGTTACGGGCGGGCGGCAAACCAACCGACGCTACTGCTCAAAATCGCCCGAGGCAATCAGCTGCTCCCGCACCTTACGGCGCAGCACCTTGCCGAGCATCGAACGCGGCAGGTCGTCCACGACCACGATGCGGCGCGGCACCTTATAGCGAGTCACCTTCGAGTAGCAGTGTTCGCGCAGGGTGTGCTCCTCCACCACCCGGCCGGGGGCGGGAACCACCGCGGCCACGACCATCTCGCCGCCGCCGGGCAGCGGGATACCGACCACCGCCGCATCCGCGACCGTATCGTGCTGCTTGAGGGCGACCTCCACCTCGGTCGGGGAGACGTTGAAGCCGCCGGTGATAATGACCTCCTTGATGCGGTCCACAATCTGGATGAAGAAGTCCTCGTCCAGACGCACAATATCACCCGTGCGCAACCAGCCGTCGGGGGTGATGGTCTTCGCGGTCTCGTCTTCACGCTTCCAATAACCCATGAAGCGCTGGGGACCGCTGACCCACAGCTCACCCTCTTCGCCGAGAGGCACATCCGCACCCGTCTCCGGATCCACCACGCGAATATCAGTCGAGGGGAAGGGCACACCAATCGAGCCGGCGCGGCGGGTGTCGTTCAGCGGGTTGCAGGAGACCAGCGGCGCACACTCGGTCAGGCCGTAGCCCTCCACCATGAAACCGCCGGAGGCTTCCTCCCACTCGGCCACCAGTTCGGGCGGCAGGTTCATCGCGCCCGACACCGCGTAGCGGATACCCTCCAGGGACACGCCGCGCTTCTTCGCCTCATCCATCAGGCGGCGGTACACCGGTGGAACCGCAGGAAGAATCGTCGGACGGGTCTTCTTCATCGCCTTCAAAATCAGGTCCATGTCCACGGTCGGGAACAGCACCAGGCGGGCACGGCACAGCGACGCAATCGTCACGCCCAGGGTCATACCGTACGCGTGGAAGAGCGGCAAGACCGAGTAAATCACCTCGTCATCGCCCGGGTTAATCCACGCCTCACCCATGCGGCCGTTCGACTCCAGGTTGCGGTGCGTGAGCATCACGCCCTTGGGCAGACCCGTCGTGCCGGAGGTGTACTGCAGCAGCGCAATGTCGTGTGCCGTCGGGCGGCGATGCGCGGGATCAATACGCTCGCTCTTGAGCAGCTGCGACCATGGCACCGTGCCCGGGGCCGGGCCCGTCAGCTTCTCACGCGAGGCACGCGCGCTCTTGACGGGTAGCTTCAGCGCGGTGCGCATGAGGCGCGGCATCGCCGAAATCAGGTTCACCGAATAAATGTGGGTGGGGCGGATATCGGCCGGCATCTCGGTCACGTGCGAGGCAATCTTGTCCCACACAATCGCGACCTTCGCGCCGTGATCCTCAAACATGTGGCGCAGCTCGGCCCCCGTGTACAGCGGGTTATGCTCCACCACAATCGCGCCCAGGCGCAAAATCGCATAGAACGCCGCAATATGCTGAGGGCAGTTCGGCAAAATCAGCGCCACACGGTCACCCGCCTGCACACCCGCAACGCGCAGACCCTCCGCAGCACGCTCAATCTGGTCCCCCAGCTCAGCGTAGGTCGTGGTCGCGCCGAAGAACTCCAGGGCGACCTTCTGCGGGACGCTACGCACCGCCTCATCGATGAGGTGGCTCAGAGAGGTTTCGGGCAGTTCAATATCGCGCGCGGTCCATGGGGTATAGTTCTTCAGCCAGGGGCGGTGCGCCAGGGGGTTCTCACCGGATTCGGTAGCGGGTGCGCCGAACACCGCGGCGCGCGCGGGGGCAGCGTCCCCCGTGTTCGTGTTCTTCTGAGCCTCAGTCATGATTTCGATTGTGCCCGCCGACGACCCCTCGGCTCAACTTCCAGCGCCCTTCCAAGCCATCTTCACGGCAGGCTCCCAGCTAAGGGGACCCGTTCCACGACGCTCCCCGGGGTGCGCTCGGCGCAACTCTGGGATACTTAAACCATGAGTAAGCGACAGCAAGACATAACCGACGAGCAGTTCAAGCAGCTCCTCCGCGAAATTTCCAAACGATTCGCCATCGCCGGAGGAGTCGTCATTCTCATCGGACTGGCCATCATCGCCCTAGTCTACCTTCTGGGAGGAGCCCACTAATGCACACCCCGCAGCGCCCCACCGGCGCCGTCTTCAACCGCATGATTTCCGGTGCCGCCTACATGCCCGACGCCGAATGTGTGGCACAGACTAAGCGCATCCACGCCGCCACCGTCCTCGCGGAGGAGCACTACGCACGCGGCGAGCACGCCCAGGCCATGCACGTCTACCGCGAAAACCTCGGCCACCTGGGCGAGCACTCCCACATCCGCCCCGGTGCGCGCTTCGACTACGGCGTGAACACCTACATTGGCGACGGCTCCTTCTTCAACTTCGGCTGCGTATTCCTGGACGTCTGCCCGATCCGAATCGGCTCCACCGTGCTCGTCGGCAACAACGTGCAGTTCCTCACCCCCACCCACCCGCTCAACCCCGTCGACCGCGCCGCATACTGGGAGGGCGGCAAGCCCATCACCGTTGAGGACAACGTCTGGATCGGTGGCGGCGCCATCATCCTGGGCGGCGTGACCATCGGCAAGAACTCCGTCATCGGTGCGGGTACCGTCGTCACCAAGGATGTACCCGCAAACTCCGTCGTGGTCGGCAACCCCGGACGCGTAGTTCGCACCCTCGACGAGAACGAACGACCCGCACACCCCCACCCCTACTCCGCCGAATCCCTCGAAGAGGCCCGGGCCTTCCAGTCCGAGCACAGCGAGTAGGCTAAGACCCGCTCGGCCCGCGAGCCACCGCACACACCGGGTCGCCAGACGATCCCCGAACCCCGTTATCGGAAGCCATGAATACACAACACAACCAGCAGCCGGAGTCCCGCCCGGCGGCCAGCCAGCAGGCAAAGGGCAACGACAATTCCGCGCCCAGCGAGCAGGATCTGTGGGACGCGGCCTTCTCCTCCGACGACCCCACGGTCGTGCTGACCGCCGAGGACCTGCAGCAGGCCGCCTCACGCCGCGCCGAGTCGCGAACCACCGACGGGGAGGCGACCCGCGCCTTCCCCAGCCCCATCCCGGCTCCCAGCCCGCAGGATGACGCGGACACCTCGGACGGCGGGGAAAGCGCCTTCGGCTGGCTCAACACCCCCGGCTCGGGTAGCTCGGGTGGCGGCGCATCCGCGGGTTCCGCGCCCGAGCCGAGCGCCGCGTCTGCCCCGAGCGTGTCCGAGCGCCGCGGCGCGCAGGCCGCCAACGACCGCGGAACGGCACCCAGCGTTACCCCGCAGAACACCGCACCGCGCGCGCCGGAACAGCCCACCCAGCACGGGGGCTTCGCCGTCCCCGCGGGCCAACCCACCCAGCCCATCCTCCAGCCCGGCGAACCGGTACTCACCGCCGCCACCGCCCTGCAGATGCAGAAGGAACGGTACTCCCGCATGCACGTGCTCCCGGGCCTGCTCGGCTGGCTCGTGGCCATCACCCTCATGGACGGCGGCCGCTGGGGCATCGGCGCCTGGCTCACCTCTACCGGGCAGGAGCAGTCCCTCGAGTACCACGCCGTCATCGGACGACTACTCTCCGGGGAATCCTCCGTAGTTCCCGTGGCGGTCGCCCTGAGCGTCCTCATCTTTGGTGCCTACCTGGTCGGCGGATACGCCGCCGGACGCATGGCTCGATTCGCCGGCTCCAAGCAGGGTATTGCGGTGTGGCTGTGGCACCTCATGGGCCTCATTGTGGCTTCGCTGGCCACCTACCTGGTCCCGCAGATTTTCCCGAACGGCACCGCCGCGTTCTCCATGCAGCGGCTCATGAACGGGGATACCTCCAACGGCCTGCTGGCGATTATGCTCATCCTGGCGCTCAGCTTCCTGGGAGCCCTCATAGGCGGCGCCTGCGGGCAGATATACCACAGCCGCGTGGATAAGTACCCGAGCACCCGGGTGGAGCGCGAGGACGGCTAGCCTCCGAAGCACCGGACACCGCACCGATGCCGATACAAAACGCGAAGACCTCCGGCGCACGCTATGTGCGCCGGAGGTCTTCGCGTTGAGCGACCCTTCGGGGCCGTTTAGGTTATTGCCTAGTGATCCAGCAGCAGGGCCGGTTCCTCCAGGATGGCCGCCACATCGGCCATGAAGCGAGCCGAGAGGTCGCCGTCCACCACGCGGTGGTCGAACGAGCCGCCCAGGGTCGTCACCCAGCGAGGAATCACTTCGCCGTCGACCACCCACGGCTTCTGATTGATGGTACCGAAGGCCACAATCGCAACCTCACCCGGGTTGATAATCGGGGTACCGGTATCAATGCCCAGCGAACCGATATTCGTAATGGTCAGGGTGCCGTTCGCCATCTCTGCCGGCTGGGTCTTGCCCTCACGAGCGCGAGTAGTCAGGTTGTTCAGGGCAATCGCAAGCTCACGCAGGGAAAGCTCCTGGGCATCCTTGATGTTCGGGACCATCAGACCGCGCGGGGTGGCGGCCGCAATACCCAGATTCATGTAGTGCTTAATCTGGATCTCGCTATCGGTCCAGGTTGCGTTGACCTGCGGGTTACGCTCGGCGGCCCAAATCACCGCGGCGGCCAGAACCAGCAGCGGGGTGACCTTCACGCCCTCAAAGTGGCGGGACTTCTTCAGGCGCTTGACGAACTCCATGGTGCGGGATGCATCCACGTCCACGAAAATCGACACGTGCGGGGCGCTGAAGGCCGAGGCGACCATGGCCTTCGCGGTGGCCTTGCGCACGCCGCGCACCGGGATGCGCTCGATGCGGTCACCGGGGGTGGCTGCGGGCTGCCAGAACGGCTGGCGGGCGCCGCTATGCTGCACATCGCTCAGGTGCGCCACATAGTTCATGAGGTCCTGCTTGGTCACCTGGCCGCGGGCACCGGTGGCGGTCACGTGGGCCAGGTCGACGCCGAGCTCCTTAGCGGCCAAACGCACCGGAGGGGCTGCCAAGGTCGGGCGGTACGGAACCTGCTCGGGCGACAGAGCCTGCGCGGGTGCCGGGGTCTGGGCGGCGATGGGCTCGTGGGCCAGACGCTGAACCATCGAGTTCAGGGGGCTGTTCTCCACAAAGCGAGAGGCTCGCTCGGCCAGCTCGCTGAGCAGGCCCTGGTTGCGGTTCACCGGGTCGGAGGGGGTGTGTGCCACCGGTGCCTGGACTGCCGGCGCCGCGGGGGCTGCGGGGGCGGCAGGTGCAGGCTGGGTTGCGGAGGCGGGGCGCTTACGCGCGCGGCGCTTGACGGCGTCCGCCTTGGGTCCGGAGCCGACCAACGCGGTGCCGGATTCGGTCTCCTGCTGCGGTGCGGCGGGGGCGGCCGGGGCCGCGCCGTCGCCACCAGAGATGCGGATGATGGGGGTACCCACCTCGACGGTCTCACCCTCGGCGACCATCAGTTCTTCGACGGTACCGGCATAGGGCGAGGGCAGCTCGACCACGCTCTTGGCGGTCTCAATCTCGACCAGCACATCGTTGATGGCGACCTCGGTGCCGGTTGCGACCTTCCAGCTGAGGATTTCAGCCTCGGTCAGGCCTTCGCCCACGTCGGGAAGCGAAAAAATCTGGGACATATTTACCTCTCACTAGGGAATATACCCTACATGGAATATTATGGGCGGTCCTACCCGCCGCGGTGCGCCGCCGATAGCAGGCCGGCGGTACACCTCAGAACGAAGCGTCAAGAAACGGGGCGCGCATACCAACCCCGAAACCGTGCCTAGTAATCGAAAGCGCGATCAACCGCCTCCAGGATGCGGTCAATATCCGGCACGTACTCCTCCTCCACGCGGGAAACCGGGTACGGCATGTAGTAGCCACCCACGCGAATCACCGGGGCCTGCAGGCTGTAGAAGCAACGCTCCGTAATCGCGGACGCCAGTTCACCACCCATGCCACCGAAGGTGGGGGCCTCGTGGGCGATAATCAGTCGGCCGGTCTTCGCCACCGAGGCGGCCACGGTCGGCACATCCAGCGGAGAAATCGAGCGCAGATCAATCACTTCAATCGAGCGGCCGTCCTCAACCGCGGCCTCCGCGGCTGCCAGGGCCACCGGAACCAGCGGACCGTACGCAACAATCGTGGCGTCGGTACCCTCGCGCACGACCTTGGCGCTAAACGGGTCAAAGGAGGTGTCGCTAAAGTCCACGTCTCCCTTGAGCCAGTAGCGGCGCTTGGGCTCAAAGATAATGACCGGATCCGGGCACTCAATCGCCTTGCGGGTCATCCAGTAGGCCTCGTGCGGGCTCGAGGGGGTCACGATGCGCAGGCCGGCGGTGTGGGCGAACAGCGCCTCGGGCGACTCGGAGTGGTGCTCCACCGAGCCAATTACGCCGCCGTAGGGAATACGAATCGTCACCGGCACGATGTACTGCTTATCGGTGCGGTTGTGAATCTTCGCAAGCTGGCTCGTGATCTGGTTGAAGGCGGGGAAGACGAAGCCGTCGAACTGAATCTCGGGAACGGGGCGGTACCCGCGCAGCGCCATGCCGATGGAGCTACCGATAATGCCGGACTCCCCCAGCGGGCTATCCATGACGCGGCGGTTGCCGAAGCGGGCCTGCAAGCCCTCGGTTACGCGGTACACGCCGCCGAGCTTGCCGATATCCTCACCGAGCAGAACCACGGTGCGGTCAGCCTCCAGGGCGTCCTCCAGGCCGCGGGTAATGGCCTTGGCGAGGGTCAAACGCTCAATGTTTTCGCTCATCTTTACTCCTCTTCAAAGCCTGCATTGTAGGTGCGGTAGAATTCGCGGTCGTCCTCAACCTGCTGGTGTTCCTGGGCGTAGACGCGGTCGAAGAAGTGCTCAAAGTCGGCCACCTCGGCGGAAAGCACGGCGTCGCGCACGCCGGAGGCGACCTTCTGGGCAGACTCGGCAACCTCCTCGAAGAAGGCATCGTCGGCGTAGCCCTGCTCGCGCAGGTACTTCTCGAGGCGAATCATGGGGTCGCGGTGCAGCGGCCCCTCGAGGTCGGCCTCGGTGCGGTACTTCGTGGGGTCGTCGGCAGTGGTGTGCGGGCCCAGACGGTAGGTCTCGGCCTCGATGAGCACGGGTCCCTCGCCGGCACGAATCTTCTCCATGGCGTAACGGGTCACCGCGAGCACGCCCAGGATGTCGTTGCCGTCCACGCGCAGGCCCTCGAAGCCGTAACCGGCGGCTCGGGTCGAAATCGGCACGCGCGACTGCACCTCGAAGGGAACCGAGATGGCCCAGCGGTTGTTCTGCACGAAGAAGAGCACCGGGGCATCGTAGGAGGCCGCGAAGACCATGGATTCGTGAACGTCACCCTCGCTGGAGGAGCCGTCACCGAAGTAGACCGCGACGGCGGGCTTCTGAGCGTCGGTTGCGGGGTCGGTGGCCTGGCCCTGGCCGGTGGGGCGCTTGCCGGTTTCAGCCTCGATATCGGCATCGAAGTTCAGACCCATGGCGTAGCCGACGGCATGCAGGGTCTGGGCGGCTAGCACCTTGGTGTAGGTGTGGAAGTTGTGGGCCTTCATATCCCAACCGTGGGTGGTGGTGCCGCGGAAGATGGTAATCAGGTCGCGGAAATCCACACCGCGTGCCAGAGCGACGGCGTGCTCACGATAGGAGGGGAAGATGTAGTCGTTGGGGGCGTAGGCCAGCGCGGAACCGACCTGCGCGGCCTCCTGGCCTCGGCTAGGAACCCACAGGGCGAGCTGACCCTGGCGCTGCAGGGCGGTCGCCTCGTCGTCGAAGCGGCGGGTGGTGTACATGAGGCGGTAGGCCTCGCGCAGGATATCACCATCGACGTCTTTGACGTATCGACTGAAGGTGGGGTGTTCGTGGACGGTGCCGTTCTCATCCATGAGCTGGATGCGCTCGGGCACTCCCGGGTACTTGTCGTTCTCGTGCATCTAACCTCCACACGTGACGATGGCTTCGCCTGCGGGCTACCGGGGCCAAGCCTCATTCTCCACGAAAGGTGGAGGGTTGAGAGGCTGATTTACGGCCGGTGCACCATCAGGACTGGGCATATATACCTACCAGTTTACTATTTCGGGCTCTCGGCAATAACGTGCACGCTCGGAACACGCCTGGAACACCGCGTATTGCACCCCGTCATTCAGCATATGAGCAGGCGAAAACCAGCAGCGCTACCAATTGCGTTTAATGGCCAAAGGAACCCTCCTATATATTCGATAATCAGAATATATAGGAGGGTTCCTTCATCTTCATCCGCTCAGGACCGCTATACGATTCAAGCTTATCCAGCGATGTTGAGCGAGATTAGCCCTCCTGCGCGAAGAGCTCGCACAGGGACAGGAAACGGTCGTTTGCCTCGATCTCGCCAATACTCACGCGCACGCCCTCGGACCCGAAGGCACGCACCGAGAGAGCATTCCGGTTCATGAGGTCAACGAACTCGCCGGTCCGCTCCCCCAGGGGCAGCCACACAAAGTTTGCGTAGGTGCCCGGGAATTCGTAGCCCAGTTCGCGTAGACGGGCCGTGACGCGCTCACGCTCGGCCACAATGTGACTGACCCGCGCCATGACGGCCTCCTGGTGCTCGATGGAGGCGACGGCGGCCCGCTCGGCCAGGGCGGACACGGCAAAGGGCGTCGCGGCAACCCGCAGGTGGCGGGTAATCTGCGGATGCGAAATCGAGTAGCCCACGCGCAAACCCGCCAGGCCCTGCGCCTTGGAGAAAGTGCGCAGAATGATGACGTTCGGGTAGTCACGGTAGATATCCAGGCCGTTCAACGGAGGCTCTTCCCCCTCCGGGATGGAGGAGGCCGCGCAGAACTCGAAGTAGGCCTCGTCGATGACCACGGGAACGGTAGCCGGCACCTTCGCGAGGAAGGAGCGAATCTGGCTCTCGGTCACGGCGGGACCGGTCGGGTTATTGGGGGTGCACACCAGAATCAGGCGGGTGCGGTCGGTGACGGCCGCGGCCATAGCGTCCAGGTCGTGCGCGCCGTCGGGCAGGTTCGGCACCTGCACGCTACGAGCGCCCATGATGCCAACCAGAATGGGGTAAGCCTCGAAGGAACGCCACGCGTAGATGACCTCGTCCTGCACACCGTCGGCGTTAACGCCCGCGAAGGTTTTGAGAATCTGGTTGAGCGCGCCGAGGCTGCCGGCGCCGGTCACGATATCCTCGGCATCCACGCCCAGCTGCCCGGCGAGGGCGGTGCGCAGGGCGGTTGAGAGGGGGTCGGGATAGCGGTGCACCGCATCGAATTCGGCCAGCACGCGCGCCACCTCGGGCACGGGGCCCAGCGGGTTCTCGTTAGAGGAAAGCTTGTACCGGGTCAGGCCATCGACGGGAACGGGAGGCTTGCCCGCGGCATAGCTGGGCAGGGTATCGAAGACGGGGCGGACCGGGATGCTGGTGGGTTCTTCTGAGTGGCTCATAGCTTTAGTATGTGCCCGCGAGCGCCGCGGAGCCAGTGCCACCGGGGTGAAGACCAGCATGGGGACAGGACGAGCCATCCCCATGCCGGTCTCCGCCACCTCACCGGCCGGGCTCCCCACTAGGCAAATACCGGCTCCCGCTCAACGGTGACGGCGCGCCGAGGCTCCGGTGCGGGGTGTATCAACCCCGGGTCGATCTCCTCGGGAGGAATCGGCGTGCGGAACCCCGGGTCGATGTCCTCGGCCGGCGCCACGGGCATGGGAACAGGCTTCAGCTCTGGTAGGTCGGGGGTAAGCGATTCCCCGCCATCGTAGTCCCCGCCCTGTCGGGGCCCGAGGAATGTGCCCGCAAACGCAGAACCAATTTTAGGGAGTGGCAGGTCATCGATGGTTGGCTGATTAATAACCTTTCCGATGTTTGCCTGTGAGCCTGCGGGCTCTGGTAGAAGGTCCGGCGGGAGCAAATCTGCCGGGGGTGGTGGACCCTCCGGCTCGACTCGAGCGGGCAACTTGATGGTGGCAGGCTCCGGGCCGCTCAGGTCCGCCGGCAAGTTGATGGCGGGCGGAACATTCTGCGGGTCGTATCCCTGCAGGGGAGGTGTTTTGGGCGTCTGAGGTGCAGGCATCTCGGGCCAGGTCGGCTTCGGGCTCCCCGGCTCCTGCGACGGTTTAGGGCCCGGGTGAGGGAGACGTCGTTCGGCGCTCTCCCACGTATCTTGGGCTGCTTTTTGGATTCGTTCCCCCTTATCTTTGGCGTCCTGAACGCCCTTAACCATGCCACCTGTTCCATGTTCAATCGTTTCGTCTACACCCTTCTCGTCAAACCTAACTCCCGATTTGTAGGCCTGACGCGAGTAGATTCCGATACGTGAGATCGTTACGTCCCTTCGCTCAGCTAGGCTGTATCCATCCGGCATAGCAGAACCCGAGGTAACCTTCTGCTCCCCCAGCACGTATTCCTTACCATCCATCGCCGCACGGATGCCCCCGGGTACCGTGTTGCTATACCCTTCGCGGTCTAGGGCTTCTCGGTATTTCTCGCCATGGTGTACAGAGTTCTGAACGGTGATTGATGTATCACGGTCGTCAGGACGCCAACCCCCCTCAGGCCTCACCGCGCTATCCGGAACGATATCGCCTTCGCCTTCCACATAGTCCACGGCGAAGTCTCGGCGTTTGGCGGGCAAACCTCGTAGCGGAGCACCTTGGGCGTAGATACCGACGATGTTGATTTCTTTGGCGACCTCGAAACTATTAGCCATGTTGTAGGCAATCATGGCTCCCTGGCTAAACCCTTCCAGGTACACGCGGGCCCCCTGCGGCGCACCGGCATCACGCAAAGCCTGCAGAACCATCCGATAGGCGGGGTTCTTCGTGGTATCTTCACCTAACGTTTCACGTATAGCGCCCGCAGGGTCCATGGGAGAGCCGCCCCAGGAGTCAAAGTTAGTCCCCGGAATACTCACCACGTACAGGGCGTAGGCGGGGTCACCCTCGTGGCCTTCTTCGTACATGACGGTGACCATCACGGCGCCGCGTTCGCCCTTCGTCGGGTCCTGCTGAGAACGCTCGAATTCCTGGTCCTGAGCCTTGGCGGCCGCCTGCAACCGTTCCGAGCTGGAGCCTACAGAAAGCTGATTTTTCTCTCCCCGGTGCGCCGCGACCCCGTACTCATCAGCCGAAGCGGTACGCACGTTGTGTGCCGCGTTGCCCACGTCCCGCCACGTATTCGCCTTCTCCACCGATAGCTTGGCCTTCCCAATAAATTTCTCAATGATTTTCGCGGGGATTCCGGTGATCCTGGACAGCCGTCCAGCCACTCGCCGGCGGGCAATCTCGGGGTTGAGTCGGGCGTCAAGATAGGCTGTCGCTCCGAAAAGTACCGCCGCGACGAGGGGTGAATAGGGCATCGCTATTGATGCGCTATAGTACCCGAGCTCGGGCAGCGCCAGCCGGATAAGGTACCGGACCTCGCCGGGGTCGCCGGCGAGGGCGCCGCGAATGTGGGTTCGCACCGTCAGCCCGTCAGGGAGCTTACCGTCCTGGGCGATACCGAGCGATTCGAACCAGCCGGCTACCATGTTCTCGACCTGCAAGTAGGCGCTGTGGGCGAGGCGCACGGCCACCGCCGTGGCCACCAGATCGGCGGCACTTTGGCCCATCCCGGCGGCCAACATGGTGCACTGGCCGCTGGCCAGACGGGCGCGCGCGTTGACCCCGAGAAAGAGCATCGTCTCTGCGCCAATGCTCGAGATGGGCACCGGACGTTCAGCGCAGCGCTGGCTGGCGTGGGCGAGGGAATCGGCGATGGCGGGCATCTCTTCCAGTGTGACGGTGATGGTCGCCCCTGTGGGGGCCGAGCCGCTCCCCTCGATGGGAAGGGCGTACGTTGCGTTGGTCATGGGTTCTCCTAGATGGGTTCTCCTAGCGACGACTAGCGGTGAGCAGCGGTCTAATAGCCGGTTTGGCGGGTAACGAGCGCGTTGAGCCCCTCGGGGAGGCTGACGTGCATGAGGGAGTCAAGCTCGTGTTGCGCGGACCCCGCGTGGCGGGCCACGAGGTCCTCCAGTTTTCCGGGGTCGAGGATATCGGCGGCGGTATCCGCGAGGGACCCGAGAAGGCTGTCGAGGGCACCGGCCGCGGCGGTAACGGCCTGGGCTTTGGCGGTCAGTTCGGCGGCGAGCTCTTCGGCGGCGGCGGCAATATCGACCGCCGCGTTCTCGGCAATCTGTGCCCTGTCTCGAATACTGTCGCGGTGCCTTTCGAGCTGTCTGCGGAAGGCGCGGCCCGCTTCCGAGGCCCAGTGCTCTGTTCCGAGCTCGCCGGTGCGCGCGTAGACCCCCTGTATCTCGTGGGCTTCGGCGCGCATGCGTGCGGAAAGCTCGGCACCCTTGGTGCGGGCCAGGGCGGCTGCCGCGAGGAGCGAGGCGGCGAACGCGCGTCCGGCCGCGGAGCCGATGCCCAGGTGCCCGGCGGCACGTAGAATATCCGCGGTGCTGGGCGGGTTGGGGGTTCCCGGAGGCGCAGATGGCGGTGTGGAATCGACGAAGGTGGGCACGGCGCGTCCTTTCGGAGGAGCCGGTTACGGATACCGGCTTAGCGGGTGGACTTTGGTTCCAGCCTATGGGCGGGCCGGCGTTGCTCCCCCCGGCTTTTAGCCGCCTGTGGATAGCGACCCCACAAAACGAAAAATCCGCACGGATTTGAGCTGCAGAACCCGCAAAATGCTTTATCCACAGCTTCCGCCGCCGTCATATTTCCGCGCAAAGATTGCCTCGAAGCCACTCCGAAACCGCTTCGGAACCGAAAAAGCGCCCACCCGTTGGAGTCGGCGCGCCCGCGGCGAGCGCCGCCCGGACCATCCCCGACACTACCCGGACCGCAGTCTGGGCCTTCGCTCAAACCACTATCCAGAGCACCCTCCAACCGCCCACCGCCCCGCACCCCGCCCGCATTTTCCGGCGATCCATGCGAAAATGGAGTTATGTCTCACACCAATAACACCATCCTGCCTTCTGGCCGTATCGATTTGGGCACCGGCGAACTTGCTCTGGGCCCCCTGGACGGACGCTACGCATCCGTCACCGCACCCCTGACGAACTACCTTTCTGAGGCGGCCCTGAACCGTGACCGCATCCACGTTGAGGTCGAGTGGTTCATCTACCTGTGCGAGCACAAGGTGCTGCCGGGTCTGTCCCCGTTGAGCGAGGAGCAGAAGAAGGGCTTGCGCGCCATCGTGACCGATTTCAACGCCGAATCCGTGGCCGAGCTGGCCGAGATTGAGGCCGTGACCGTTCACGACGTAAAGGCCGTCGAGTACTACATCGGTCGCCGTCTGAAGGGTCTGGGCCTGGACCACCTGGTGCCGCTGGTTCACTTCGGCTGCACCTCCGAAGACATCAACAACCTCTCCTACGCCCTGGGCATCAAGGATGCCGTGCAGAACGTGTGGATCCCCGCAGCCGAGGAGCTGATTGAGGTTCTGCTGAACCTGGCCGAGGAGGGCCGCGAGGTTCCCATGCTCTCGCGCACCCACGGTCAGCCCGCAACCCCGACCACCCTGGGCAAGGAGATGGGCGTGCTCGCCTACCGCTTGAAGCGCCAGGTCAAGCACGTGAAGGCCACCGAGTTCCTCGGCAAGATTAACGGTGCGACCGGCACCTATGCCGCGCACTACGCCTCAGTGCCCACCGCCGATTGGCAGAAGATTTCTCGCGGTTTCGTTGAGCACCTGGGCCTGACCTGGAACCCGCTGACCACTCAGATCGAGTCGCACGACTGGCAGGCCGAGCTGTACTCGGATATCGCGCACTTCAACCGTGTGCTGCACAACCTCTGCACCGATGTGTGGAGCTACATTTCGATTGGTTTCTTCCGTCAGATTCCGGTGGCTGGTGCGACCGGTTCGTCGACTATGCCGCACAAGGTGAACCCGATTCGCTTTGAGAATGCGGAGGCTAACCTGGAGCTCTCTAACGCTCTGCTGGATTCGCTGGGTTCGACCCTGGTGACTTCTCGTTGGCAGCGTGACCTGACTGACTCCTCGGCGCAGCGCAATATTGGTGTGGCGTTTGGTCACTCGGTGCTGGCTATCTCCAATGTGGTGAAGGGCCTTGAGCGTCTGGATATTGCGACCGAGGTTATTTCCGCTGATCTGGATGCGAACTGGGAGGTTCTGGCTGAGGCGATCCAGATGGTGATGCGCGCTGAGGCTATCGCAGGTGTTCCCGGCATGGAGAACCCGTACGAGCGCCTGAAGGAGCTGACTCGCGGTCACCGCGTGGATGCCGCTCGCCTGAAGGAGTTCGTGGCTACGCTGGGCCTGTCCCCCGAGGCTGAGGCGCGTCTGTCGGCGCTGACTCCGCACACCTATAACGGTATTGCGGCTCAGCTGCTGGACCATGCGAAGAACGCTTAGTCCGTAGCAAAGATATAAACAAAAGACCCCGGGTCCCTGCATTCAGGGATTCGGGGTCTTTAGCGTGTTGGGTCTTCGCTATGTTCCGGTTTTATGACCGGCGAGGATTTTAGCGGCCGAGCATGCGGTGGTGACCGGTTTCGGTGTCGTTGCCCTTGTCGCGGGTGAAGACCTTGCCTACAGCCTTACCTGCGTCCTTGACGCCCTTGAGCAGGGAGCCAGCCACGCCGGAGGAGCCGTCCGAACCTTCGCCGCCCTGTACGCGCGGTGCACGCGGGGTAATCATGAGCTCTGCGGGGAAGTAGGCGGGCGCGTCGCCGAAGGCTCGGCGGGTGTTGCGCACGACGTCCTTGCCGAGGGTCAGGTTCGCGCCACCGCCAACGACTGCGCCCACGCCGAAGGGCAGGGCACGGCCGAGCAGTGCACCGGTCTGGCGGGTGAGGAAGCGGCGGATGAACATGTTTCGGATGGTACGTTCGACGCTGAACATCTTGCCGCTGGAGGAGTTGCCGAGCAGCATGCCCCACTTGTTGGAGATGCCGCCTGCCTTACCGGTCTGCAGCAGCACGGTGTTCATGAGCTGGGAGCCTTCTTCGCCGAGCATGATTGCCATGACCATGGAGCGGGCGGTTTCGGGGTCGTGTACGTGCACGCCGTGCAGTTCTGCGACTGCCTGGGCGTAGAGTGCGGTGCGTTCGAGGTAGCCGCCGACTGCGAGCGCGGACAGGCTCATGGAGGTGACGGTGCCGACGCCGGGCACGAATGCGGATGCGCCGGTGACGCCGCCGATGGCGGTGATGTCACGCAGGTAGGTGCGGTCGAGGCGCTTGTGGATTTGTTCGGGGGTTTCGTCGGGGTGTGCTTCACGCAGTTTTTTGACGATGGACAGCGCGAGCGGTCGTTGCATGCGCAGTACGTTGTCGAGGGTGGTGGTCAGTGCGGGACGGGGGTTGCCGTCTTCATCGAATAGAGACTTCTTCGGGTCAAGCATGCTCTCAGTAAATCACGGCTTGGTGAATTTTTCCTGAACGGGCGGGCCTTCCGGCGGGCTGGAAGAGCCTTGTTCACCGAGGGCTTGAGTTCACCGAGGGCTTGAGCGCGGTCGTCCGGCCGGGTGCGGCGGCGCTTCTGAAATCGCTTCCCATTCATTTGCGCCCTTTTTTAAACCGCGTAAAATTGTCCTAGGTTACACACTATTCATTGTCTGCATAATGCGTGACCCGTTTCACGGCGATTCGGGTTGGGCTGTACCGCCGATACTTGCTTACGCTTCATGCTGTAAAGGATTACCATGACTTCTTCCGCCAGCACGCCCGCGGCTGCGCGTTCTCCCCTGGCCACTCAGGGGCTGGGTGTCGCCTACGCGACCGGCGCGATTATTTCCGCGCAATTCGGTTCAGCCCTCGCGAAGCAGCTCATGGGTGATTTGGGGCCCTGGGGTGTGGTGGCGCTACGTCTGCTGACTTCCACCATCCTGTTGTACGTGTTCTTCCGCCCGAATATTCTCGCGTGGACGCGCGCGCAGTGGACCGCGGTCATCGTGCTGGGCGTGGCCCTTACCGGCGCGAACGCCTTCTTCTACGTGGCGATTGAGCAGGTTCCGCTGGCGATTGCCGTGGCGATCGAGTTTATGGGCCCGCTGGTGTTGGCGACCGTTATGTCCCGCCGCAAGCTGGACCTGGTATGGATTGCCCTGTCCTTTAGCGGCATGGCGATTCTGACGGCCGAATCACAGGCCAAGCCTGAGGACTTTGCCCTGGTGGGCGTGTTTTTCGCGGTACTAACGGCGATTTCGCGTGCCGCCTACATCCTGGCGACAGAGAAGGTGGGCGCGCTCATCCCGGGTATGGGCGGCATGGTCATGGGTAACGTTGTCTCTACCCTGCTGGTTCTGCCGTTCCCGTTCCTTATTAGCGGCAACAACCTGCTGAAGGTCACCCAGGATGTGAACCTGCTGGCTATTGGCTGTTTGATGGGCCTGCTGGCTTCGGCCATCCCGGCCCTGGGCGAGGTCTCTTCCCTGCGCCTGCTGCCGGCGCACATCTACAGTGTGGTGCTTTCGCTGGAACCGGCGATTGCCGCGCTGGTGGGCGTCATTATGCTGGCCGAGCCGACGGATGCGGTTCGCTGGCTGGCCATCTCGCTGCTGGTGCTGGCGAGTATCGGCATCTCCATTTCGCACGCCCGCGCCCAAAAATGGGCCCAGGAACGCGGTGATAGCGAGGAGATGGATCGCTACCTCCCCGGCGCGGTGGATGCGCACGCGGTGGATATCGCACAGATGGCGACCAGTTCCATTACGCTTCCATCGGCCGAGCAGATTAGGGCCGACCGCGAGGCGAAGGGTCTCTAGGTAGCCGTAGAGAGCCCAGCTGAATATTGCGCTGGAGAGCATGTCTCTTCTTTCTCGCACCCCCGGGTAGCACGTAGGATAGTATCTCGTGCCCCGGGGGTGCGCTATTTAAGCTCGTACCCTGCCCCCCCCCCGCCCATTCGAGAACCCGCACAAGCACCGCCGATTTACGAGGCACCCCGAGGAGAGCCATGCAGCATACCGCGCACCAACGCCCTGCCCTAGGCATCATGTTTGTTTTGATGTCCTGCTCGTCGCTACAGTTCGGCGCGGCCTTCGCGGTGACGCTCTTCCCGCTGTTCGGCGCGCTTGCCGTGAGTGTGAGCCGTCTGGCGATTGCTTCCATTGTGGTGGGTGGCGCCGTGTGGCTGGCTGCTCGTTGGCGTGCCCGCCGCGGCGATACGATGCCTCCGGGCCCGCTGTCCTGGTCGAAGGAGCAGTGGCGTGCTGTCATCATTTTCGGTTTAACGTTCGGCATGATGAACGGCTTCTTCTACTGCGCGATTGACCGTATCCCCATCGGTCTGGCGGTGGCGGTGGAGTTTTTGGGCCCGCTCGCGCTGGCGTCCCTGCTGACTCGCAGACTCCGCGACGCGGTGTGGGTCCTCTGCGCTCTGGCGGGCATGCTGGTGCTCGGCTACGAGGCGGCGGTCGGTAGGGACACCGATTACCTGGGTCTGACGTTCGCGCTGATTGCCGGCGTGTTCTGGGCGCTGTATATTCGCTCGAGCGCGAAGGTGGGTGCACTGGTTCCGGGTGCGAGCGGTCTGGCGGTGGCGATGCTTGTCGGTGCCGCGTTTATTGCCCCGGTGGCGGCAGTTGTTCCGGCACCTCAGCCGATTTGGAATGCGGCGCAGGATCCGATGCTGCTCCTCATGATTTTTGGTACCGCAATGTTCGCTTCGGTGATTCCCTATAGTGCGGAGCTGATGGCTCTGCGTAACCTGCCGCAGCAGGTGTTTAGCGTGCTGATGAGCATGGAGCCCGCTATTGCGGCGATTGCCGGTTGGGCGCTGCTGAACCAGGAGACCGGCCCGATTCGTTGGCTGGCGATCTGTCTGCTGATGACCGCGAGTGTGGGCATTACGCTGACCACCACTCAGGGCGGTTCCCCCAAGCCGAAGGATGAGGGCGAGGAACCCGTTCCCGTGCCGCTGCCCGAATAGGCCCCGCCCGCGGGCGACGGCCCGGAGTCGCCGGTGCACGGCATACAGAAAACCGTTGAGGCGGGTACCCGGTTGGTACCCGCCTCAACGGTTTTATGTTTCAGTTTTAGCTCTCAGCCAGCTCGTCCAGCAGGTCACGCAGCTCTTCGCTGGTGAGCACCTCCGCCGGATGCGGTCCCATCGCGTACAGCCGGTCCTGGGTGTCCTCGTCCAGCTCGCGGGAGGTACCGATCAGTACGAGGTTGCCCTCGTTCTCGCCGCTGAGCATCGAGCTCTCGCACAGGCCCCACACGTGGTCAAAAACCTCGAGCATGGCTTCCGCCTGCAGGCGGAAGAAGGGCAAACCCGCGTCGTCACCCACGTTGATGGCGACCATGCCGCGTTCACTCAGGACGTCCTTGAGTTCGCGGTAGAAGTCGCGGTTCGCCAGGTGTGCGGGTGCATCCATGCCGGTGAAAATATCGAGGATAATCGCGTCGAAGCCGGTCACGCCCAGCAGTTCGGGCAGGTGGGCCAGCTGCTCGCGGGCATCGCCCACCACGAGCTGGCAGTCGGTTCCGGCGGGTAGCGGCAGGCGGTCCGTTACAAAACCCATGAGCTCGGGTTCAATATCCACGGCAACCTGGCGTGAGCCGGGGCGGGTCGCCTGAATATAGCGCACAAGGGTGAGCGCACCGGCGCCCAGGTGCGCGGCGGTAATGGGCTCGCCGGCGGGGGCGAGCGCATCCACCGCGTTCGCGATGCGGCGCAGGTACTCGTAGAACACGTAGGAGGGATCCGCGGTATCCACGTGGGACTGCTCGGCGCCACCGATTTCGAGGACGTGGCCGTGGTCGCTGAACCCGTCGGGGTGAATTTCGGCGCGCTGCCCGCCGGAGAGCTGAATGTGTGCCACTACTTCACGCCAGCTTCACGCTTGAAGGTGCTGACCAGGTCGTCCACCGAGGAGGAAGAATCCAGGCCCTCGATGACCTTGTCGTTCACGGCGAAGGTGGGGGTTCCCTTCACACCGATCTTCACGGCGTGCTCGTAGTCGCGCTGGATGGGCTTGACGGTGTCGGAGGCGAGTAGGACCTTGTCGAATTCTTCGACGTTCAGGCCCAGTTCCTTGGCGTAGTCGTTGAAGAGGGTGCGCAGCTTGTCGCGTTCTTTGATGTTCTTCCAGTCGTTCTGGGTGGCGAAGAGCTTGTTCGCCATTTCGAGGTGCTTGCCCTGTGCCTCTGCGGCTTCTACGGCGAGTGCGGCGGGTACGGCGTTGGCGTGCATGTTCAGCGGCATGTGGCGCACGGTCACGTTCATGATGCCGTCAAGCTTCTTGGCGGCCTCCTCGAACTTGGGTTCTGCCTTGGCGCAGTAGGGGCACTGGAAGTCGGTGTACAGGGTTGCAGTGCCCGCGCCGGGTACTTCGCGGTTGAGGCGGAAGCCGACGTAACCGTCATCCGCGGTAGCCGATGCGGAAGCGGTCTCCGAAGCCGAGCTCGAGGGAGTAGCGGAAGCGCTTGCGGATGCGCTCGCCGATGCCGCGGCGGTGCTCTCCGAGGTCGCGCTCGCCGAACCGCTTGCCGAGCCGCTCGCGGAGGCGGTAGAGGAGGCCTGGGATGAGCCGCAGGCGCTCAGGCCCAGTGCGGCGGCGGGAAGCGCGCCGATGAGCAGGGCGCGGCGGGGAAAGGGTGAGGTCATGGTATTCCTCCTAAGAATCGGTGCCGGGGCGCACGGATAACGCTTAGGTTCATCTTATCCCGCCGATGCGGCGGGTGCATGACGCGTCCGTGCGGGGCTCTTGCGCGGAGCCGCCGTAGCAACGCGATGATTCGCCTCTCCCCCGCCTTTTTGGTACCATTGCGGGGTATGCACTGTTCCGCGGAAAGCCCGTCTTAACGCGGCAGGTAGCGTATGTGCCTCTATAGCTCAGGGGTAGAGCATTTCCCTCGTAAAGAAAAGGTCGTGGGTTCGAATCCCACTGGGGGCTCCACATCCGCCGTAACAAGGCCGGTTTCCGGTGTGTTGCGGCGGTTTTTAGTATCGTCTTCGGCACGCGAGGCCCCGGCCCCGTTCCGAGGCGTCCGACAGCTCGCTCTATCCCGGGAGGCCTCATGTCTTCGTCCCGCACCTCCGCCCGCAAGGGCTCCTCGCAGCGCGCCCCGTTCACCCCCACCGTGCGCTTCGCCATCGTCTACGTGCTGGCGCTCGTGATTTCGCTGGCGGTTTGGTTCTTCTACCGCGCCGTCTACGAGGACGACACCTCGTTCCTGGTGCCCATCGTGATTTCCCTGGCGACGTCCTACGTTGCCGCGCACGCCCTTACGGGCGGCCGTTCCCCGCGCAACTAGTCGCCAAGCCCGTCCGCCGGTCGGTGGCCGGAGCGTTAAACCAAAGGCCGCGCATCCGAATCCCTCCGAGGGGTCGGATGCGCGGCCGTCGCTATAGGGCCGGCGCGTTACTTGGATGCGCGCTGGATGTCGCTGTCGGTCTTGCCCCACAGGCCGTAGACCTTGGCGAGTTCCTTGACCTTCTTGGCGCGCAGGTAGCGCGGCAGGTAGGAGCCGTCGCGGGGGCCGTCGATGGGCACGTCGAGCATCTGGTGGGCCTCTTCAATCTCAACCTCGCTGGGCGAGAAGGCCGCGTTGATGGTCTCTGCCTGGCGGATATCCAGGGTGATCTTGCCGGTCATGCCGTGGTCGCTCGCGAAGCCGCAGGCCTTGGAGAGGTCCCCGCCGTAGGCGCCGAGGGTCGGGCCGTCGATGGGGCCGGGCAGGCCACCCAGGGTGGAGGCGATGACCAACTGCGAACGCACGTAGGCCAGGGCCATGGGGGTTGCGGAGGAACCGGTGTCGCGGCGGTAGTCGCCCGCGCCGAAGGCCAGGCGGAAGGTGCCGATGGCGCGAGCAATCTCGACCGAGTGGTGCACACCCAGGGCCGATTCAATCAGCGCGATGATGGGGGTACCGGCGGGCAGCTCAGCTGAGGTACGGTCGATGTCGGTGGCGTGCTCGGCGGTGGCAAGCATGACGCCTCGCAAACCCTTCACGCTCTTGAGGGCCTTGACGTCTTTCCACCAGTGCTCGGTGGTGATGGCGTTGATACGAACCCAGGCAACCACGCCGGAGTTCAGCATGCGGACGACCTGTTCGCGGGCGGCGTCCTTCTCTTCGGGCGGGCAACCGTCCTCGAGGTCAATAATGATGGAATCGGCCTCGGATTCGAAGGCCTGCTCAAAAACGTCTTCGCTGGCGTTGGCGCGAACGAGCAACCAGGAGCGGGAGAGGCTGGGGCGCAGCTGGCGCGCGCGCTCGTTCCTATGGAATTCAAACATGGTGTGTGACTTCTTCCGTCAATCGTTAATGCATTGGTTATGCCGTAGAGGGCCTGGACCGAGCTGCGATTCTCGATTGCGTACCATCGTCACCTCCATTGTGACTGAACCGCTTGCGGGGTGTCATGCACCTCTCTTTTAAGCGTATCGTGTGCCCGGTGGAGCATCAAACTGACGTACCACTAGGCCTCGACGAGTTCGGTCCGTCCCACGGGGATTCCGTCGTCGAAGGTCAGCTCGCCGGCCGCTTCCTTTTGGGCGCGGCGAATCAGACGTTCGGCCTCTTGCACGTGCTGCACCACGGTCTCAACGCGGCGGTGCACGCTCACCTGGCGGTCGCATCCGGTGGTGCACTCGCCGAAGCAGCGGGCCATGGCCAGGGCCTCGGCGCAGAGGGCCACGGCGTTGCCGGCCTTGGAGAGGGCGCGGTTGAGGTCGGAGTAGGTGCCGAATTGCGAGGCGGGGATATCGCCGTCGCTGGGGGCGAGGCGGTGGGCCTCCATGGCCACGGCACGCACCCGGGGGATGAGGTCGGCAAGCTCGTTGGCGTCCGGCACGATGAGTTCAATCATGGAGGCGGAGGACTCGGTGCCCGCCAGACGCTCGAGCACCTGGTGGAATCGGTCGATGCCGCGAATAAAGCGGTCGTGGGAGCGCCGCCAGATGCCCTTGCCGAGCTCGGCGTCGTCTCGGCGCGATTGCAGGTAGCTTTTGAGTCCCATGAGTCCTCCTCTACGTTAGGTGTGTGCCGTGAACGGTTATCGGGTGGGAGTCGCTCGCGGCCGGTGAGCGTCGGATGCGTGCATCACCTTCCGCGGCGAGCCACAAACCCACCTATACTTAGGTTACCCTAAATCTTCTTTTGGTGACGGATCGTCAGGGAAATATGAGCATTTATGTCACGTTTCGCGGAGCGTGGCAACAAGGTTTTCTCCGCACCCCGCGGAAACCTGTCTAATCGACCCGCAGCACCACCTTGCCGCGGTGCCGGCCGGAATCGAAGTACTCGTGTGCCTCGGCCGCGGCTTCCAGGGGGAATACCCGGTCAAGACCCACGCCGATGCGACCCGACTCGACCAGCGGGAGGATCTGCTCGCGCACGCCGCGCAGAATTTCGGCTTTCTGGGCCTCGGGGCGGCTGCGCAGGCTCGTGGCGTGCACCGAGAGCCGGTGCGTGAGTGCGTACGCGAGGTCCAGCTCGGCCTTTCGTCCGCCCTGCAACCCGATGATGCACAGGTGCCCACCGTCGGCGAGGGTGTGCAGGTTATCCTCAAAGTACCGCCCGCCCACGACGTCCAGGATGTAGTCCGCGCCGCGTCCTCCGGTCTCCGACAGAACGACATCCCGGAACGAATGTTCCCGATACACGATGGGTTCAGCACCCAGCGAGCGCACGTACTCCGCCTTCTCTTCGGTCCCAACCGTGGCGAATACGCGGGTTCCCGCGGCCAGGGCCACCTGAATGGCGTGCACCCCGATGCCCCCGGTGCCACCGTGCACCAGCACCGTGGCGCTCTGCCCGTCCTCGCGCAGGTTCTCGGCGGGATCCATGCTCATGCCGCAGGTCAGTACCAGGTTGGAGTAGACCGTGGCGGCCACCTCGGGTAGCGCCGCGGCCTCTTCAAAGCTCAGGTTCTCGGGCTTCGGCAGCAGCAGGTCCACCGGAACCGTCACGTAGTCGGCGTACCCACCTCCGGGGAGCAGAGCCATCACGGGACGACCGCAGTTCTCGACGGATGCCCCCTCGCCAACGGCCTCGATTTCCCCGGCCACTTCCAGACCGTAGATGGAGCTCGATCCAGGAGGGGGCGGGTAGAATCCGCGGCGCTGCAGGGCATCCGCACGGTTGATTCCGGCGGCGCGAACGCGGATGAGCACCTCACTCGAACGGGGAACGGGGGCGGGAATCTCGCTGACCCGAAGCACCTCGGGACCGCCGTGGTTTTCCTCAATAATTGCTCGCATGAGCCCTCCTCCTGAGCGGATGTGCCCTCATCGGCACTCGATTTACAGAAAGCATACATCGTGAGATAATCTCGTAGTGCCCTGCGGCACGGCGTTGAGATAAAATGCCGGTCTCTGGAGCGCAAGGATGGTTGTCCGAGCGGCCGAAGGAGCTGGTCTTGAAAACCAGTAGGCGGTAACCCCGTCTCAAGGGTTCAAATCCCTTACCATCCGCGTTTTAGCTTCTGCTCCACGTGTGGAGCGCGAAGAGCCCCGTTCCTCGTATTGAGGAGCGGGGCTCTTTGCATACGCCGTTCCGAGTTACCGGGGGCGTCGTTAGTGCATGTTTGACATGTTTGACAAAGCGTTTGCAATCAACATGATGAGGAAGGCGATACAGAGGAAAAAGCATATCCCCAGACCGTTAAGAACCAGACCACCGGTGGCACGAGCACCGTGCCGTCTTGCCGAGATCCCCAGGCAGAGACCCAGGATGCTCAGCAACGGTGAAAAGATAACTACCTGCGTACCATTTTCTCCAAAACCTTGGACAATTAGCCAACCCCCTAGGAAGAAAGACAGGGGACCGAGGAAGCCAAAGAGTATGGAGAAGTTCGCCATTCCCTTACCGACCGCTTGATCTGCGGGCTCATCCGGAGAACCATCCGAAGAGTCATCCGGGGACTCGTTTGCGGATAGTAGCTGTTCGTCAGAAGCATCCGGGCTAGACTGTTCGCTGTCATCTTCCTGATAAAGCTTGGCGTACTCGGGGTTGTAATCGAAGGCTTCGTTGTTTTGGGGTAGCTGCGACATCGCATCCACAACCTTTCAATACCGGGTGTTACCTTCACCCTAGACCTTTCCATCAGAGGGAACAAGCATGTCAGGCTCCACCTGCCGAAACATACGGCATATACACAGAAAAGTCCTGCTCCTCACAATGAGGGGCAGGACTTTTCTGTATTTATCTCGAGGCTAGTTCCAGTACAGCATAAGAGCGTTCAGGCTCCTCGACGGGCCTGCATCATTTAATCCGGACAAGGCGCTCAGAATCATTATGATGAGGGCGACGATAGCAAGGACAACGACTATACCCATCGCGCTGAGAATCATGCCCCCGATGGCGTGCTTACCGTGCCGTCGTGCCACGAATGCCTGCCGGAGACCTAAGATACTCAGGAATGGTGCGACGATGACCATGAGTATACCGATTTCAATGCCATAGGCAGACCACCAAAACCCTATGAAGAAAGATAGCAGGCCAAGGGCACCGAAAAGCAGGGAGAAGTTCGCTGCTCTTTCACCGGCTTGCGCCCTCCGCACATTGGAAGGGGGCTCGCTTGCACGTAGCAGCCTGTCGTCCATATCATCAGCGTCGGACTGTACGCTGTCATCTTCCTGGTAAAGCTTGGCGTACTCGGGGTTGTAATCG
>NZ_KV810430.1:463922-500813 GCF_001812775.1 Rothia sp. HMSC068F09
GCATCCACAACCTTTCAATACCGGGTGTTAAGTGCCTATCGGGTTGAGAGAGCATTTAGGCTCGACATCGAGCCGCTGTGATTAGTGGATGCCCGACAAAGCGTTCAGAATCAATATGATGATGGCAACGAGAAGAAGGACAACGACTATACCCATCGCGCTGAGAATCATACCCGCGGTAGCGCGCGCACCGTGCCGTCGTGCCACTCGCGCCTGCCAGATACCTAAAACACTCAGTATCAGTGAGAAAGGGATGGCGTACAGCGTCCATCGAATACCCGGGATGCACACTAAACTGAGGATACCGAAGAGCAAGGAGAGGTTCTCGGCGCTCCGCCCAGTTTCCTGACTCGGGAACCCACTCGCGGGTTGCAGTGGGCCCCCTGCGGACCCAACGATGGGTTGCCCGTTACCATTTTGCCGGTAAAGATTGGCGTACTCGGGGTTGTAATCGAAGGCTTCGTTGTTTTGGGGTAGCTGCGACATCGCATCCACAACCTTTCAATACCGGGTGTTGTTAACTTCACCCTAGACCTTCCCCTCGGAGGGAACAAGCGTGTCCGGCCCAATACGCAAAATATACGGCATATGTACAGCAAAGCCCCGCTCCTCACTGTGAGGAGCGGGGCTCTTACCTCTTCGAGAAGGGCAAAGTTTTTAGAGAAGTGCCAGCGTCTTCGCGGCATCAACCAACTCTGAATTAGCGGCAGAATCCGAAAGAGCCAGCATGAGCGCCAGCAGAAGAGCTCCGCCGAAAAGCACCAGGAATATGCCACCAACGGCTACGTTAATCCAGTTCATGATGCGGCCTGCCGAAGCGACGGCACCGTAGCGTTCCGCCTCGTTTGCCTTGAAAATACCGATAGCACCCAGAATCAGGGAGGGCAGACCGAAAAGCCACCAGTTGAGAGTCACGATACAGATCAAGCCGATAACGCCGAGCACAGTGGAGGTCTGGGCAGCCTTCTCACCAAAAAACTGCTCGGGGGTCTTCTGCAGAAAGCCGGCTGGGGCCATCATGGGCTGGTCATACTGGTAACCGTACGGGTCGTACTGATTCTGGCCGTACGGGTCTTGGCCGTACGAATTCTGGCCGTACGGGTCATAGGGATACTGATCGTAGGAGCTCTGCCCGTACTGACCATACGAACCCTGCCCGTACCGACCGTACGAACCCTGCCCATACTGGCCATACTGGCTGTTCTGATCGTACTGCTCGTTCAGGTGGTTGTAGTCCGGGTTGTAATCGTAGGAGTCAGAACCCCACGGATTCCGAGACATGGTATTTCACTTTCGTGCGGCAGGTGTGTGTTAAACAATATTCACCCTAGCCTATCAACGGAACGGGGGCAACTACACCCGTCATTCTGACCCGCGCAAGACACCTCGAGCGTTAGTTCGGGATTCCGCGAATATGCGTAAAGCCCCGCGCCTCAATTCGAGAAACGGGGCTTCTACATGTTGCAGACAAAAGATGGTGGGCTCGGTTCCAGAAGTCTCGGCCAGCCGAACCGCTAACTCGGCTATCCCTTCAGGGTGAAAAGGAGCGATAGGAGGGCAATAATCGCAAAGACCGTCAGGGCGATGGGCAGGACCACGCCAATCCAGCTGAGGATGCGCCCCGCCTTTGCCGGCACACCGTGGCGTTCCGCGTCTCGCGCGGCCGAAATTCCCAGGGCGCCCAGAATAATTGATCCGAGGGTGGAGTAGGGAATCCAATACATGAGGAGAATGAGCACTACGCTGATGATGCCAAACGTCAACGAACGCTGCGCCGCTTTCTGGCCCTCCTCCAGGAAGCCAGGGGACGTGATGATATTCCCCGGGACGCTTTCCGGGTAGGCAGGAGGCGGAGTGTACGCCCCGGCAGGTTCGTAGGTAGCCGGGACATTCCGCGGCTCGCCGACCGCGCCCTGCCCGGCATCGCGGCCCTCGTAGAGCTGGTTGTACGCGGGATTGTAGTCGAACGGGTCCGGCTCTTGAGGCTGGGGAGTCTGAGACATAATAACCACGATCTTTCAGTCTTGATACGCGACAGGTGTTTCGGGGGAGGCCCCGATATCCGTAATCTGTTTTCGGCGGCGAGGATTAGGCACCTTCATGGTGCCCGCCCAGGCTAAGATACCGGCCGACCCGGAAGTTTAATAGGGGGAATAGCCAGCAACCCTCTGGGAACCGATAATCCCCATAAGCATGAAGACACACGTGCAGAAGAAAATGAGGAAAGCTATAAAGGTGCCTATCTTACTCATCCTACGACCCGCTGTAGCCGAAACGCCCAGGCGCTCCGCTTCCTTCGCTTTAGACATACCGATATAGCCCATGATGAAAGAAGGCACGCCGGCAATAAAACCCAGGCAAATCAGGCTGACAAGACCGAGCACCAGGGAAGTCTGAGCGGCCCGCTCGCCCTCAACCCGCCCGATAATCTTCTGCACGGTATCCGCGGGCAGCATCATAGGCTGACCGGACGTATCCTGGCCATCTTGCGCAGACAGCTCAGCAAGCTGTTCGTTCAGCTGGTTGTATTCGGGGTCGGAGTCTTCAGGGTTTGAACCCTGCGGATTCTGAGACATGGCATCTCACCTTTGTGGTTGGTCGGCGTTGGCCCGTGTTGTTCCTAGCCTATCACCGAAGCGGCAGCTATATTCACGCTTCGGCTGCGTACACCACGCCCATTCCGGCAATGCCCCCTCAAGCATACAAAAGCCCGCGTGCGCACGGGGCGCTCGCGGGCTTCCTCAAATCATGAGGCTACTGCAGATAGCTTCAATCTTACTGCTTTACAAAAATCTTCAGAGCGACCAGCAAAATAATACTGACGACACCCAGAACAGTACCGGCAATAGCCATACCGCGGTTCTTCAGCTCGGGGTTATTCATAGCCAGGCGGCCGGTCACAATAGCTACAGCACCAAGGATGAAACCGAGGACAAAGAAGCTCACAATACCGCTCACCAGAGAGACAATCGACAGGGTCTTTGCCTTCTTCGCCTGAGCCTGCTGCTCGGGGGTCGGAGCCGGCTGACCGTACGGAGCCTGCTGACCATACTGGGGTGCCTGCTGGCTGAACTAGGGGTCCTGGTTGAACTGGGGCTGGGGGTTGTTGGGGTTCTCAGACATGATTCCTCGATTCGCTGAGTGATGGGGGGGGTACTCCGATACGTCCGTATCGGACGATACGTGCGCACTCCAGAGAGCTCCCGATTTATCGGTTTGGATGGAGTGTAGTGTATCGAAAATGCGTCTAAGCCTCAATGTGCACGGTCTGTATCCCACGGAGTAAATCCCCGTCTGCTCAGCCGGTTTGGGGCAAAACACCTCGCGTACCTGAGCAACGCACCTAATTCACGCGAGGCCCCTACCGAATTGACCAAGCGCAAAACAGCCTATATTCTTATAGGGATGCGCTCACGAGCGCACCGTGGAGACGTGCCAGAGCGGCCGAATGGACTTCACTGCTAATGAAGGGTCGGGGTTAAACTCGACCGGGGGTTCAAATCCCCCCGTCTCCGCCGCTAAAAGCCCCGTACCACCCGGTACGGGGCTTTTGCTATGCGTTTTATCGGGCGCACAACCTAGAAGCTCTTGAAGTCCACGAGGCGCGCATCCGCGCCGTCCAGCAGGGCCCACTCCCCCGGTACCTCAAACACCGCGATGGAGGACGGCGGGAAGCCATAGTACACATCCATCGACGCGTTCGGATCGGAGTCGGGGCTCATCAGACGCTGCGCGGCATCCTGCACGCCGGGCAGGTGCGACACCACCATCAGCGAATGAACGTTCTCTGAAACGCCGTTAATGCGCGCAATGATGCGGGCGGCCGAAACCTCGTACAGACCCTCATCCAGATGCGCGGTCGGGGCCTTCGAACCCAGGCCGTCCGCAACCCAGGTGGTCGTCTGGCGCGTGCGCAACGCCGACGAAGACATAATCTGCTCGGGAATATAGCCGCGCGAAGCCAGCCAGGCACCCGCGGCGGCAGCCTGCTCGTGACCGCGCTTGGTCAGGGGACGGTCGAAATCGTTCAGGCCCCAATCGGCCTCCGCATGGCGCATAATAATCAGGCGCTTAGCTCCGCTACGGTGCGAGCCGGATGCAGTGTTGGAAGAATTCTCAGCCATACACCCATTTTATCCAGAGCGCGCCGATACATCCCGCGCACCGCCACCCGGGCATGAGTAAACCCCGGCACACCGGCACGGGGCCGGCGCACCGGGGTGCACCCTAAAACTACAAGCCTAGATGGAGTACTCCGGGGCCGCCCAGACGACGACCTCGGGGTGCTCAAAGAAGCGGTAACCCTGACCGCGCACCGTACGCACGGTACCCGAGAGGCGACCCAGCTTCGAACGCAGGCGACGAATGTGAACGTCAATCGTGCGCTCGTGCGGGTGCTCGTCACCCGAGCTCCACAGGGCCTTCAGCAGTTCCTCGCGGCCAACCGTGCGGGAGCTATTCTCAACCAGGTGGGCCAGCAGCTCGAACTCCTTGAAGGTCAGCATCAGCGGCTCACCGTCCAGGAACACCTCGCGGCGAGCCAGGTCAATCAGCACACCCGAGGAGTGGCCGTTCATGCCCTCCGCCTCGCGGGTGGTATTCGCCTCCGGGTAGGTGTACACGGCGGTCGGATCACCCAGCGCGTTACGGACCACCTCAAGGTCGCTACCCTCGGCGTTCACGGGAGCCAGCGCCACGGCGGCGTAAGACTCAGATTCGGGGGCTAGGTGGTGGGCGTAGGTGCGCAGATCCTGAACGATGCGCACCAGGGAGGTACCGTTTGCGGCGGCGAGCTCCTCATTCAGACCCACGTACAGCACGAAGCCGCGAGCCTCGTTCTCCTGAGCATTCTTGTGGGGGGAGGAATCCCCCGCGGAGAATGTCATCGGACGCAACGTTGCGGCAGGTGCGGCGGGACGATGGGGCTGGACGGCCTGACGCTTCGCGGCGCGGCCTCGCTGGGAGATGTGGACGTATCCAGGTACAGCACCTGACATGGTTCAGCCTTCTCTCAAAATCTACGTAGGAATTGCCTTACCTACATGGTGGTGGGGTGCGCCGGAAGTGACGCGTGGCCCAACAGTCCCTAATACCTGTTCGAGCATCAATCCTTTCTCTTAATATTTCTCCTATTTGACGGATAAATCAAGCGGATTCGGCATCGTGGATACTTCCCGCATCCAAAAAGGAGTACAATACATCCCCACTCATCCGGGCCAGACTCGTCCCGCATCAAGCCCCGTCGCGCCCCATCTACATAAATATTCATCTAAAGCGGCATGATGACGCGGAGCACTGTATTTTCATGCCCTCAATCAAAGCTTAAGAGACCCTCAAATACCCCTCATTAACCCAACAATATCCACATGAAATGATTCTTGTCACATGTAGATTTTTTGAATTATCCCTCCCCCGTTCGACGGAGGGGGGAATCATCGACACCACCCATCCCGCATCGTACGCACGCCCTATTAGACAAAAGTGTCCCCGCGCGGGCTATCGAAATAGCCAGCGCGGGGACGGCGCACAATTGGTCTCGCGAAACCGTCTCGCGAAGCCGAATCAAAAATTATTCAGCCAAACCGTACAGGCGATCGCCAGCATCACCCAGACCGGGAACGATGTAAGCCTTCTCGTTCAGGCGCTCATCGCGGGCAGCCAGGAACAGGTCCACGTTCTCCATGCCCTCAACGCCCTTCTCCAGGGCGGCAATACCCTCGGGGGCGGCAATCAGGCACACGCAGGTCACCGACTCGGCACCGCGCTTACGCAAGAACTTAATAGCCTCGATCAGGGTGCCGCCGGTGGCCAGCATCGGATCCAGCAGGTACACCTGACGGCCCGTCAAATCCTCCGGCAGACGCTCGGCATAGGTCACGATGTCCAGGGTCTCCTCGTTGCGAGCCATACCCAGGAAACCCACCTCGGCGGTCGGCACCATGCGGGTCATGCCCTCCAGCATGCCCAGACCAGCACGCAGAATCGGCACCACCAGCGGCTTCGGGTTGGCGATGCGCACACCGGTCGTGGTAGCCACCGGAGTCACCACTTCAACCTCCTCCACGCGAATCTCGCGAGTAGCCTCATAGGCCAGGAGAGTCACCAGCTCGTCAACCAGCTGACGGAAAATCGGGGAAGGGGTGTTCTTATCGCGCAGAACACTAATCTTGTGGGCGACCAGCGGGTGGTCAAGAATCTTAATACGCATGGCATAAATTTTACTCGCACTCGCATATACATTCACAGGCGAGCCGCGCAATTCGGCAAACAGAAAACCCGCCGAGCTCAGCTCGACGGGTTTTCGTTGGTGCGGTGGTGGAGGGATTTGAACCCCCGTTGGCTTTTACACCAAACATCATTTCGAGTGATGCACCTTCGGCCGCTCGGACACACCACCAACAGTGGAAAAGTGTAGCACACCCCAAGACAAAAGGGCAAGAAAAGCGCAGGGGCGGGCCGTATCTTCTCCCACCGGGACAAAAACGCGTGCGGTAACCGGGTGTCGCCCTTTTCACGTCCCTTTTACCGTGCCCTTTTCGACACCCGACACCGCAGTCCCGGCAGCATTAACGAACCCGGCGGGTTCGTCTAATGGCGGATATACCCATCTATAACCAGCATGACAGCACGCGTCGCGTCCTCAGCGTTGCGGTCAACCTGATGAACCTCGCGATCCATGGCAAGCATGTAAATCGCGCCGAACATAGAGATCGCAATCGCACGAGGATTCTGAGCGGTATCAACCGTGTAGCGGCGAGATACGGCCTCCGTCATCTCCTCCAGATACTCCAGAAGATCCTGACGGTTATCGCTCATCGTCTCGGTCCAACCCTCCGCACCCTTCCAGGCCTCCGAGAGCCACATCCGGGTAAAGCCCGGGCGGTCCTCGAGGTACTGAAACGCGGCACGAACGGCACTCCGCAACGCCTCACGCGGGTCGGACTGGGCCGACGCCGCGCGGCGCGCATCGCTCAGCAGCAACTGCGTGCCGTACTGAACCAGCTGATCCACCATAGTCTTCTTGGAACCGAAGTTGTAATACACGGTTCCCTTAGAAACACCCGCCCGAGCAGCCACCTCTTCAACAGTGGCGTACTCAAGCCCCTTCTGGGTCATGATATCCATAGCAGCGTTGAACAACTTCAACTGAGTTTTACCAGTACGGCCGGGACGACGACTTGCAGCTTCAGCGACTGGTCGCTGCAACATCAGAAGTCCTCCCTCCCTTTTTGCAGGTATACCTCTATTTTATTAGACAGTGATCTCCGGTGCGAGCTTCTTCAACGACCAGGTGCGATCACGTCGCGTACCCAGGTAACCCAGCAGCAAGCCCGCCAGACCCCACAGGGTCAGAACCAGCATGATGCCCCACAGGCTCGACTCGTTCACGCCATACGACAGGCGACGCATACCCGTCACCGCATAACCCATCGGGAAGAAATCGTGCATCCAACGAATCGACTCGGGCAGAGTCTCGTACGGCATCGTGCCACCGCCGGTCACCAGCTGCAGAATCAGGACCACCAGAGCCACCAGCTTGCCGGGAGCACCCAGGAACACCGTCAGACCGTGAATAAATCCGGTGAAGATCAGAGCCACAAAGCACAGGAACAACCACGCCAGCCACGGGTGAGCCATCTCAAAGCCCAGACCGAACTTAATCACCACGAACATGAGCGTCGCCTGAGCAATACCCACCAGACCGAAGGGCATCCAGCTACCGAGCATCACGCGAACCGACGGGGCGTGCGAAGCCAACGCACGGTTATTCATCACGCGCAGCGTCTGAACCAGCATCAGGCCACCAATCCACAGCGCCAGGCACATGAAGAACGGGCCCATGCCCTCACCATAGTTACGGCCCGAAGCCAGGGAATCGTGCGAGAGCGTCACCGGGTTCGACATCGTGTCGGCAACCTTCGTCTGATCCGACTCCGAAAGGTTCGGAACCTGCTTCGTGCCAGAAGCCAGGCCGCTCTGCAGGGAGGAGGTGCCATCCTTCAGCTCCGAGGCACCGCTATTCAGCTGATCCGTGCCGCTGGCCAGCTTCTCCGTACCCTCGGTGAGCTGGGACGCGCCGTCCTTCAGGTTCGACGCGCCATCGGCCACCTTCTGTTGGCCCTCGACGGCACTCTGCTCCTTCTCGGCCAGAGTGCTCGTGCCGTCCTTCAGGGTCGCGGTACCGCTCTTGAGCGAATCGGTACCCGACTTCAGGTTCTCGGTGCCCTCAGCCAGGGAAGAGGCGCCCGAAGCGAGAGAGGATGCACCCGAAGCAATCTGGGCGTTACCATCGGCCAGGGTAGCCGCGCCCGAGGCGAGCGAAGAGGCACCGCTATCAACGCGGGCCGCGCCCTCAGCCAGGGAAGAGGCGCCCTTCGCCACCGAGGTGGAGGCAGCATCCAGCGCGTCCACGCCCGACACTAGGGTCTGAATCTTAGCCGCCGAGGACGAAGAACCGTCCGCGACGCAGTGGCTCGACTTCAGGGCTTGCAGCTTCGACATAGCATCTGCGGCAGTCGCACTGCGCGAGGCTAGATGAGACTCCAGAGCCTTCTGGTTCAGCGTTGCCACCTCACCCTTAAACTCATCGGAATCCACCGAAGACACCAGCTCATCAGCCTGCTGCTGGGTCATGGTGCCAGCGGCCACCATCGGAGCCAGACGCTCGCGAAGCCTCTGCGCACTCGCCGACACCACGGTATTCGACAGGTCGCGGCCGAAATCACCGCTCGGGGCGGAGGTATCCGTCTGCTGCAGGTGCTGACACATCGCGTTCAGCTGGCCCGGCAGCTCGCGGATACCCGACTCATCCAGGCCCTGACGCAGCTTGTGGGTGCCCTCAGCCAGGCTGTTCGCGCCCTGGGCCAGGGTGGCCGAGCCATCCTTCAGTGAAGAAGTACCCTGAGCCAGGGTGGCCGAGCCGTCCTTCAGCTTCGACGCGCCGTCAGAAGCCGAAGCCGCGGCAGAAGCCAGGGTCGAAGTGCCGTTCTTCAGGGTCGTCGAGCCGTCCACCAGCTTCGCGGCGCCCGAATTCAGGGTTGCGGCGCCCGAATCCAGGGTTGCCGCACCGCTTGCCAGCTTATCCGCGCCATCGGCCAGCTGCTTCTGCGCATCCACCAGCTGGGTCGTGCCATCAGAAAGGGTGACCGTGCCGTCCTTCAGCTTGAGGGCACCGTCGTTCACCGTGGCCGAGCCGTCCTTGAGCTGAACAATCGCATCGGCCAGCTTGACCGTGCCGGTGTTCACCTTCTCTGCGCCGCTGGCCGCCTCCCCCATCTTCGAGTGAATCGTGGTGAAGCTTGCCAGCAACGCATTCGCAGTGGCATTACCCACCTTCGACGCCACCGAATCGCGCACCGATGTGCCCGCCTTCGTCACGATGTTCGTCAGTACGTAGTTGTTCGCGTCATTCGTGACAATCTCAATACCGGCTGACTGGGGATCAATCGTGCCCGTATTACCGTTGGCATCCGGCTTAAACGCCGCGGCGCTCTGCAGGTTACGGGAGAAATTCTTCGGAATCACCAACGCAAAATCGTAGGTGCCCTTCTCCACGCCGTCGACGGCCTCCTCGCGGGTCGGAACCTGACGCCAATCAAACGTGCCGGCGTCCAGAAGATTCTTCTTCACGTCGGCACCGGTATTCACCTGCTGACCAGAAGAATCCGTCGCGCCCTCATCCTCAACCACGAGGGCACCCACGATGCCGTTCACGTGGCCGTAGGCGTCCCAGTTGCCGTACAGGTACAGGGCACCGTACAGCAGGGGGATGCAGGACATCGCAATGAGCACCAGGACCGGCAAAACACCGCTGGTCAGGCGCTTAAGCTCAACAAGAGCAACACGCAGAACAGTCATTCTTACTCCTTCTCAGCGGTCTTCTGGGCGTTGGGTTTCTGATCAGCGGGTTTCTGATCAGTGGATTTCTGATCAACGGCCCGAACGGCTTCGGTCACGCCGGACGCCGCGGGAACGGGGGTCGCCACAACGGTGGCTTCGGCCGCTACCCCGGCCGCGGGGGTGAGGGGAATCGAAGAGGTCAGGGGGATTTCCTCCACCTCACGCACCTCAATCACGTCAATCTCCGGCTCGGTCGGCTCCTCCGCCGGATCCTCGGGGGCCTCGAACTCCCCTTCTTGATCCATGTGGACGCTACCCACCACGGCACGCGCACCGTGCCAGGTATCGGAAATATGCGGGACAATCGCCACCACAGTGCGGGGGCGGTCCTCATCGTTGGCCAGCTCCTCGAGGAAGGGAAGCCACATGCGCGTGTGGTTCAGGTGGCGCGACGGGGTATCGAAGACCAGCAGATCCGAGGGGCTGCTCTGTGCCAGGGCGGCCATAAGCTCGATGTTCATCTCGCCGTCCAGCTCGTCCATCCACAGGCCGTCCAAATCCTCGAGGCCGCGCTCCTTCAACCAGCGGCCCGCGCGGGAACGACCAAAAATCGGCAGATTGTAGGAGAGCATCTCAGAGACGTAGTCGTGCACGCGCATGTGCTGCTCTGGGGAGGTCACATCGGGGGAATCGATAATGTCGCTGATGCGGCGCAACTTCTTCATTGAAATCGGCTGAGGCTCCTCATCGCCGGCGCTCCAGTAAATCTCGCCGCCCGACAGGGGCAAACGGCCGGTGAGGGCCAGGCCCAGGGAGGTACGTTCCATCTGGCTGTCGGCCTGAACGATGATGACTTCGCCCCCACCTACCGAGAAAGTGGTGCGGCCAAAAAGGGCGTGGTGACGCCCCTTGGCCCAGATGTTATCAACGCGAAGCACGGCGGTCCCTTCAATCTGTACGACGGGTAGAAACGGGTAAAAGTACGAGCCCGAGGACCTCGTTCCGCGATACCTGCTGAAGGACGCGGAGGGGTTCTCAGGCTCCGATGCTTATATATCGTAGACCCGGTTAAGTGTGGTTTTGTGGGGATTTTCGGGTGAAAAAGCGTCTATTTTTGAAATTTTCGGAGTATTTTTCAAAAAATTGGGGTTTTTCGTTCAAATAAGCCACGAATCCATGACCGGTTTCACCAGGCCTCCTCCCCCGCTACAATCCCAGGGAACAGGCCCCGGGAACGAGCCTCCCCCCAGCGGCAAACCGCGGATGCGAACCCCGGGCGCGACGGGGGGGCTGGGCTGGGAGGCAGGGTAGAGCGGCAGAATCCACTCGCCGAATTATTCGCAACAGAATACCGACGACAGGGCACAGCCGAGGGGTGCGCCACCGAGGGACATCGCCGAGGGGCACACCACCGAGAACCGCAGGCAGGAACGCACTCAAGAGCGACGCTCCCTGAAAAAATCCAGCATGAGCCGCGCGCACTCCTCGGCGCGCACCCCCGCATACACCTCGGGAGCCGGCGCAACCCGCCCGTCCCGCAGCACGTCGTAGCGGCTACCGGAGGCGCCCGTCTTCTCCTCCCAGGCGCCAAAAACCACCGTCGAGACGCGCGAGGCCAGAATCGTGCCGGCGCACATGAGGCAGGGCTCGACGGTCACCACGAGGGTGCATCCCTCCAGCCGCCACTGCCCCAGCCGCGCCGCCGCCTGCCGAATCGCGTTCACCTCCGCGTGGGCGCTGGGATCGTGTTCCCGCTCGCGGGTGTTGCCGGCGGAGGCGACGACGGTCCCGTGCTCATCCACGATGACGGCGCCGATGGGAATCTCGCCGCGCTCACCGGCGGCTTTCCCCTCCGCCAGGGCAAGGCCCATCCACTCACGGTGGTCGGCACGCGCGGGAATGTCACTGAGCACGGTGGAAGAACCGTCATCAACCATCAAATTTAAATATTCCGAATATGACATATAACCTCGTCGGGGAGTAAAAGAGCGTGAAACGCGACTAGTGAGTAGCGGCCAAAGAGAAAGGATACACCGCGGCGGCCCCGGCCTCCCTCAACGCGCGAGCCACCACCGTGTTAGCCCAGCGGGAATCCACCAGATCCGAAACCAGCAGAACCGCGCAGCGGTTCTCGCGCACGTAGTCCAGCACCTCGCTCGGAACCAGGTAAGAACGCAAAACGTCGGCACAGCGGAAGGCGCTATTACCACCGAAGAAGCGGGGCTCCTCCACCAAAGAAACCTGCCCCAAATCCATCAGACGACCCACCGTAGCCAGCCCCCGACCCAGGGACTGCGCCAGGCGAGGACGCACCGGTGACGGCAACGTCAGCACCGCGGTCGGTCGCCCCGCGGCACCCCACTGCCACGCCGCCAGCACCTTCACGCAGGCGCGACCCAGGTCGGTCGGCACCTCGGAATCAACCGGCTCACCCAGCTCATTCGTGGCGAAGAGCTCGCGCAGGCGCGTTCCGTACCCCATATCGCTCAGGCGCGCCAACGCATAACCCGGCTCGGCCTGCTCGTCCTTCGACAGGCGACCGCGCGGAGCGGAGGCGCCCATCAGCTGGTCCAGGCCGGTGGGCCACATGCGGCGCGGCTCCACCGGAACCCCCACGGTGGCGAAGCTCTGACGCGCCGCCTGCTGTGCCTCCTCGGGAACCTGCGTCGAGTACCAGGGGCCGGCGCACCGGTCGCATCGGCCGCAGGGCTGAGCGGAGGTATCGTCCAGCTGGCGGGCGAGGAACACCATGCGGCACCCCTCCGTCCGCTCGTACTCCAGCATGGACTCCTGCTCGCGCACGCGCGCACGCGCAACCCCCGCGTAGCGTTCGCGGTCGTAGCTCCAGGGAGCCGAGGTGCGGCACCAGCGGCTCCCCTCCTTTACGACGGCGCCCTCGACGTCCAGGACCTTGAGCAGCAGCTCCAGGATTGAGCGGCGCAGCTGCACACGCGCCTCCAGCGCGGCAAGGCTCAGGCCCTCGGGGGTCTGCTCTAGGGCGGCCAGCACCTGCAGGGCCTTCTCCTCCTCCGGCATCGAAGAGGTCGCGAAATACTCCCAGATGGCCCGATCCTCGCGCCCGGGTAGCAGCAGGACGTCCGCGTTGGCGGCTCCACGGCCCGCACGGCCGATCTGCTGGTAGTAGCTCACCGCAGAGGAGGGCGCGCCCAGGTGCACCACGAACCCCAGGTCGGGCTTGTCGAAGCCCATGCCGAGGGCGCTGGTCGCCACGAGGGCCTTGACGCGGTTCTCCTTGAGGGCCTGCTCGGCGGCCATGCGCTCATCCGGGTCGGTTTTTCCGGTGTAGGCGAGCACGTCGTATCCGCGAGCGCGCAGGGCGGAGGCGGTATCCTCCGCCGCCGAAACGGTCAGCGCGTAGATGATACCCGAGCCGGGTAGCTCGTTCAGGTGCGCCATGAGCCAGCCCAGGCGCTGGCCCTCGTCGGGCAGTGCGAGCACGCCCAGGCGCAGGGAGGCCCGGGAGAGCGGGCCGCGCACCACGTACACCTCGGGTGCGTCCCCGGCCGCGGCGCTCAGCTGCTCGGCGATATCTCGGGTCACGCGGTCGTTTGCTGTAGCGGTCGTAGCGAGCACGGGCACGCCGGCAGGTAGAGAAGAAATCAGCGCGCCAATGCGGCGATAGTCCGGGCGGAAGTCGTGGCCCCAGTCCGAAATGCAGTGGGCCTCGTCAATCACGAGCAGGCCCAGGCGAGGCATGAGAAACGGCAGCCACTGCTCGCGGAACGCCGGGTTGTTGAGCCGCTCGGGGCCAACCAGGAGCACGTCGAGCTCGTCGGCTTCGACCTGCTCGCGGATGCGGTCCCACTCGGTGACGTTCGCTGAGTTCACCATGGCGGCGCGCACCCCCGCGCGGGATGCGGCGGCCACCTGGTCGCGCATGAGCGAAAGCAGCGGGGAGATGATGAGTGCCGGCCCGGTACCCCGGGCGCGCAGGAGTAGCGAGGAGATGAAGTAGACCGCGGACTTACCCCAGCCGGTGCGTTGTACCACCAGGGTGCGGGCGCGGTCGGCCACGAGGGCGTGAATCGCCTCGTACTGGCCGTCGTGGAAGTCGGCTTCGGAGGCGCCGGTGAGGCGGCGCAACAGTTCGCGGGCCTCGTCGCGCAGGGAGGTGGCGGTGTCCGGCTGCTGGGGGTTCATGGTTTTCTCCGACGGTGGGTGGTTCGCGGGCGGGCGCTCCGACGCGCTGTCTTCCCATCATGTCACACCCGGCGCATCCTGGCCTCGGAGCCGGTCATTTCTAGGGAGGGCGTGCGAGTTCCGCATCACTGCGCGCCATTTCGTTCTCGGGCCCGGAGATTTACGCCTCGCTCACCCGTGCATCCGGGCTAAACCCCGGTAGAATTGTCTCTGTGCTACACAGCCTCCGCATAGTTTTGCACTATGTTCACCATAGGCACGTTCTCTATGCTGGTGTTACTTCGCCGCCGCCAATCCGTGCGCGCGGTCCACTCACAGTTCAGGATTTTTCATGACTTTTCTTGCCGCCGCTCTCGCGCAGCTTCCGGTTGCGCTGCTGGGCCTTAACCTTGAACAGTTCCTGCTCGACACCGGCCCCTGGGTTCTGGTTGTTTCGGCGATCATTGTTTTCATTGAGTCGGGTGTGCTGTTCCCGGTTCTTCCGGGTGACTCCCTGATTTTTGCGCTGGGTATGCTGCACCAGCAGATGGGCCTGTCCCTGTGGGTTGCGTTCCCCGTGCTGGTGATTGTGGCGATGGCCGGCGCCGAGGTGGGATACCAGATTGGTGCCCGCTACGGCCGCAACATCTTCAAGGATGACGCGAAGATTCTGAGCACGAAGAACCTGCACACTACCGAGGAGTTCTTCCAGAAGCGCGGTAGCTTGGCTCTGGTTCTGGGCCGTTTCGTGCCGATTGTGCGTACCTTCGTTTCGCTGGCAGCCGGTATCTCTTCGTACGACCGTAAGAAGTTCCACCTGTGGAATACCGTCGGCGCCATTGCGTGGATCGGTGTGATTGGTGTGGCCGGTGTGTTGCTGGGCGGTATTCCGTTCGTGCACAACAACATCGAGTACATCGCCGTGATTATTGTGCTGGTTTCCGTGGTGCCGGTCTTTATCGAGTACCTGCGCGGCCGCTCGAAGGCTAAGCGCGAATCCGCTGAGTAATGCTTGAAGTCCCTCTAGGCCGATGAGCCAGGGACGAGAAAAGGTGGGGATACCGTCTGGTATCCCCACCTTTTTACGTTCTCTCAAGCTCTGTAAAGTAGCGGTACCGAAAGCTTGCCCCCGGCACTACTTGACGTATCACGCCCTATCAAGCCTATTTACTCCGGTAACCCTTTAGTACGTGCCAGCCGCGTACGTGTACCGGCGCATACTGGGGGTGAACAGCAATACCGCTATTACCGCGTTACAAACAGTAGGCAGATTCACCACCACAAGAACAAAAACGAAGTGCGCCAGCTCTGCACCGCTCAGCGTCTGTACATCGACAGAGCTGAAGAGTATGACGGAGCCATAAATGTATAAAATACCGCCCAGCGCGCCAAAAATACTCAAAACGATGCTGACGATGCGCGCCCAATTACGCCGTAACCAGAGGAATAACAGAGCGATAATAGTTACCGCGTCCATCAGGATGATTTTGACCAGTGCAGGGATGGTTACTTGCGTCAGCGCTTCTGAATTCATCGCGGTATGGTTCCGTTCCAAAGCGCTCACGGTAGACTGTGCCGCCCCGATCAAAATAATCAGCACAGTAAGCGCTGTCACCCAGATCAAAGCAACAGGACGACCGTTGGATCGTGGCTGGCTTTGCTGGTATTGAGGGGCTAATCCCGGGGCTCCGTACTCTGACATTATCGTTCCTTTCTATGTTCTCCGTCCTGCGGCGGGAGAACCGAATAGTCTGTTTGGGGGACGGCCCGCACCGCTAGTTGAGGCGGTACCCTTCCTCGGTGTACACGGAGGTGTCCTTGTAGCCGCGCTGTTCCTTGCGAGGCTTCTTCCGGCCAGCCTTGCGGCGATTCGTCTTGTACTGCTGAGCGACCGCCTCTTCAGCCCGTCGGTTAGCCTCCTTTTCTTTCCGCCGCACCTGTTCTTCTTCCAAACGAGCACGCGTTTCTGTATCTGCGCTCTGATGACTGAGGGCGTTCTCCTCATCGACCGGCTCGTCACCGTCGAGCTCGCCGTCGTAAGGTTCCAGACCGGCACGCTCGGCGCGGAGCGTCAGCAGAATCTCGCCCTCCAGACGCTGCTTTTCCAGGGGGTTTTCCGTCACCGCCATCTTCGCGCGAAGATCGAGGATTCGCTGCTCGGCGGGGGTGCGAGTTACCCGTTCCTCCTCGTCAATCAGCCGGAGCATTTCCAGGTAATGGGCGGCCTGCCTCTCCTCGATGGTCATGCCCGCCTCTTCGTCGGCCCCGGCCACGTTTTTCGTGCTCTCCGCCGCGGGTGCCGGAGGCTCCTCGGACAGGACGACCTCCTCATCCCGGGTAGAGACAAGGGCCAGCAGAAAAATGAAAAGTGCGGCGCCAACGCCCACGATGATGACCAGCACCTTCGTCACGGTCAGGGAGGCGGTGGCCGGGCTCGTCGCGGGGTTCAGCGCGGTGAAGGCCGGGAAGAAAAATCCGGCCAGGTCGAAGGAACCCGCGGTGATGAGCATACCGCTCAGGCAGCAGACGGCCGCGTAGAGCATCAGCGTCTGACGTGCGCCTCTGCTACCCGTCCACAAGACCAGCAGGAAGCACAGGACGACCAGCTCCACCCAGAAGGTTCCGCTCAGAAGGCGAGGCACGGCAATGGTGAAGATTGAGACGATGTCCCAACCGTGTCCGGAGGATGCGAGGGCCTGGTGCGCGTCCAAACCCGCGTACACGAGCATGAGCCCCACGCCCAGGTAGAAGGAGATATCGACTAGCACCGAAGTCTTCTGCACCGGCCCAATCCGTTCCTCGCCGTCATCGGGCGCCTCTACGGTGTCTTTGTGCCCGTCGGGGTCGGTACGGATTTGTGACTCGTGTGCGGGGTCGGAAGTAGGGGGCATGGGGGTCATCCTCATCGGTGGTTGGTGAATAAACTATCGGCGGGCCGCAAGCCCGCGGCAGAGGTTAAAGCAGGTAGTCCTTGCGGCGGCTCAAACGCCACGAGCTGCGGGCCGCCATGTAGGCACGCGACTGGCGCGACCACACCAACGCCAGCGCGATGACGCACACCACCAGGTAACCCCCGGCGATATACACGGGCGTGTACAGGGGCGAGGAGGTGCTCAGCAGGAACTCGACCTCCTGGCTGGGCGCGCCGTTCAGCGTGGCGAGCATGGCGCCCACGCTCAGCATAATCAGCATCGCCGAGATAATGCCCATCACCAGAGACACCGAAAGCACCACCGCGGCCCAGCGGTAGCCACGGATGAACGCCACCGTGCAGAAACTGTGCAGCACCACGTTTCCGAGGGTGCACAGCATCAGGAAGAGCACCGGGTAGTAGGCCTGCGCCTCCACGAGGGTGGAGGAATGCCAGGTGGACAGGCGCGGAAGATGGGTCGTTGTCAGCGACACGGTGGTGTACACCAGCAACGCCACCCAGCCCGCGGAAATGGCCAGGAGCACCCAGCCGGCGACCGACACGAGGTTCGGGGTCGGCGGTTTAGAGCGCGAGGACTTCACGGACGCCTCGGGGGAGGTAGCGGCCGGAGCCGCGGGGAGCGGTGCGGGTTCGGGGGTAGGCATGGTTGGATCTTTCGAGGGCCTGCGCGCCGTGACATACGACGGTTCATCGATGCGGCGGGTAGGCGCAGGGTACGTATGGTGTGGTGAAATACGGTGTGTTCGGTGAGCTTATGTGCATCGGCCGGGGTGTTCCGGCAGATTCCTAATCGGAGGGGGCGACCTCCGCGCCCGCACCGGAATCTTCGGGTACGTCGGATGCGTCGGCCTCGTTCTGCGGGGCGGGATGCGTGAGCGCGGTCCTCAACTCGTTGAAACGGTAAATCGTTAGTAGGGACAGGCCAATCTCACTCACCCACACCAGACCTAGGCCACAGAGCACCAGCATCGGGTCGAAGCCCATGGAGACGCCCGCCCAGTCCAGCATGAGAAGCAGGAACGTGATGGGTGAGAGCACCAGCCCCACGCCAATGTACCCAATCAGGGAGCAAATCGCCCAGATGCTGTACACGGAGGTGTCGGCAACGTCGTTCGGCGGGCGCAGAATCGGCCAGGCCTGGACGATGATGTACAGGGCCGCAACCAGCCAGAAGCAAATCGCCAGCGGCTGCGTGTACTGGGCGATGATGAGGCCCTCCGTCAGGCCCAGAACGCTCAGAATGGCGACGCGCACCAGCAGGTTTTTGCGTAGCTGACGCTGGCGTTTCTTGACCTCATCGCGGGAGTAGGTGCGCAGAAACGCCGGAAGCGCGGCCGGTGCCACCGGGGGATTGAGGGAGGTGGTCGGGGCCTGCGCTACGTGCGGGGCGGGCAGGGACGCATCCTTCGGGGGAGCGGTCGGCACGGCGTTCGCGGGGACCGTGCGGTGCATCGCGGTGGAGGGGACACTCACCTCCGCGGAGGCGGGCCGCAGGTCGCGGATGGGCGCCTGGTACCGGGTCCGCACGGCGGTGCCATCCGGGGTTTCGACGGACGGTGCGGAATCGTCTGTGGTCCGGTCCGGGGTACCCATATATCTCCTCCTGACGGCGTGGACGACGGTTTACGCCTCTACCGTATCATGCGCAGTTGAAGGCTTCCCGAACATGAAAAGAGGGGGCAGACAGTGCCCTTTTAGCCGCCGGTGTTCTCCGAGAACGACCCGCGGTGGAAGGCCTCGTTACGCCTGATTACCCGGCGCAGAACCACCGCGTAGAACAGCGAGAAGAAAAACTCCAGCACGAATGACCCCATGACCGTAAATACGGCTCCCGCGTAGAATGTCCCGAAGTGTTTAAAGAGCGCATCCGGCCCGTGCAGGGCGAATAGCAGGTACGCGAAGAAGGCACCCATCACCGCGGCCAGGAGCGCCGAGACGGCGTTGCCCCAGTAAATCAGCATGACGGAGCGGTCGGCGCGGTAGATGGTGGCCAACCAACCCTGCACGACCAGGTACACGAGCGGCACAGCACCCACGGGAAAGAGAGCCGCGCGCATGAAGAAGTACACCATGCCGAGCGCGGGGGCGATGAGCAGTACGACGCGCACCGCGTAGAGCACCTTTGCTGGCAGGGGCTCGCTACTGCCAATATCCCAAAGCTCCACAAAGGGGGCCTCCGCGGGCTCGGAGAGTTCCGAGCCGCGGGGCCCCGGTGCGGCGGAGCGCGGGCCGTGCTCCTCCGGCGGCTGCGCCGATTCAGACAACTGTGCCGATTCAGACGACTGCGCCGGTTCAGGCGCGTTAGCCCTCAAAAATACCTCGGGAACGGTCCTTGCGAACGCTCTCAGCCGGGAAGATGCGGCCGCTCATGCTGATGTACACGCCCGGATCCAGCAGGTTCAGGGCGGCGATTGCGGCACCCAGGTTGAAACCGGCGTCGGAGCGTGCCATGACGGCCGGCTGCATCGCGCCGGTCAGCACCACGACCTTCTCGCCCAGCTTCGCGTGCTCGAGCAGGTAGCGGGCGGTTTCGGGCATGGTATCGGTACCGTGGGTGATGAGCACCTGGGTGTTGGTGACGGCGTCCAGGGCCTCGGTCAGCTCGGCGCGGTCCTCGTCGGTCATATCCAGGCTGTCCTTGCCGATGAGCGGGCGGATGTCGAAGCGCACGTCGGTAATGACGCGGTCGAGCAGGTCCTTGGCGGCGGGTTCGCCGATATCCATGGTGCCGGCGACGGAGTAAAACTTGTCGATCGTGCCGCCGGTGGCCAGAATCGTGATTTCTTCGGGGTTCTTAATGGTGACGCTCACGGGGTCTCCTCATCTCTTGAGCAACAGAACCAATAACGACGCAAAAACCCGCCGGCCCCCGCTGAGCGGGAGGCGACGGGTCGTTCGGTGCGCCCTGTGGGGCTCGAACCCACGACCTGCGGATTAAAAGTCCGTAGCTCTACCGACTGAGCTAAAGGCGCTCTTTCCGCATAGCTATACAGCCTGCAGATAAAAACTACTATACACTAACGGCTCTCGCCTCCGGAACGGTGCGGGGCGCGGCACAGCGGGCGAAAATGCGCGGAGTCGCGGCAGGAGTACACTGGGTAATCCTATGTCTACATCCGCATCTTCCGCCGGCGGGCGCTCCCGCCGCCGCACGCATCACCGACCCGTCCTCTTTACCTCCGAGAAGTTCGAACGGCACGAGGGCGGCATGGATCCCGCCGCCCGTGAGGAGGCGGCTCACGCCTCGGCCCGCATCCTGCTGACGCGCGGGCGCGGCCCCGATCGAGAGCTGACCGAGCGACTCGTCAGCTTCACCGACGACTACGGCATCGAAATGCTTGCCGAGCTGTGGTCGCACGCGAGCGCGCACTCCCTGCCGGGCGCGCTCTGGCGTATGTATCGGCTGCGGGACACGGTGCACCGCTCCCCGCGCGGGGTGAGCCGCGCCTTTGAGCTGGGCATGGCGGAGGACTACCGCTCGCACGTGGTGGCGGGGGTGCCGGATCCGCCGGGCGCCGAGGAGGTTGTGCGCACGATTGACGAGATCCTGGCCGGTCTGTACACGGGGGACCTGGATATGGCGATGGAGCGGTGCGCGGCCTTCGCTCGCGTCGTGGCCCTGGGGATTCGCGTGGATTTCGCGCGGTACTCGCGTAATCCGGCGCCGGTGAGTCCGGTGGCGACGAGCCACGAGATTAAGCGTGAGGCGGTCGAGCGTCACCTGCGTATGCCGCGGCAGGCGGCGCAGCTCGAGCAGGACGCGCAGGACCTGGAGGCGGTGGCCGCCCAGTGGCGCGCCGCGGAGGCTTCTCGACGAGACCCGGAGGAAATCGCGTAGAGGCCGGATGCCCCACTCTGCTGGGTTCCTCGATTTGCCGACTGCCGGTGTTCGCGCCACGCTCGATCCCTGCCGATAGGGGCCCGATAAGGCGCTTTGTTGAAACGCGCAACACCCTCGTCAGAGTCTAGGTTTTAAGGCGGGACCGATGCATCAATATCGGGGTTAGTTTCGTGAGTTGGCACAGGTTCCACTTTGCACGCTAAGGGCGTGAAACGGGCGTTTTCGATTGACTCTTGCGGGGCGCGGGTAGATAATAATTACAAGATGTCGGGTTGCTAATAGGTAGCCCCGGGCTCCAAATCTTTAGCCGCTTCGAGCGGCCTTCCGCCGAGAGGCGCTCCCAACCCGACATCCCTAAACGTTCCGGTGGGGGTCGAGAAATCGACCCCCACCGTTTTATGTTTTCGGCCTGTATTTTATGGTCCGCATCCCGGTCTAGGCTAGCCCGTATCTCGGCCCGATTCAGCCCGGGATAGCTCGAGATAGCCCGGGTCGGTCTGGGCTGGTCCGGGCTGGTCCGGGCTTTCAGCCCACAGTTCCAGCGCCCGGTTCCGGCACCCGGTTTTGGCGTATCTCTTCACGCCGCACCACAGACTCCGTATATGCGAAATTGAGAATACATTATTGCGACTGGGTTCTGGGCACGGATTCCGGGTATAGGTTCTGGGCGTGGGTCGCGTCCAAAATACTCCTCAGCCCCGACCACTCGCTAGACTGGGAACTATGCTGCACCGCCTCTTCCCCCACGCGAACGAATCCCTCGCCTCCCTCGCCGAAATCTCGGCCCAGGTTGGCGAGGCCGCGGCGCTCCTCTCCGAAATGGTGGGCTCCCCCGTCGCCGAATACCCCGCCCTCTTCGAGCGCATGCTCGCGCACGAGGCCGACTCCACCGACCTGCTCTACCGCACCCTCACCGAGGTGCGTAGCTCCTTCTCCCCGCCGATTCCGCGCGAGGATATCTACACCCTGGCCCGTAAGCTCACCACCGCCGTTGAAAAGCTCACGAGCGCCGCGCACGTGCTGTCACTGCACAGCATTGACGGCTTTGCCACGCACATCACCTCGATTCTGGACATCATTCAGCGGCAGGCCGTACTCACCGCGACCGTCATCCCCAAGCTCGCCGATATCCGCGGTCTCGACAACTACTGGATGGACATGCTCCGCATCTCGCGGCAGGCCCTGCGCACCGCCGAAGAGTACGAAGCCCACATCTCCACCCGCTACACCCACGAACGCTACCGCCGCTACGTGACCTTCCTGGCCCAGCTGACCGCCGCCTCCAACGCGATGCGCGATGTCTCCACCGAGATTGGCCGCATCATCGTGCAGGAGTCCTAATGCTCCTGATTCCCTTCGCCCTCTGCGCGTTCGGCGCGGCCGTCTACGTGACCGGCATGCACGACGCCTCCAACACGGTCGCCGTGCCCGTGCGCACTCGCGCCCTCGGCGAACGCTCAGCCCTCTACCTGGCGGCGCTCTTCAACGTCCTCGGCGTCGTGAGCGCCTTCCTGCTGCTGGGCGAATACTCGGCCACCTGGGTGAGCGCCCCCGAGGGCGAGACCGGCCTGAGCGGCATCCTCGCCGCGCTGCTCGTCTGCTCCATCTGGGGCATGCTGACCTGGGCGCTCCGCCTGCCCTCTTCCTCGACCCACGCGCTCATCGGCGCGCTGGCCGGGGTCAGCTGGTGGGCCCGATTCAGCACGCAGGGTAGCCAGGAACTGCACCTCAGCTCGTTTCTGCCGCACATCTTCGAGGCGACCCTCTGGCCCCTGCTCTACCTGCCCCCACTGATTTTTGTTCTCTCCTGGGTCATGGTGATTCCCTTCTACCGGCTCGTGGTGGGGCACAACCCGCGCATGGTCAACCAGCGCTCCCGCGAGGTGCTCGCGGTGTCCTCCTCCGCGATTTCACTATTGCACGGAGTGCAGACAGGCTATCTGTACCTGCTCCTGTGGTCGCTCATGGTTCCCCTGCTCGGCGACCGTTCGGGCTCCGGCGGAACGTACCGTCTGGACACCGCAGGGATGCTCCTCGGCACGCTCTTTATCGCCCTGACCCTGGGCCTGGGAACGCTCAGCGGCGGGCGGCGCATCGGCTACACCTTCGCGTACAAGATGGTGCGCATCGATCCCCTCCGCGGCGCCGTCGCGCAGGGAACCACCGCCGCCGTGCAGATTCTTGGGTACTTTTTGCTGCAGGTTCCCTTCTCTTCGTCGCACCTGGCGACCGCATCGACCCTGGGCGCGGGTGTTAACCAGCGTTTCAACGCGTTGAAGCCCCGCATTGTGCTTCAGATTCTGCTGGTGTGGATTGTGACTATTCCGGCGTGTTTTATTGTCGGTGTGGCGGTCATGATGGCGGTTCAGGCGCTTCTCTGAGGCTTCGCGGGGCCGCCGTAGACCCCACCTGATTCCCTTTCTCATCTATGGTCGGCGCGGGTTGAGCGCGGGAGCTAACGCCCTTCATAATGGTGTGAGTTCACGAGCCTTCACACGACCTCCCCCAACTGATAAGTGACTATGCCCTCCCCCACCGTAGCTGTTCTGGTCCGCACGAAGGACCGCCCCCGTTTTCTGCGCCGCGCCCTGGCCAATATCGCCGAGCAGACCTTCACCGACTACACGGTCTGCGTCATCAACGACGGCGGGGACGAGCCTGCCACCCGCGCCATTCTGCAGGCTTCGCCCCTTGCGCACCTGCTGGAGGGCGATGCGCCGCGACTCATGCTGCTCACCACCGGCGGCGGGAATATGGAGGCGGCCTCAAACGCCGGGCTGGCGGCCACCGACAGCGAATTTGTGGCCATCCACGACGATGACGACCTGTGGGCCCCTGAGTTCCTGGAGCGCACCGTCGGGGCCCTGCGCGCAAGCGACGCTCTCATCTGCTCGACCCGCGTGGTGGAACGCTATGAACGCGAAACCCCCGAGGGCGAGTTCGAGGTGTACGAGGAACGCATCTTCCACGACGGCCTGCCCGGGTTCGGACTGCAGTTCCTCTACCGCACCAACCGCGCGGTACCCATCGGCATCCTCTACCGCCGCCGCCTGCACGAGCTGGTGGGCCCCTACGACGAGTCCCTGCCCGTGGTCGGCGATTGGGAGTTCAACCTGCGTGCCGCCGCAGTGACCGAGGTGCTGCTCGTGGACGAGCCCCTCGCCTACTGGTCGCTACGCCCGGAGGCCGACGGCGCGGAGGCAAATAGCGTGCAGCGCCAAGCCGAGCACGCCCGTTTTGATGCAAGCGTGCGCGCCCGCGCGATTCGCGACGACCTGCAGTCCGGCGGACGGCCCGGCCCGTACCTCTACCAGGCGCACCTGATGGCAGATCTGGAACGTCGTGTGATTGACGGGCACGACCTGACCCGCGAATCCCTGGATCTTCTGCGTTCCCTCGGGGAGCGGCTAGAGCGCATTGAGGCTCGTCAGGCCGCTATGGATGCGCGCCAGCGCGAGCTGGAAGCCCGATTCGCCGCCGACCGATCGCGGGGACGCGGCGCCCTGCGCACCCTGAGTTCCGCGGCCCGCTCCCTCGCGCGGCGCATGCGTTCCGCAATGCCTCACGGGGAGGGCCGCTAACCCATGACGGAGAACGCTCATCCTAATCATTCCCGCGCGCCGCGCGTGCTCGTGGTCGGCGATATCGGCCAGCACACCTACCACGTGGGTGACGAGGCCATGACCATCGCGAGCGCCCTTTTCCTGCACGAAGGCGGCGCGGCGGTCACCCTCATGACCCGCGACGAGCGACACTCGGCGCGGTACCTCAACGCGCCCCGCGGCACAGAAGGCGATGGCTACTCCTACCTGCCGTTTTTCCTCTTCCCCTGGGCACCGGCCGAGCGCGAGCTGACCCTCGCGGCGCTCGAGTGCGTCCTGGCTGAGCTGCACGCCGACCGGGAGCGGCCCTCCACCGCCGAGTTGGTGGCACTACCGCAGGTGCAGGCGCTGCCCGAGGTGTTGCACCCGCTGGAGCAGACCGTCGAGCGCATGGTGGGCTTCGCGGACTCCATCGCCGCCATGGACGCGGTCGTCATCTCGGGTGGCGGCAACCTCAACTCCCGCTTCGGCTGGCTCCTCTACGAGCGTGCCGCGGTGGCTCTTGTCGCCGAGTACGCCGGTGTTCCCCTGTTCGTGACCGGCCAGTCCTTGGGCCCGGTCCTCAACCCCGAGGATGCGCAGGTTCTGGAGCGCATGCTCCGCACCGCCCGTTCGGTGACGGTGCGCGAAAGCTCCTCGCTCGCATGGTGCCGCGAACGGGGTATCGACGCGCGCCTGAGCGTGGATGACGCCACCGACTACCCGGCGGTTTACCCGGCACGTACCCTGCACTATGCGGAGGGTATTTCAGCAAGTCAGTCACTTAACGAGCTGCCGGAGCACTACGTCTGCGTGACCGTCAACGAGTGTACCGACCAGCAGGCTCAGCAGATTGCGCGCCTACTCGACGGCATGTGGCGCGAACACGGCTACGCACCCGTGTTTCTGAGCCACTACGGTGACCCGCAGAACCCGACAAGCGGTGATATTCAGGCGCACCAGCGCATCGCCGAGCGGCTCAGCCCCTCCACCCCGGCGACCCTGCTACCGATTCTGCACGCCGACCAGAGCATCACCGTGCACCGGGCGGCGGCGTTCACCCTGACCAGCCGCTACCACCCGGCGGTATTCTCCGCCGCGGCGGGTATTCCCGTGCTCGCCCTCGTGCCCGATGCGTTCACGCAGATGCGCGTGGGCGGCGCCCTGCGCCAGTACGGGCTGGGCGAGTTCACCCTGCCGTTGGGTATGCTCGCCGGCGGTGTTCCTGAGCTGATGATCACCGCCGCCCTGCGGCACGCGGCGGTAGCAACGGATGCGCGCCGCATCGAGCTGCTGGAGGCGCTACGAGCCGAACGCACTTACCTGCTGGCGCAGATCCTTGTGCACGGTGAAGAAACTCGCGGCGGAGCAGAAGCCCCCGCGCCCTTCCCCGCCGCGACACAGGTCCCGGCGCTGCCCGAGCCACTGGGTGCGACGGTGCGCGCCGCCCGAGACCTCTTTACGGCCACGAGCCTGACGGCCGGGTTCGAGTGGGCCATGTCCGACCGCGCGCACTCCTGGGATGCCGTGCACCGCGCCGAGCTCGAGCGCCTGCTGGCTGATCGGGAAGAGCCCCGCGAGGCAGCCGGCGACAACGAGCCTCGTGGGGACGCCCGGGACGGGCGCAACCCCGAGCCGCCGGAGCCCGAGAACCGCACCGGCTTTCTGCGCCGGGTGGCCCGCCGCATCCGCGGCTAGGTCGGCTGCCCCTCCGGGCATCCCTCCGACACCCCGCAGTACCTCCAGCACCCCCCAAAGCCGTAGAGAGCGCCCGACCTGGCCGGGGGCGCAGGTCGCACGTCACAGAACCGTGAGACCCGGCCTCCCCTCACCCCGCTCGGCTCGACGGTATGATGGTTCCCATGGCACAATTCGCAGACATTCTTCGCAACGCAGAACGTAGTACTCGACAGTTCATCCGTGAGGGTGTTCATCGAGTCCGAGCAGACTTCTTTCAGTCTGTGCAGATTGTTGCGGCGTCTATGGGCGCTTGGCTTTTCGCTGAGCGCGTCCTGGGCCACCACGAGCCCATTTTCGCGCCGGTCGCTGCCCTCGTATCCCTCGGCTATGTAAGCGGTGCCAAGCATTCCCGCCGAATCCTTGAGGTCTCCTTCGGCGTGACCCTCGGCATTCTCATTGGCGACCTTCTGCTGATCCTGCTCGGTCACGGCACCTGGCAGGCGGCAGTGGTGCTTTTCTTGACCGTGATTATTGCCCGATTTATTGATAAGGGCATTATTTTTACGATTCAGCTCAGCTTCCAGGCCTGTTTCACGTTGCTACTGCCCGTACCTGACGATGCGTTCACCCGCAGTTTCGACGGCATTGTGGGTGGCGCCTTTGCATTCCTCACCATGTACCTGATGCCGCGCGACCCGCGCAAGAACCCGCGTGCCCGCGCACAGGCCCTCATGGATGCGTTCGCGAAGGTTTTCCAGCTCTCCTCCGAGGCAATCCGCTACTACGATTACAACAAGGCGTACCAGAGCCTGCTCGATGCGCGCGCCCTGCAGCCGCTCTACGATGCGTGCCGCGGCGACCTCATCACCGCGCAGGGCATGAACGACCTGTCGTGGAATAGCCGCAAGAACCGCGAGGAGCTGGAACGCCTGGCGAAGACCCTCGCCGCGGTGGATTTGGCCATTCGTAACGACCGCGTGCTCAACCGTCGCATGGCCTCAACCATTCGCCACGTGCAGCTGCGTTCGGCCGCTCAGGTATCGCTGAGCAAGGCTCTAGACGAGCTGTCACTGGCCTCCCAGAGCATCGGTCTGGGCATGTCTGCGCCGAAGAAGGAGGAGCGCGAGCACTACATGAAGAAGGCGCAGGACCGCATGGTGCGCCTGGCCGGAACCCTCGACCCGCACTACATGGGTGTGGCTTCCTTCGAGGGTGAGTCGCTGGTGCTAATGCTGCGCCTCATCGTGGTGGACTTCATGGAGGCCACCGGCATGAGCCACAAGGAGGCCCTGGACAAGCTGATGCCCCTGGGCGAGGCCATGACGCAGCACGCCCCGAGCACCTCCTCCCTGCCGGTGATTGACCTGCACGTGAGCCCCGAAGAGATGGAGGCGCGCGCCGCCGAAATGGGCGCCGCCACCGTGACGGGTTCCGTTCCGGAGAACGCTTCGGAGAATATCCAGCGACAGCCCGATCAGCTACACACCCGTTCGATCAACATCATGCTGTTCGAGAACGAAGAGGAGAACGCCTCCCAGCCGCGCACCGACCGTCCCTCGCAGGTTCGCCGAGACTAACGGGGTCGGCGACCAGCCGCAAAGTATAGAGGAGGGGGCTCCCGGCGACCTTTACGTCAGCCGGGAGCCCCCTCCTCGCTTTTGCTGTTTTACTTCTGCGGGAAGAGTAGTGCCAGCGCCTCGCCCAGGGTGGTCACCTCGCGTACGGTCACACCCTCGGGCACGTCCCCCACACCGGTCGGGGAGGCGGGCACCAGCACGTGTGTGAAGCCCAGGCGGCCCACCTCCGCGATGCGCTGGCGGATGCCCGGCACGGCGCGCACCTCGCCCGCCAGACCCACCTCGCCAAAGACCGCGAGCTTGCGCGGCAGCGGCTTATTCTGCGCCGCCGAGGCGAGCGCCATGACGCAGGCCAGGTCAGCGGCGGGCTCGGCAATTTTCGCGCCACCCACCGTTGAGACGTAGCAGTCGAGCTTGCCCACGTTCAGCCCGGCGCGGCGCTGCAGCACCGCCAGGAGCATCTGGATACGCGCCGAATCCAGACCCGAAACGGTGCGGCGCGGGGCGGGTGCCACCGCCTGATCCAGCAGCGCCTGAACCTCCGCGAGCAGGGGGCGGCGACCCTCCATCGTGACGGTTACACAGGTGCCCGCCACCGGGTGCGGGGTGCTGGAGACGAACATGCCGGAGGGGTCCAGCACGGGGGCGATGCCGTCCTCGTGCATGTCAAAGCAGCCCACCTCGTCGGTGGGGCCGAAGCGGTTCTTAATAGCGCGCAGCATGCGGATATTCGAGTGCTTGTCGCCCTCGAACTGGCAGACCACGTCCACCAGGTGCTCGAGCAGGCGCGGGCCCGCGATGGTGCCCTCCTTGGTCACGTGCCCCACGAGCAGGGTGCACATGTTGCGTTCCTTCGCGGCGGCAATCACGGAGGCGGCGACCTCGCGCACCTGGGTGACGCCGCCGGCGCTACCCTCAACTTCCGCGGAGGCGAGGGTCTGCACCGAGTCGATGACCAGCAGCGCCGGGTCAATCTGTTCGATGTGCGCCAGGGCGGTGCCGAGGTCGGTTTCGCTGGTCAGGTAGAGGGTCTGCGCGATGGCGCCGATGCGGTCGGCGCGGAGCTTGACCTGCGCGGCGGATTCCTCGCCGGTAATGTACAGGACCGGGCGCGGCGGCTGGGCTTTTTGCGCGGGGGTGTTCGTACGGTTCTGCGCGCCCCTCTGCCCCGCAATCCCGGCGGTGCCGCGCGCGAAGGTGGCGGCGACGTCCAGCAGCAGAGTGGACTTGCCCACGCCGGGCTCGCCCGCCATGAGGATAACCGCGCCGGGTACGAGTCCGCCGCCGAGCACGCGGTCAAATTCGGGGTTTCCGGTGCTCATGTAGGCGGCAACGCGCGAGTCGACCTCGGCGATGGGCTGGGCGGGCTTCTGCACGCTGGATGCGGCGCGGGTGCGCGCGCGGGTTCCCCCGGCGGCTTCTTCGACGGTGCCCCAGGTCTGACATTCACCGCAGCGGCCCACCCACTTGGCGGTGGTCCAGCCACATTCGGTGCAGCGGTAGGCGGGGGCGGTTTTGGTGGTCTTGGTGCGGGCGCTCATGGCTCTATTGTAGGGGCGGGCCCGCTTTCTTACCGGGGCGAAGGTCATCTCTCGCGGCGGGCGTACAGCGGGGCGGCCCGCGCCCGTAAAACCGTCCGGGGAAACCGCAAGTGCCTCCCGGAGAGTAGCGTTTCGACACCGTTTAAAAATCAAGAATATCTATTCGTTTTTAAGGCACTTTAGCCCGCCGTTTCGCCCCTGACATCGCCCTTTAGGTGCGATTATGGGTACAATGGTTTTCGTGCAGATGAATTATAGTGACCTTTTGCTGAAAACTATCGCCCGAATCGCCCCCGGCACCGAGCTTCGCGAGGGCCTGGAACGCATCATGCGTGGCCGCACGGGCGCGCTCATCGTACTCGGCTCCGACCGCACCGTTTCCTCCATGTCTTCGGGCGGTTTCAGCATCGACACCGAGTTTTCGGCAACCCGCCTGCGCGAGCTGGCCAAGATGGATGGCGCCATCATCTGCGACCGCGATGCCACCCGCCTGCTGCACGCCGGCGTGCAGCTCATGCCGGACGCCTCCATCGATACGAACGAATCCGGCACCCGCCACCGCACCGCCGAGCGCACCGCGATTCAGACCGGCTTCCCGGTGATTTCGGTGAGCGCCTCAATGTCCGTGATTTCGGTGTACGTTGACGGCACCCGCTACACAGTCGAGGACAGCCAGTACCTCATGGCCCGCGCAAACCAGGCGATTCAGACCCTTGAAAGCTATAAGAAGCGCCTGCGCTCGGTGCTTTCCTCGCTCTCGGCCCTGGAGATTGAGTCCAACGTGTCCCTGGCGGATGTGGCGATGACCCTTCAGCGCATGGAGATGGTGAACCGCATTATCCGCGAGGTCAGCCACTACGTGCTGGAGCTTGGCGTGCACGGCCGCCTGATTGCCCTGCAGCTGGAGGAGCTGCGCGCGCCCGAGATGACCGCCAGCGACCTGATTCTGCGTGACTACCTGCCCGAGGCGAATGATGAGCTGATCGCCGCCGGCGTGCAGGCGCTCCAGAACCTAGACGGTATGGACATCGTCGATTTGCGCGCGATTGCCCGCGCCGTCGGCTTTGGCGAGAACCCCGATTTGGAGACTCCCCTGCAGCCGCGCGGCTTCCGTCTGCTGGACGGTATTCCGAGTATTCCGAACGCGATTGCCGAACGCCTCGTGGAGCGCTTTGGAAGCCTTCAGGCCCTCATGGCGGCTTCCCTTGAGGATTTGCGAGCCGTGGACGGCGTGGGTGAGGCGCGCGCCCGCACGGTGCGCGAGCAGCTGACCCGCATGGCGGAAAGCAGCCTGGAGCGTTACCTCTAAATCACCCGGGTACACCCCCTAGCAATTGAGAACGGTCCCGGGTTATGATGTGCTGACAGAGGTTTCCCCTCGTCCAGGCCATAACACGTCACGAGGAGGTCACTATGGCCAAGCGCTCCGTCCCGTTCTTTGTGTGGGCTTCCCCCATTCTTTTTCTGATTTACCTGCCACTGCTGTGGTTCCGAGTCATTCCCAATTCCTTTGAGGTGACCGACCCTCCCACCCTGCTTCTAGCAGCCCTGCAGTGGACCGCTTTCGGCAGCTTGCTCGGCTACCTGGCTGAGCGCCGCTTCGCCAAGCCCCGCACCTCCAAGTAGCACACCTCCAGGTAGCGCCACGCAACAGCCTTATACGAAAAGCCCCCGCGCCGGAGAGCATCCGGTGCGGGGGCTTTTCACGCCCGCTCACGGGCGAAAACTATGGGGGCTCGGCGAAGCGACTACTGAATCACGAAGTTCACCTGGGTCGAGGTTACGCCGTTCACCGTTGCGGTTGCCCAGTAGGAACCCTTCTGGGCGTTCGAAGCGGCGGAGCAGCCCAGAACGTTGATCTTGCGATCCCAGGCCAGGTCGGTTGCGCCCTCGGCGCCCGCGGCAACCTCAGCCTTCGGCAGGGTGGTCGCGGTGCACAGGCTACGGGTGTACACCTGCGCCGATCCCGAGGTGATGTTCAGGTCCACGCCGGTATTCGCACCCTCACCACCCACGGCGCAGGGGGTCTTCGAGGAGTTCGTGTAGGTCACGTGGAACGAGACCTGCTCGCCCGCGGCGAACGTGCGCTTCGCGGGGGTGACGGTCACCTTCAGGTCGTTCGCGGTGCAGGCTGCCACCACACCCGCCGCACTTGCGCTCGGGGTGGCTGAGGGGGTGGCCTGCGCGGTCTTGGCCTCGCTCGGCTTTGCCTCGGGGCTCTTGGTTTCAGCAGCCTTGGTCTCGGTGGCATTAGGGGAGGCACTCTTGGTCGCCGTCTCGCTCGGGGAGGCAGAAGGACTTGCCGAAGCGGAGGCGCTTGCCGAGGCCGTTTCGGAGGGACGCGCGCTGAAGCTCTGGAAGGGCGCACCGGTGGCCGTCGCGGTAGAGGCGACGGTGGCGTCCTTCTTGTTGTTAATCATGCCGACGATGCTCGTCACGCCCGCAACCAGCAGGAGAATGACGGCGAGCAGGGCAACAACCGCCACGATGCGACGGCGGCGGTAAACTTCGGGAGGCAGAACGGGACCGTTTTCAGACATACTCTAAGGATACCGGGTTTCAACCTTAGATTCACCATGAACCCATTCCATGCCGTTTTGGGAATATATAGCCCGTGACGTAGGCTTTTCTGATGATTCCAGAAGCAGCAGACCCCGCAAATCACCCCCCACAAGGCATCAAGCCGGATCTATTACACGAACGCATTAACGGTTGGTTCATGCAGAATGCACGCGACCTGCCCTGGCGCCGCGACGACTGCTCGCCCTGGGGCGTGATGGTCAGCGAATTCATGCTGCAGCAGACCCCCGTCAAGCGCGTCCTGCCCGTCTGGGAGGAGTGGATGCACCGCTGGCCCACCCCCGCAGACCTGGCCGCCGAGCCCGTCTCGGAGGCGGTGCGCGCCTGGGGTCGCCTGGGCTACCCGCGCCGCGCCCAGCGCCTGCACGGGGCGGCCGTGGCGATTGTGGAGCGGCATGGTGGTAAGGTTCCCGCCGACCACGAGGCACTCCTCGACCTACCGGGCGTGGGCTCCTACACGGCCGCCGCCATCAGCGTTTTCGCGTTCGGTCTGCGAGAGACGGTTATCGACACGAATATCCGCCGCGTGCACGCCCGCGCCGTCAGCGGCAAGGCGCTCCCCTCCCGCTCGCTGACGGCCACCGAAACCCGCCTGGCCGAGGCACTCATGCCCGCCGATACCCCAACCTCCTGCGTGTGGAACGCCGCGACCATGGAGCTCGGCGCGCTGGTCTGCACCGCGAAGTCCCCGACCTGCGAGCTGTGCCCCGTGCAGGATGTATGCGCCTGGATTGCGGCCGGCCGGCCCGAGGCCGAGTACACGCCAAAGGGCCAGGCCTGGCACGGCACGGACCGCCAGGTGCGCGGCGCCGTCATGGCGGTTCTCCGCGCCGCCCACGAGCCCGTGGAGCGCAGCCTCATCCTGGATGCAGCCTCGGCCACCGGTGCTGCCGCCTCGCCCGACCTGGTGTTCCCCGCGAATGTTCCGGCCGAGGTGCACCGCCCGCTCAAGGCGTTGTACGCGCTCTCCCCTGCCTCCGAACAGCTGCAGCGCTGCTACGCGGGCCTTCTGGCTGATTCTCTGGCCCGTGAGGTACCGGAGGGCGGGCGGGTGCTCGTCTCGCTTTAGAAGGGCCCCAGAGGGCCTTAGAACGCGCAAACGCCCGAGGGGCGGCACCGAATAACCGGTACCGCCCCTCGGGCGTTTATTGCGCTAGAGTTTAGCGGCCTAGAGCCTAGTCGTTACCCTGGCCCTCGCGGACCTCGGAAGCGGGAGCCTCGGAAGACTCACCCTCCTTCGCGGGCTCCTCCACGGACTCCAGAGAGAGCTCCTTCATCGGCTGAGACGAGAAGACGAACTTCGCGGAGTCGCCCTCGCCCTCAACGTCCACGGTAATCTTCTCGCCGGGCTTGATGTCGCCGAAGAGAATCTTCTCGGACAGGGCGTCCTCGATGTTGCGTTGCATCTCGCGGCGCAGCGGACGGGCACCCATGGACGGGTCGTAACCCTTAGCCGCCATGAGGACCTTCGCAGCGTTGGTCAGCTCGATGGACATATCCTGCTCCGCCAGGCGCTTGGCCAGGCGACCCACGAACAGGTCCACAATCTGCAGAATCTCGGATTCCGAGAGCTGCGGGAAGACGATAATGTCATCCACACGGTTCAGGAACTCGGGACGGAAGTGCTCCTTGAGGCTTTCCATCACGCGAGCCTGCATGCGTTCGTAATCGGCGGCGGAATCGTCCATGGCCTGGAAACCAACCGGGATGCGGCGGTTCACATCGCGGGAACCCAGGTTGGTGGTCATGATGATCACGGTGTTCTTGAAGTCCACCACGCGACCCTGCGAGTCGGTCAGGCGGCCGTCCTCAAGAATCTGCAGCAGCGAGTTGAACAGGTCGGAGTGAGCCTTCTCCACCTCGTCGAACAGGACCACGGAGAAGGGCTTGCGGCGCACCTTCTCGGTCAGCTGACCGCCCTCTTCGTAGCCAACGTATCCGGGAGGGGCACCAAACAGACGGGAGACGGTGTGCTTCTCCTGGTACTCGGACATGTCCAGGGTGATGAGGGCGTCCTCGTCACCGAAGAGGAACTCGGCCAGGGCCTTAGCAAGCTCGGTCTTACCCACACCGGTCGGACCTGCGAAGATGAACGAGCCACCGGGACGGTGCGGATCCTTCAGACCCGCACGGGTACGACGAATCGCACGGGACAGGGCCGCAATGGCGTGTTCCTGGCCGATGACGCGCTTGTGGAGCTCCTGCTCCATGGTCAGCAGGCGGCTGGACTCTTCCTCGGTGATCTTGTAGACGGGCACGCCGGTGGAGGCGGCCAGAACCTCGGAAATCACCTCGGGGGTCACGACGCCGTAGGCGTCTCCGCCACCCTCGCGCCATTCCTTCTCTGCGGCTTCCTTCTCGGCCAGGACCTTCTGCTCCTGGTCGCGCAGGCCGGCTGCCTTCTCGTAATCCTGCGAGTTGATGGCCTCTTCCTTCTGCTGGCGCAGCTTGGCGGCCTTCTCGTCCAGAATCTTAATTTCCGGCGGAGCGGTCATGCGCTTGATGCGCAGGCGCGCACCGGCCTCGTCAATCAGGTCGACGGCCTTATCCGGCAGGAAGCGGTCGGAGATGTAGCGTGCCGCGAGGTTCACGGCGGTCTCAATCGCCTCGTCGGTGATGGTGACGCGGTGGTGAGCCTCGTACTTATCGCGCACACCCTTCAGAATCTGCACGGCGAGCTCCTGGGAGGGCTCGTCCACCAGAATCGGCTGGAAGCGGCGCTCCAGGGCGGCGTCCTTCTCGATGTGCTTGCGGTACTCGTCCAGGGTGGTTGCACCGATGGTCTGCAGCTCACCTCGGGCCAGCATGGGCTTGAGGATGGAGGCGGCGTCAATCGCGCCTTCGGCGGCACCGGCACCCACCAGGGTGTGAATCTCGTCGATGAACAGGATGATGTCGCCGCGGGAGCGAATCTCCTTCAGGACCTTCTTCAGGCGTTCCTCAAAGTCACCGCGGTAGCGGGAACCGGCCACGAGGGAGCCGAGATCCAGGGTGTACAGGTGCTTGTCCTTGAGGGTCTCGGGGACGTCACCGTGCACGATGGCCTGGGCCAGGCCCTCGACCACAGCGGTCTTACCCACACCGGGCTCACCAATCAGCACGGGGTTGTTCTTGGTACGGCGAGAGAGAACCTGCATGACGCGTTCCATCTCGTGGTGACGGCCAATCACCGGGTCCAGCTCGCCCTCACGCGCTGCGGCGGTGAGGTTGCGGCCGAACTGATCCAGAATCGTGGAACCCGCGGGAGTGCCTTCGCGGGAGTTACCCGCACCCACACCGGCGGTTTCCTTCTCGCCGGAGTTGTTGCCGGGGTAGCCGGAAATCAGGTCCATGACGGCCTGGCGCACGGCGGCGGGCTCAGCACCCAGCTTGACCAGCACCTGGTTTGCCACACCCTCATTCGCGCGCACCATACCGAGCAGGATGTGCTCGGTGCCGATGTAGCCGTGGTTCAGCTGAATAGCCTCGCGCATGGACAGTTCGAGAACCTTCTTCGCGCGGGGGGTAAAGGGGATGTGTCCGTTGGGGGCCTGGGGGCCGGGGCCGACGATGTCCTGAACCTGTTCACGTACTGCGTTCAGGGTAACGCCCAATGATTCCAGGGCGCGTGCACCGATGCCTTCGCCCTCGTGAATCAGACCGAGCAGCAGGTGTTCGGTACCGATGTAGTTGTGGTTGAGCATGCGTGCCTCTTCCTGGGCAAGCACCACAACGCGCCGAGCTCGGTCGGTAAAGCGTTCAAACATTTACGCACTCCTTGCATTTTCCTATTGATACAAGAGTACGTTGAGCGCCGGGTTTCTGCCCCGCGTGTGGGCGCCTGTTCGCCATCAAGAGAACGGAAAGGGCGCGGGCGGAAGGCAAGCGGGGGCGGTCGCTCATCTTCGAGGCGCCCGGCACCTTTTTGAGGGTTGCCTCGCGACACTCGAATGCACATATTGCCGAACACAAACACAGAAAAATCCACGTATAGGAATACGATAGGCGCAGATTATCTGCAGAGAATCCCGAATATTGCAGAATACGCACTGTTTTTCAAAGTATATGCACGCCAATCACCCGATGGGGTGACAAGAATTCCTGGGCTTGCGCGAGAATCGCACTAAATGCTCCACGACTTCCCCATCATTCCCTAAAGCGCGTAAAAATACATAAAGATATCGATGCCACGAACGGGTGAATAATCCCGGAAATAATGACACGCACACTCATCGCTCATGAGTTATTCGCGCGGAGAGAATCAATCTGGGGCTATGCCCTTATAAATACGGACGCAATGATATCGACATTCCGTCTGTATATTCCGACAGGTGCAAGAAATTGCACTCTCCGCCGCCAACAATATGTTTTACAAGTAAATTAAAAATGCCGGTGCCTCGGTAGGACACCGCACGCTTTTCCCCCACCCTCCAGGATTGATAATTCAAATCCTCCCGCCGCGGCCCCGATATTTACCGCCACATAAAAACGCTCACGGCGGATAGCGATTATCGCTATCCGCCGTGAGCGTACACAATGCATTTGCTCCGCGCGGAGCAAAACCCGAAGGGGGTAGAAATTAAGCCTGTTCCTTCATTGCTGCGTAGTATGCATCCTGAATGTCCTGGTGGATGCGGCCGCGGTCAGAAACCTTGTGGCCGTTAGCCTTAGCCCACTCGCGAATCGCTGCGGTCTCGGGGTTACGCTTGACCGGAGCGGCGGTACCGCGGGGTGCGCGGGTGCGCTGAGCAGAGCCCTGCACGCGGCGGGACTTAGCTACGAAGGGACGGATAGCGTCGCGCAGACGTGCGGCGTTGGCGGAGGACAGGTCAATCTCGTAGTGAGCGCCATCCAGGCCGAAGCGGATGGTCTCGTCGGCGGGGCCGCCGTCCAGATCGTCTTCAAGGATGATGCGAACCTTCTGTGCCATAAATGGCACCTCCCTCATCTGTTGCATATATCCTATGGGTGCAAAACCCTGAAGCCCCTATCGAAAATTGATAGAGAAAAAGTGTGCCGGATATACATATGTACTAATTTCCTATATATCGTAACAGAAATACCGGGGGCGTTCATTGCGCAAACCGGCAAAATAGACGGGTAAATAACACCCGAGAATAATATGAGGAATATTTTCGGGGAATATCGTCCCCAAATCATCGGCAATACGGGCTCTTCAGAGTTGAGTGTGGTTGGAGGC